>JBMNNN010000087.1:0-8543 GCA_050942555.1 Christensenellales bacterium
GGGCCGGACCGGTCGGGCCGGACGCGCCGGACCCATCCGATTGACGTGCACCCATTCGGGGCGGTACTGGGTCCGGGGCTCCTTTTCCTCGGCGGGATATCCGATATAGGCGACGCCCAGCGGTATGACCGAGGGCGGTATCCCGAAATGCGCGCTGAGCTTCTCGGCGACACTTCGGAGCGGCCAGACGCCCAGCCACACGCTGCCCAGTCCCAGCGCGGTAGCGCCCAGCAGCAGGTTTTCCATCGCCGCGGCGCAGTCCTGCACCCAGAAATCCCGTCCGGCCGCCGGGATCCCGCGCTTCATGTTGCCGCAGACGATGACGGCCGCCGGCGCGGCGAACTTGCCAAACGGCAGTATCGCGCGCAGCGCGGCCAGCTCCCCGGGATCGTCCACCAGCACGATCTCCCAGGGACAGCGGTTCATCGCTGAGGGCGCGGCCATCGCCAGCCGGGCCAGCTCGGTCAGTTTCTCGGGCTCAACAGGCCGCTCCTCATAGCGACGAATGCTGCGGCGCGCATAGATTGCATCAAGAGTATCCATATGAGTCCGATTCCTTTCCTGTGGGGTACATGGGAGCGACCGGACGCCGCTGGGGCGCTCGGTCGGGCAGTCCGGGCAATTACCATTTGCCTTTGTTCATATGCGTGGCCAGCTCGGCCTTGAACCGCTGCTTGATGACCCAGGATTCGTCGCGGGCTTTGCGGAACGCGTCGATGCATGCGGGATCGAGGCCGATCTCGAGCCCCTCGGCGCACAACACGCTGATGCGCGACGCGAGGGCGATGATCTCCATCTCGATATCGTTGGTGCGGTCGGAGTCGTATATCTTCTGAGCGGCATCGTCGTCCAGCCTTGTAAACTTCTCCGCCGGAGCGCCGCATTTCGGGCAGTTCGCGGGGGGCGCTTCGCCTTCGTGCACATATCCGCAGACCTGGCATTTAAATAGCGCTTTCATTGGAGTTCCTCCTTCATTTCTTGTACTCGGACAATCAGTAATCCTGCGCGTGGAGCTTGAAGTAGGCCATGGGATGCTCGCATACCGGGCATATCTCGGGCGCCTGCGTGCCGGTATGGATGTGCCCGCAGTTCTGGCAGATCCAGGTGACCGGCTCCTCCCGCTTGAATACAGCTCCAGTTTTCACGTTCTCGGCCAGCGCGCGGTAGCGCTCCTCGTGGGTTTTCTCGATCGCGGCGACCCCGTCGAAGCGCGCGGCCAGCTCGGTGAAGCCTTCCTCCCTGGCTACCTGGGCGAACTCCCTGTACATTTCGGCCCATTCCTCGTGTTCTCCGGCGGCGGCGGTAAGGAGATTTTCGTATGTGGTGTCGATGCCCGCGAAAGCCTTGTACCAGAGCTCCGCATGCTCCTTTTCGTTGCCCGCGGTTTCCTCAAAGACTTTTGCGATCTGCACATAGCCGTCTTTCCGGGCCCTGCTGGCGAAGAACGTGTACTTGTTGCGGGCCTGAGACTCTCCGGAGAAGGCGTACTTGAGGTTCTCCAGCGTGCGGGTCCCTTTCAGGTCTTTCATGATTTCTGCGCTCCTTCCTTTTGTTGATGGTCCTATTATACTACACCCGGAAACGTTTACCGGAACTTTGGTTACATTCATTTCAAAGTTTTTCGCATAAACCGCGCGCAATTCTCTTTGAGCGGGGACAGCCATATAATAGAAATGATATCGTCCGACAAAGGGTGAGGCCTGATGGATCATAATAAGCTGCCCCTCCTGCGGATGGAGGAGCCCAGCATCGTGGACCGCAACGCGCTCAGCGGCCGTGTCGTATGGGATCGCCCGGCGATCAGGCGGCTGCTGCCGCCCGCGCTTCGCCGCAGGCCGCACGCTGCGACGCCGCGCCGTACCGCACCCGCACCGCCGCCCGCGCGGCGCTCCCGCATGGTTCACGGCCAGCCCGATCCGCCCCGGACCTGGGTAAACGCGCTGGGCTGGCAGATATCTGCATGCCTGCTCATATGCCTGCTGGTGCTGGGCATGAAAATGATGGATACCCCGATGGTCGACGCGGTGCTGGATGGCCTCGCGTACACGGTCAATACGCCGACGGATTTTGAGGACCTTGGCAAGCTCAAATTCGTCAGCGCGCTGATCGACAAGACCGCCGAGGTATTCAATATCGACCGGGTCGAGCCTGAGTTTGCATGGCCGGCCCGCGGCCCGGTCGCGGCCGGTTTTGAGGGCGTCGAGTCGAACCACGCGGGGCTTACGATAACGGTAAAGGACGGAAGCGCGGTAACGGCCGCGATGGACGGGCAGGTATTCTATGTGGGGGAGAACAGGCGCTGGGGCAGCTATGTCCGTATGCGCCACAGCGGTGGCTGGGATACGATACTCAGCGGCATTAAGCCCGCGGTCAAGACCGGGCAGGATGTGCTGCGGGGCGAGCTGCTCGGCTGGTGCGCGGGGACGAAGCTGTATTTCGAGATCTGGAATGATGGCGTGCCTGTGGATCCGGAGCCGCTGCTTCCCGATATAGCCGAGGAGCCGTAACCGCCCGGCTCGGGCGGGGCCGGGCGGCGGCTTAAAACGGGCGGGAAGGGGCGGTAGCATGCGCATCGGTCGCCTGTGGGGATGCAGGCTGCGGATCCACCTGCTGGTGTTCCCGGTCGTGGCGGCGATGGCGTGGCTGGGTCAGCTGCCCACCTTTCTCATGACGCTGGCGATGCTGCTCATTCACGAGCTGTGCCATGTGGCGGTAGCCCGCATGTTCGGCTTTCATGTCGGAGAAATCGAGCTACTGCCGGTGGGATGCGTCGCGCGCATAGACGGTCTGTTCGCGATGGATCCGCGCGCCGAGACGGCGATCGCTCTGGCAGGGCCGCTTTCAAACCTGCTGCTGGTGATGCTGCTGACGACGCTGGACCGGTACGCGCTGGTCACCGGGCCTGTGGTGCAGCGGCTCATCAGCATCAATCTTACGCTGGCGCTGTTCAATCTGATGCCCGGCCTGCCGCTCGACGGGGGCCGCGCCGTGCGCGCGACGCTGGCGCGGGAGATGGGACTTGTGCGTGCCACGGTGATCGCGTCGTGGATGGGGTTCGGGTGCGGCGCGATACTGGCAGCATGGGGCGCGGCGCTCCTCGTCCGCGGTACGCCCGCGTATCTTCCTGCCGCTGCCGGGGCGCTCCTGATGCTGCTTTCGCTGCGGGAGCGGCGAACCGCCGCATGGCTGATGCTGCGCGAGGCTTCCGATAAAAAGGATATACTGCGCCGTTCCGAGGTGCTGCCGGTGCGCCAGATCGTCGCCGACGCCAGCCTCCCGCTGGGCCGCCTGGTCCGGCGTTTCGTACCCCACCGCTATCATATGGTGCTGGTCGTAAACGAACAGTGCGCGCCGCTCGGCTCGCTCAGCGAAAGCCAGGTGATGGACGCGATCATGAACCGCGGTATGATGGAGGAGGTGGGGGCGCTGCTGCCCCGGGCGAGGGCGAGGATGTGAGGCTGATGAGTCGAAAGGAAAGCAATGATTATTTGATGATTATTTGTTGGCTTTCTAATTTTTGCAGGATTTTTCACGATAACGTATAATAGTACTAATATTGCTGTCGATTGGTCGAGCCAATTGCATGTTGGTTTAGAGAGCTGTTCTTACCGAAAACGTATCCGGAAAGGGATGTTACGATGGCTGTACCAAAGTATGACGAGATGTACCGGGCATTTCTTAAAAGCCTGCAGGACGGCAATACCCATAGGTTAAACGATGTGAAAGAGTATGTGGCCCAAGTCATGGGGGTCACAAGCGAAGACCGTAAAGTTAAATTACCCAGAGCGAAAACGGCGGTTTTTGATAACCGGATCGGATGGGCATCTACCTATCTGAAGAAAGCAGGCTTAGTGGAAAAACCTTCCCGGGGTATGGTCAGGCTGACCCAGGAAGGGATGCGGGTGCTAAAGGAAGAGAACCCCTCCATCATCGACAACAATTTTTTGAGCAGGTATGATTCCTTCCGCAATTTTACAAACCGGAAGGCTGCTGATAATATTGACGAACAGGTCTCAGTCTCAGAGGATACCCCCCAGGATATATTCGATGAAGCGTATCAACGGATCAACGAACGGCTTGCGGATGACCTGCTTGCTGAAATTATAAAGCAAACTCCGGATTTCTTTGAGAATCTGGTAGTTAGGCTGCTTGAAAAAATGGGGTATGGCGGAGCGCTGCCTGATGCAGGTATTGTAACAGGCAAATCCGGGGACGAAGGAATCGATGGAATCATTCGTGAGGATAAGCTTGGGTTTAACGTGATCTATATTCAAGCCAAACGTTGGGATCTGGATAAGGTCATTCCGCGTTCGGAAATCCAAAGGTTTGTTGGGGCGCTTGCCGGTCAGGGAGCCACAAAGGGACTGCTTATTACGACAGCAAAATTCAGCAATACAGCTTTGGAATATGCGAACAAGCAGCACACTACGAAGATTGTTTTGGTAGACGGGGCTATGCTGACAAAGCTAATGATCGAGTACGATCTGGGAGTAACAACGGAAACCGTGTACGAAATAAAGAAGATGGATACGGATTTCTTTAGTGATGAAGATTTTTGATTTAACCATAGTAAACGCGCCGCGTGCTCCTCTGCGGACCACGCGGCGCATGCATTTCGGTAAAGCGCCTGATTAGATTTCGGGTATCTCGATCGTAATCTCGCGTCCCAGGTCCGCCGAGCGGGAGATCCCGTCGAGTATGGCCTGGTTGTAGAGTATCTGGCTGGCGGGCACCGGCGCCGCGCCGCCTGTTTTGATGGCGTCTAGGAATGTGCGTATCTTGCGGTCGAAAAGGCCCGGGCCCTTGCTTTCGATGACCGGTATCACGGTTTCGACCTGCTCTCCGGCCACCTCGTGGTATATTTTCATAGGCCCGCCCACCGTTCCGTTCCAGCATCCGGTCGAGGGAATGCGCAGTCCGGCCTTCGTGCCCAGCAGTATCGTGTCTCCCGGGGTGTCCATGTTCATCGCCCAGCTGATGCGGAAGTCGAGTACGATATCACCCTCCAGGCGCACGAAACCTGCCGCGAAATCATCGACGCCGAACGCCTTGGCGTACTCGGGATGCGTCGGATAGTAATCGGGCCGGGTTCCAAAGTAAGCGGACTTGTAGCCTGTGACCGTCAGGGGGCGCGGATAGCCTATGGCATTGAGAACCATGTCGAGCGAATAGCATCCGATGTCGCCCAGCGCACCGATTCCGCCGGTTTCTTTGGCGATGAACGAGGTGCCGTACGGTGTCGGGATTCCGCGGCGGCGCCCGCCGCCCGTCTGAATATAATACACCTTGCCCAGCGTGCCCGACTCGACGATCTTCTTGATCATACGCATATTCTCATCGAAACGGGGCTGGAAGCCGATCGAGAGCACCTTGCCGCTTCTCTTCTCTGCCCGGCAAATCGCAACCGCCTCGTCCAGCGTCACGCACATCGGCTTTTCCAGTAGCACGTTGACGCCCCTATCGAGCGCGTCGATCGTGCACTCCGCGTGCGTCGTATTGTAGGTGCATACGCTGACCGCGTCGAGGTCCTTCTCGGCCTCAAGAAGCTCTGTGTGGCTGCGGTATGTGCGCACGCCCTTAAGCCCGTACTCGGCGAAGAACGCATCGGCCTTGCCGGGCACGAGGTCCGCTCCGACCACGATATCGACGTCGGGCATGTTCATATAGCTGCGAATATGCGCGTGCGCGATCCAGCCGGTTCCGATGATGCCGACCTTCAGCCTGCGGCCATCCGCAGCGCCCTTTTCATCCGAGGGCCTTTCCATGAATTTATTGAGAATGTCGTCGTCTTTTTGCGCCAATTTTGTTTCCTCCTCATATTTATAATAGTTTTGAGCCTGCCGTCAGAGTATCCCCAGCTTTTTCAGTGTGTCGATGCTCATCTGTGCGCATTCCAGCGCGCTTTTGCCCATCGAGGGCATATCCTGCTCCACCACGACCCACTGCGCGCCCGCTTCCTCCGAAGCCCTGAGTATTTCCGGGAACTCCTGCACGCCGTAGCCTACAGGCCGGAACTCAAAGTCGGTGGAACGGGGCTGCCGCGGAGTGGCCGTGTCGCCTATGAGCTCATAGAGCGCAGCGCCCTTCGTGCGGCTGCCCATATGGAAGTCCTTGAGGTGCACGACGGGCGCCCGCCCGGCATATTTGCGGATGTAGGCTGCGGGATTGACGCCCGCGACGTTGACCCAGCAGGTGTCGATCTGTGTTCCCAGCAGGTCGGCGGGAATCGTGCGGTAGAGTATATCCAGCGCGTACTCGCCGTCGATCGATTCAAACTCGAAGTCGTGGTTATGGTATAAAAGGTGCATACCGCGCTTTTTAACAGCCTTCGCGATAGCGGCGATGTCGCGGAGCGTCTGCTCGAATCCTTCCGAGCCGGGCCGGCGCTGTTCCGGAAGATAGGGAATCGCGATGTAGGGGCAGCCGATCAACGCATATCCGTCGATCACGCCGTCGGGGTCCGCGAGAAGGTCGTCGATGGGGACGTGGGCCGAAATCGGGAACAGCCCAATTTCGTCCAGCATCGCCTTTATGTCGGCCGGCGCGTTGCCATAGAGCCCGGCAAACTCGACGCCGTGATAGCCCATCTCTTTGATCCGGCGCAAGGTGCCCCGAAGGTCTTTGCTCGCGTCGTCCCGGACCGAGTAAACCTGAAGCGCAACTTTAAATTTCATCGGTATCCTCCTTGGCGGTATTGGGGACGCGTGGGCATCCCCCCATATGGTAGCAGGTAACGCCGGAGGATTCAATATGAATATAGGAAGAATATCGCTAACTGGAGTACCGTTCTACGGAGATTCGGGCTTGGCTGGATCCTTCTTATCGGACTCCGCCTGGATCCGCGGGAAGCTGTGGATCGCCTCGTAGGCATGCGCCTGCCCGGCCATGTGCGGCAGAGCGGGCACCATGCCCGTCACGTCGGTTGCCGAGGCGACGTTTTCGGTCGGGAAATCCCAGTCGGGCGGCAAATCCTTTTTCGGGGGCTCCTTTTTCCTGTCGGTCATTTTTACTCCTTCCTTTGCTTTCGGATTGCGATTACTATGCCCCGGACAGCGCGCGGATAATCGTCCGCGCGGGTTTTAATACGGTTCGCCGCGGCCGCGGGCCCGACCGGAAAAGCATTCTGATGCGCCCGAGCGCCCTTGTGCAATGAGCCTATTGAAAATTGGAATATTTTTATATATGGATTCAAATTCGGATTATCGCGCGCGGACCCAGGCTTCAAGCCTCGTTCAAATGCTGCATATTGCCTTCAAAAACTCATGATTTAAGGTGCTGCTGCGCCCCTGCCGGCTTTCTACCGGGGAACGTTTGAAGCCATGCCAGGGTTTGACTGCTTCGTGCGGCTGCCCGGCTGGGTCAAGGGCAACGTGTGGGTCAACGGCTTTCATCTGGGGCGATACTGGAATCTGGGACCCCAGGAGACGCTCTATATACCCGGAGCGCTGCTCGCGCGGGAAAACGAGATCATCGTGTTCGAGCTGCACAGTCCGGGCCCGGGCCGCGTCGCCGAACTGCTCGACCATCCGGTGCTGGATGGCCCGATCCGGCCCGAATGCATGATGCTAGAGGTGGAATAACGGAACCGAATAGACAAGACGCTCTGCGAACTTCCGCAGAGCGTCTTTTAATGCTCACCGCCGCAGCTTTTTTTCTTTCAGTATTCGGAGCGCCGGTATCGGATTGTTGCAGGTCGCGAGGGTCGCGCCGCTTTCTATCATTTTATACACGCCGGCGTCGTCGTCCGGACAGTAGCGCCATGGATCGATGTTCCTGCTCCGGAAGAAGTCGCACAGCTCTCTGCTCAGATCGCGCATCTCGATGCCCACGCTGTAGTAATGGGAATACGTGTCCTCCGTGAAGTTTCTTAGATACGAGGCGGGGAACCCCTGCGTTTTTACCGCGTATGTTTGATGCGCGTAGGCGGTGATGTCGGCGTCAAAGCAGGTGATCACAGACCGCTGCGTCAGCCCGTACTGCCGGAGGAGCGCGATCGCCTTGTCTACGACGCAGGCCCTGCAGTCCTTGATTTCGATATTCAGCAGAAGATTCCGGTCCTTCACGAGCGCAAGGAACTCGGCGAATGTGGGGATTCCCGCGCCTGCGTATTGCTCTGAGAAATGGCTTCCCGCGTCGAGGCGCTGCAGTTCATCGAGCGTATAGCCCGCCACCGCTCCGGTGCCATCCGTCGTCCTGTCTACCGTAGCGTCGTGGATGAGCACGAGATGGCCGTCCCTCGTCATCCATACGTCGGTCTCCAGCCCGTCTACCCCCAGATCGATAGCCCCCCTGAAGGAAACCATTGTATTTTCGGGATAACAGTGCCTTTGCGCCGCGATGACCGAATATCAGCATATTTTTTTCGCTTTGGTTCCACATGAGCCTTGCCTCCTTACCGCCTAATCTGATGGCATTGTAGCATACCGGCAGACTGATGGAAAGCGGGACGACACGTTCCCGGATGTATGCCGTGCGGTGCGCCGCTCGAGCGCACATTCCGGTACTGCGCGCGCTGCGGAAGGCAGATCGATTCGATGCTCTGA
>JBMNNN010000088.1:0-8533 GCA_050942555.1 Christensenellales bacterium
GAGCATCCCCCTGCGTCTTTATAAATACCGCCACGGGCAGCGGCGTACCGCTCCCGCTCCGGGAGGAGAGCGTCGCGACGATGCCCGCCCCGTTGCCCTCGGCGATCTCGATGGCCTTCCATCCCAGCGCGGCATACAGCGTGGCCGGGTCGCAGGCCGCGGGCGGCGCGCCCCAGGCGATCAGCGTCAGCCCCGCGAGCTTCCTCCCTCCGGCCCAGCGCGCGGCCTCCAGCGCCGGCCCCGAAAGCGCGCTCCCCATATCGCAGATGCACCATACCGTCTGGCCGCACAGCGTAAGCCCAGCCGCCCAGCCCGGCCAATACCGGGGCGGCAGCCCTTCGCACACGAAACAAAGCGCCCGTACCCCGCTCACCTCTTTCTCCAGCGCAGCGGCCAACGCCCCCGCCGCGGGACCGCGGCCCATCACGACGCGGATATCGCCTCCCGCCTGCTTAACCCCCCGCGCAAGCGCGGCGGCCAGTCCCGCTCCGTCGGGCATCCATGGGCCGCCGGGAGACACGTGCGTCGCTGTCAGCATTCGCATGTCCAATAATACCGCCTCCTCGCAGGATTCGGGTAAACGGGTCGGTATTGAATTTCTCGCCCATATCGGGTATGATGCAAAAAAAAGAACCGGGGGTCTCGCATGAAACCCAATACCAATAACCGCGTGTTCTTTGGCATCATGGTCATGCTGGGCGTGCATTTGGCGACGCTGCAGAGCATACTGGAACGCATGTCGGCTGATCTGGGGCTGTCGCTGACGGCCTCGGGCGCGCTTGTGAGCATGAATTTCATCGGGATCATCGCCGGTCCGCTTCTCGCGGGTGAAACCGGCGACCGTTTCGGCAGGAAACCGATCATACTGCTTGCCGCAGCCGTCTACATCGCCGCGATCGCTGCGGCGGCCCTTTCCCGCGCATACTGGCTGCTGGCGGCCGCGATACTGGCCAGCGGCCTTTCTTACAGCGTGCTCGAGTCGGGCGTCACCGGGCTCATATCCGACCACAATCCCGGCCGGGACGCCGCGCTCATTCAGTACGCGCAGGCCTATCTGAGCGCCGGAGCGGTCGCAGGCCCGGCGCTCGCGCTGGCGGTGCTCGCAACGCCGCTGTCGTGGCGGGGTATGCTGGGACTCATGGGCATCCCGTTTGCCGTGCTGCTCCTTCGCATGCGCCGGATCCCATCGGAAGCCCCGCAGCCCGCGGTCCGCCGTCTGCCCGGCGCGGCATCGCTGGCGCTCCTGCGGGAGCGCATCTACCGTACGCTGTGCCTGTCGCTGCTCATGTATGTGGGCGTCGAGGCGGCGGCCTCATACTGGATGGATACCTATTTCCTGCGCGTCCTGGCAGAGCCTTCGTTGGGAAAGATCGCGCTCATGCTCTTTTGGGGCGGCACGCTCGCCGGCCGTCTGGCGGGAGGCCGCTGGCCGCAGCACGGCGGGAGTCTGCTTGCGGGAGGGCTCGCGCTGTCGGCACTGAGCCTGGCCGCGCTTCCGCTCATATCGGTCGGCTGGATCGGCGTCGCGCTGTGCGCGCTGGCCGGCCTTGGTTTCTCGACGGTCTGGCCGGCGCTGGCGGCCCGCGCGTCGGCGCGGTACCCGGCCGACAGGGGCGCGGCGCTGGGCATCATGATGGCGTTCTCGGGGCTTGGCGGCATGGCTGCGCCCTTCGCGCTGGGGCTGCTGGCCGACGCGCGCGGGCTTGGGGTCGCGGTCTGGACGCTCCCGGCGATGACCGCCGCGCTGCTCGCGCTCATCGCCGTCCTCAACCGGCAGGAGCGCGCAGCCTCCGGGGACGCCGCGCGCAGCGCATAATAGGCTACATTTCCCGGCGTCCTGCCAGCGCGCGGCCCAGCGTGACCTCGTCGGCGTACTCGAGATCGGAGCCGACCGGCAGGCCGTGGGCGATGCGGGTCACCCGGATCCCCAGCGGACGAATGAGCTGCGCGATGTACATCGCGGTCGCCTCGCCCTCCAGGTCGGGATTCGTCGCCAGTATGACCTCACGCACCGTGCCGTCCCGGAGCCTGTCAAGAAGCTCCCGGATGCGGATATCCTCGGGGCCCTTGTTGTCGCCCGGCGAGATGACCCCGTGGAGTACATGGTAAAGCCCCTTAAACTCGCGGGTGCGCTCCATCGCCTCGACATCCCGCGGCCCGCTGACGACGCACAGCACGCTGTGGTCGCGCCGCTCGTCGCTGCACATCGCGCAGGGCGTCACGTCGGTAAACGCCTGGCATATGGGACAGATGCGTATGTTCTTGTGCGCCTGCCAAATCGCCTGCGCCAGCTCGCGCACCTCGCTCTCGTCCCGCCCGAGTATATGATAGGCCAGACGCGACGCCGTGCGGCTGCCGATGCCCGGCAACTTCGAAAGTTCGTTAATAAGCCGCGCCAGCGGCTCGATCAATGCGCCCATCGCTAGAACATACCCGGCAGACCCAATCCGCCCGTGAGCTTTGCCATTTCGCTCTCGGTCATCTGGTCGGCGCCGCGAAGGGCTTCGTTGACCGCAGCAAGTATCAGGTCCTGCAGCATTTCGATATCGTCGGGATCCACCGCCTCGGGCGCGATCGTGATGGATTTGAGCTCCTTTTTACCGGTCACGACGGCCTTCACCATGCCTCCGCCCGACGCGGCCTCGACCTCGCGCTCAGCCAGCTCCTCCTGCATGCGCGCCATGTCCTGCTGCATCTTCTGGGCCTGGCGCATCAGCTGCTGCATGTTGCCGCCGCCTACGCCGGGTAGTTTGCGCTTTGCCATGTTTCCCTCCTGCAATTAATGATCGTCGTCAAAGGCGACCGAAACCGAAGAGCCGGTGACCTGAAGCAGATCGAGCGTCGAGCGCTCGATGAACTGCATCTGCTCGGCGTCGACGTTCTCCTCGCGCGCCTCGACGCGGACAGGCCGCCCCAGCGCCTCGGAGAAGCATTCCGAAAGCCGCGCGTTGTTGCGCTTGTTGTTGAGCCGCTGCAGCACCGGAAGGTTGTTGGGCGGCACCACAATTTCAAGAAGATGATTTTCGAGCCGCGCCGGCCGGGCTATCTGCATCAGGCTTATGAGTACCGCGTTGCGCGGATCGCCCGACAGGTCGGCCATGATGCGGTTCCATATCAGACTGAGATCGGGCGCGTTTTCATCGTCTTCGGGCGGGCTGCCTCCGCGCGCCCCCGTATCCTTCGCGGGTTCCGCGCTCTCGGGCGGATCCGCCTCGATCTGCCCGCCTGCGTCGGCTTCGGGCGGGCCGCTGTCCGCGGCGTCGGCATCCGCAGGTCCGCTTGAAACTGTACCCGCCTGGCCGCCGGTTTGCGCCGCGTCGCCGTCTTCCGGCTCATCGGGCGCATCCCCGCCGGTCTGCGCCTCCCAGGGCTCCTGTGCGGGCTCCTCCCAGGGGGGCGCGTCCTCGGAATACGCGGTGAGGGTATCGGCCATCGGCGGCGCGCCCGCATGCTGCGGGATGCCGCTTGCGACAGCCGCCTCGAGCCGCTCGATGCGCTCCAGCAGCGCTTCGTAGCCGCCGCCCTTTTCCTGGCGGCAGCAGCGGGCCACGGCCAGCTCTACGAGCACGCGGGGCTGGGCCGCGTAGCGCAGATCGCCCTCCAGCGACGAGAGTATTTCCATCACGCGCAGCACCGTTCCCGGCGCGGCACGTACCGCCTGCTGCGCGATGCGCGCGGCCGTCGCCTCGTCGGCCAGCAGCGCCTCCAGGCCCGAAGTCATCGCGACGAAAAGGTCGCGGAAATGGCGCAGCAGCTCGAAGGCCAGCGTCTGCGCGTCGCAGCCCGCGTCGAACATGGTGCCAAGGCCCTGCATCGCGCGGCCCACGTCTTCGTCCAGTATCGCGTCGGACAGCGCGAAATAATACCGCTGATCGGCTGTCCCCAGCATCGCGTAGACATCGGCGGCGGTAATGCTGCTGCCGCCCGACATGCATTGGTCGAGCAGCGACAGCGCGTCGCGCAGGCCGCCCTCGGCGGTGCGGGCGATGACCGACAGTCCGCGCTCCTCCATCGTCACGCCGTGGTCGTCGAGTATTTTACGCAGAAGCTCCTGTATGCGCGCCGTGGGGATGCGCGTGAAATCGAATCGCTGGCACCGGGACAGCACCGTATCGGGCAGTTTCTGCGGCTGCGTGGTCGCCAGTATGAATACGCTGTGGGCGGGCGGCTCTTCCAGCGTCTTGAGCAGCGCGTTAAACGCCGACGCCGACAGCATATGCACCTCGTCGATGATGTATACCCGGTAGCGGCCCGCCGCCGGGGCGTAGCCTACGTTCTCGCGCAGCTCGCGTATGTCGTCCACGCTGTTGTTGCTGGCGGCGTCAATCTCGAGGATATCGACGCTCTCCCCTCCCAGCGCGGCGCATACGGGGCACTCCCCGCACGCCTCTCCCTGCCGGGAATCGCGGCAGTTGATAGCCCGCGCGAATATGCGGGCCATCGTCGTCTTGCCCACGCCCCGCGGGCCGGAGAACAGATACGCGTGGGCGATGCGTCCCGAAATGACCTGGTTGCGGAGTATGCGGGTGATGGCCGTCTGCCCGATCACCTCGTCAAACCGGGCAGGACGGTACTTCCTGTACAGCGCCTGGTAAGCCATCGGCATCCCTCCCTGCATTTACCGCAACCTTCATCCTATTATAAGATACCACCCCCTAAAAAACAAGGGAAGCGCGTAAGCGTTCAGGGTCAGGGCAGTTGCAGTATGCAGGAATTGTAGCAGGATATACAGCCTCTGTAGCAGGATATACAGCCTCAGGAGTTTTTTAGTATATGCAAATAGGCACATTAATGAGAATCATAGGTAGATGCTGCAATCAAACAAGCTAATCCTGCTCCACCGGCTCGCGTCCCAGCTCGCGCCCGTTCTCGCCGCAGAAAAGCCGGTATACGCGGGGTTTCCCCGCGCCCTCGATGACGCCGATGACGCGCACGTACGCGCAGTGCTCGTAAGGCATACGATAGATGTCGGCCACCAGCTCGCCCTCGTCGGCCCGGACCCACAGCACCATCGGCCACCGGGTATCGTTGCGCAGCACGAGATCCCTGTCCGCGTCGGTAACCGCCTCCAGCCCCGGCGCGACCGGGAGCCGAAGCGTATCGTCTCCGTGACGCTCGAGAACCGTAAGCTCGGCGTGCAGCGCGGCTCCGTAGAGCACGGTGGGCAGATGCGCGCGCAGCTCCATCGACGCGCGGCCCGCGGCCGCCAGGCGCTGCCGCAGCGAATAGGTGTCGCCCGGGTCCAGCACCGCCGCGCCGATCGCTTCGCAGTCGGCACGCAGCGCGTCCCGCAGCGCATGGTACTCGTCGGGGCGGTATCCGTAGGAGACGCGCGGGGGCTCCATGGCCCGCAGCGCGTCGGCGGTCAGCCCGGCCTCGATAACGCCCAGCGCCACCGGCACGGCGCTGCCCCATCCCCTCCGCTCGAAAGCCTGCACGCAGGCGTCAGCCGTAGCCTGCACATCGAGCCCGTAGCCCGGGACCTCGTCCCGGACCCGTATTCGCTCCCCGGCCGGCGCGCCCGTGTCGAATCCCACAAGGCGCGCGTCGACCGGCGCGGTGTACAGCTCCCCCGACATCGCAGCAAGACGCGCCTCCAGCAGCGCCCGGTCCAGCGTAAACACGCTCTCAAAACGCCAGCCCGTCAGACGCACGCCGGTCCGCTCCATCCACCGCCGCCAGGCCGGGCCGGTGCGCCCGACGGCCCACGCGCGGGCAAGCGTTTCCCCGGTATTGAAAGAGCCCACCTCTCCCCCGTCGACAAACCATCTGGCGTCGACATTCTCCAGCGCGAAAAGCAGCGTTCGGCCCCGCTGCCGCTCTTTATTCCTGAGCAACTCGAGCGCCTCGTCCCATGTCTTGCCGCCGACATGAATCCCGTCCACCATAACCCCTTTGCAGAAATACGGGCTCGCATCAGCCTGACGGAACGCCGCAAGCTGCCACACGAAAAGCGCCGCGGCTCCTGCGGCAAGCAGTACCGGCAGAACGATCATAACCGGACGGCGCAGGCGCGGGAGCAGGCCACTAAAAAGTTTCATGCATCCTCCTTCCGACATCTCAATGATACCATTTTGCATGATAAAATGAAACCGTAAAAAAGCCCTCACGGCAGCGTGAAGGCTTTCCGGTTAACGGCGCTACTCCCCTGCGGGCGCGGCGGTCGGCTCGGGCGTAGGCGTGGATGCCGGGGGCGGTGTGGGCGTCGCCAGGTCCGCGGGATTTACATAGGTGCGCTTTCTTATCGCCCTGTACACGTCGAGTATCAGCTCTTCCCTGCGCACCACATTGCCCTGCGCGTCCTTATATACCTTGTAGCTCTGGCATTTGATATAGTTATGGGGCCCCGTCACCCGCGGGTTACCTACAGGAACTTCGGGATCGGATATGATTTCCGGCGGTTCGGTCGGGGGACGCTCTTCCAGCGTCTTAACCTCTATGTCGATCGTGAGCCCGCCCGGAAGCGGTGCGCCGTACACCTCGGCGACGACCTGGCGCTCCTTGGTCGTGTACATAATGAGGTAGACCGGCGTCTCGTGGTTATTCTTGCACTTCAGGTCGGTGCCCGACGGGTAATCGACCGTCGCGTCCCGCCCCCGCTTTAGATAGCCCAGCTCATAGGAGTGGTGGCTCCGGTCGGTAATCTCCAGATCGGCCATGACCAGCGCGTTGAAAAGCGTGCCCGATACCTGGCAGACGCCGCCTGCCACGCCCTGATCGGGCTGGCCGCTGAGTATAATACCCGCGTCCTTGTAGCCGGTCGCGTATGTGCGCGGGCCGGTCGTCGCGTTGAACGAAAACTCCTCCCCGGGCATGATGACGGTGCCCGATATATGGGAGATCGCCAGATTGATATTATAGATCCGGTCCTTATCGTTGGTCATCCGGGTCTCGAAATGGCTGATAAGCTGCGTGTTGGCCTTCAGGGTTTCCAGCGTCACCTTGGGCGCGATCTGGCTGGACACTACCTCGACGGTCTGTCCCCACTGGCGCGCTTCGACCAGCGATTTGACCTGCTGCCAGGCCGACTGGGTATCCATCCGCACTCCGTACTGCTCGGGCGCGTACATGAAGCGCACGGTCGCAGCGGCGTCGGGATTGAACTGGGTGATGGCGGCATCGATAGGATCGGCATCGTAGAATGCCGAAAGCGCCATAATCCTGGGCTCGATGGGAGACGGGTCTATCGTCATCGACGTGGTAAACTCGGCCGGGTTCTCAGGCAGCGCCCTGACATACTCGTACCGGCTGTCGCGGCTTCCCTGGCGTCCCGTATTCCAGGCCTTCTCGAGAACCTGCTCGGTGTCAAATGCAATCGTCATATCCTCGGCGGTAAAACGTGTGGTGGCCTCTCCTACGCGTATCCCCACCGATATCTCGTCAAGTAGAGCCTGTTGCTTCTCCCGGATCCGCGCGCGCGCCTCGTCGGGCGTCAGGCCTCCCAGATGAATGCCGTCTACGAACACGCCGTCATAAAACGTGTCGATATCCAGCGTCTCGCTGACCTGCTTGAGATATTCCTGGTTGAGATACTGCTGGTATTTCCAGTACGCGACGCCGCCGGTCGCCAAAGCGACGACGATGACGGCGATCAGGATGACGGTTGTGCGGGTCCCGCCTCTTCCCGTACGGCTACCCCGTGAAGCAAGCCTGCGTTGTACCACCGTTTAGCCCCCTAGCGATCGGTCCCGTAATGGGCGCATGAATTTCAGTATACCGGTTATCATGATACGCAACCGGCTCTCTCATGTAAAGTATACCGGAAATTTGTATTGAAAAAACATCCAAAACGTAAAAATCAGCGCGGCTTCGTAATATTTTTAGCCGAGAGCTGATAGGTCAGCGCCATCAGCGTGTCGATGATATGAATGCTTTCGATGATGGGCCCGTTTTCCCGTGCGTCCAGCTTGACGGGAGCGAAGTTCAGTATGGCTCCCACCGTGCTGGTGCTGATCAGCTGCGCGACCTTGTTGGCAACCTCCTGAGGCACCGTCAGTATCGCGATGTCGATCCTGTTTTCATCGATAAAGGATACCATCTCATCCATGGGCTTGACGGTCAGACCGTGAACCTGCGTACCGATGACGGCGGGGTCTATATCGAACAGCGCTTCCACGCGGAATATGTTCCCTCCCAGATACCCATAGCCCGCAAGCGCCCTGCCTATGTTGCCCGCGCCCACGACCACCATTTTCCAGCCCCTCTTAAGGCCCAGTATCTCCTCGAGCGCATCGCGGAGCTTTTTGACCGGATACCCGTACCCCTGGTGCCCGAACCCCCCGAAAAGGTTAAAATCCTGCCGCACCTGGGAAGCCGTAAGCCCAAGAAGCGCGCCCAGCTCTTTGGACGATATGCTTTCGATACCCGCTTCGTCCAGCGACCGGATTCTGCGATAGTAGCGCGGGAGCCGTCTTTTTACCGCGTCGGACACTCTCTTGACCATCAATGGATCCTCCTTGCACAGCGGTCTGGCGGCAGTTGTTAAATAAATATCACATCCTTATAATACCATGAACATAGCGGGTAATACAAT
>JBMNNN010000089.1:0-8465 GCA_050942555.1 Christensenellales bacterium
CGGGGGCAGCGGCTTCCGGCTGTGGCGGATCCGCGGTATATGCGGGGACTGCCGGTTCTTCCTCCGGGAGGAAGCGCAGCGTTTGGTGTATACCGGCGTCCGTTTCGGGCGCGGACCATTCCTCGATCTCAAATCCGCTATCGATGCTGACAGGACGCGCATCGTCCGCCGACAACTCCGCATCGGGCGGGGCCGGCCCGCGCGCCTCCTCCTGCCAGGGCTCCTCGTGTGCCTGAGGCTCCCCGGGACCTGCGTCAATTGCGATTTCGCGATTATCCGGGCGCAGCAAAATCCCCGCGTCCTCGGGGATCACCGGCACTGCGTCGTCGTACCCGGCGGGCGGGCCGGGCGGCTCGTCCGGGCGGAATCCGTCCATCAGGAACTGGGGACGCGGGCAGGCAACCCCCTGTTCTAGCAGACGATCCTGTAGCGTCTCTATGTCCAAATCGCGCGTGTTGCCTCCGATATGTACCGCCAGCGCGGCTGCGGTCCCGGCTGCCTGTCCGCTAGCCAGCGCGAACGGAATCGTCAGACAGCGCGCGCGGGCTTCCCTGTCGGCCGACACGCAGCGTCCCGCCAGCAGAAGGTTGTGTGCGTGCGTGGGCAGCAGACATCCGTAGGGAACCGAAAAGGGCAGCACGGGGTCAGCGCCGCCTAGGGGCGCGTCGGGCACCGCGCGGGAAACGACCCAGTCGGAAAACGTGCGTCCCTGCTCGACATCGGCAATCGTCAGCACCTGCCGCCCCTGCACGCAGCGTACCGGCCAGGCAGCCACCCGCGCCGCGGTGCGCACCGGGTAGCAATCGGCGTATCCGGGCGCGCCGCGCTGCAGCAGCGATATGAGCGGAGCGGCGGCGGTGCGGCAAAGCCATTCGGCCTCAGGCACGCACGATGCCTGCACGGTGAACTTGAGTATGCCGCTGCCCCCCCGGGGCGCGGGATCCACCCATACCGACCCGATCGCGGCAGGAATCTCTCCTGCCTGCCCGGCATCGCGTATCGCCGGAACAAGCGCGTCGAACGTTTCGGCAT
Source organism: Christensenellales bacterium (assembly GCA_050942555.1). GTDB lineage: Bacteria > Bacillota > Clostridia > Christensenellales > UMGS416 > JAAYXU01. The sequence goes on from JBMNNN010000089.1 coordinate 1,033, forward strand.
CGAAGCAGCGGTCGGCGCGCGTGTCGATACCGCCCAGCAGGACCGCCAGCATCGCGTGCACATCGGAACCGCCCCCGGTGGTCGCGCCCGCCAGCGCGGCCAGCGCGCCGTCTCCGGTCGCATCCACATAGACGGTCGCTGTTTCGGCGCGGACGCGTTCGGGCGTCCAGATATCGACCGACGCGATCGCGCCGTCCCCGTCGACCGAGGTTCCGATTACCAGCGCATGCGTCACCACGGTCACCTGCTGCTCTGCCGCCATCCGCATGAAAAGCGTTTCGGCCTGCTCGGGATCGTAAAGGAGCCTGCCCCACGCCCGGACGCATATTTCCTGCATCTGCTCGAAATAAACTGAGCTGGCCGACCCGGAAAAGCGGCCGATAAGACCGCCCGTTGCCAGGCCGCCCAGGCGCGCGTCCTTCTCGATGAGCAGCACGCGCGCGCCGTTTCGGGCGGCGGCGCATGCGGCGGCGATGCCGGAGGGACCCGCACCGGCTACCAGCACATCCCAACTATAATGCATCCGTATTCATCCTCCCGGAGTTTTTTCGGCCGGGCTGCGCGTCACTGCGTAAAGATACGAACCGGGAGCACCAGGTACAGGAAATGATCCCCGTCGACCGGCCGTATGATACAGGGGCTGACGTTGGTCGTAAAGCACAGATAGGCTTCCTCGTCGTCAATATTCTTAAAGACATCGGCAAGATACCGGGCGTTGAACGCGATCTCGATCTCCTTACCCTCCAGCTCGATGGGTACGCGCTCCTGCGCGTTTCCTATTTCGCTGTTGGAGCGGATCTGCAGCACCGACCCGTCGATGGAAAAACGGATCAGATTGTTCCTTCCCTCGCGGGCCAGCGTGGACGCGCGCTCGATGGCCTGCATCATCTGCCTGACGTTGACGAGGATCCGCGTCTGCCAGTCGACCGGAAGGATCTGCCTGTATCGTATGAATTCCCCTTCCAGCAGCCGGGTCACGAATTTCGTATGACCGACCCGCACAAACAGATGGCTGCCCGTCAGCGTGATCTCAGCCGGGTCTTCCTCATCGCCGCTCAGTATTTTCGCGATTTCCCCCAGCGACGCGGCGGGCGCCACCGCGCTGAGCGACCCGGGCTGCGCGGGAAGCGATGCCTGCCTGAGCGCCAGGCGGTACCCGTCCAGCGCGACCATCCGGCATATATCCGCTTCGATCTCCAGGAGCACGCCCGTGAGTATGAGCCGCGTATCGTTCACCGCCGCAGCAAATACCGTCTGCGCGATCATGTCGCGCAGCGCGTCCTGCCTTACGAATACGGGATTTGCGCTCACCGTATCGGGAAGCGGGGGAAACTCCTGCGCGTCCATCGTCTGCAGCGTCGTGTGAAAGTCGGCGCAGTCGATCGTCGCCTCAGTGTCGTCCGAAGCGATTTCCACGATCCCCTCGGGCAGCCTGCGGGCGATTTCGATGAACAGTCTTCCGGGGAGCACCGCCACGCCATCCTCTATGACCTGAGCAGGAAGAAGGGTCTCGATTCCTTTCTGAAGATCGGTCGACATAATCCTGACCGTCTGATCCTGCGCTTCGATATAGATACCCTCCAGTATCGGCATCGGAGTCCGGGACGATAACGCCCTTCCCGCAAGGCTCAGGGACAGGTTAAGCGCGGACTGTTCGCATTGAATGCGCATTGGGCGGAGCCTCCTCACGTGTAGGTTTTTCTATTAAACCGTAGTAGACGTAATAGATTCGTTGGATTGTGTGGATAAACCTTTTTTTCGCTATAACGGCGGGAACGCGGCTGGGTATATCATTGTGTATAGTATAGCCATGTTATGCACGGGATTCACAATCAGTGTCCCTGCAGCTGCCTGCGCATTTCGGCAAGCATCGAGCGCAGCTCGTGGTTTTCGCCCATTTCCTTGGAAATCGAGCGCCACGCGTGCAGCACGGTGGTATGGTCCTTCCCGCCGAATGAGTCGCCTATCGACGACAGCGAAAGATCGGTCATTTCCCGTATAAGATACATCGCGATCTGCCGCGGATACGAAATATCGCGGTTGCGCCGCTGGCTTTTGAGCTCGTCCATCGTCAGGCCAAAGCGCTCGCATACCATCGTCATGATGGTAAGGGGCGTCGCTTTGCGGCTGTTGCTGCCCGCGAATATGTTTTTCAGCGCTTCCTGTACAAGCGGCAGCGTGATGGGCTGCTGTACGAGCTTTGAAAATACGATGACGCGCGTCAGGGCACCCTCGAGCTCGCGGATATTGCTCTCTGAGCGCACCGCGATAAACTCCAGCACCTCGTTGTCGATATGCGTAATCCGCTCGGCTTCGGCCTTTTTTTGCAGTATCGCGATGCGCGTCTCCAGATCCGGAGGCTGTATGTCGGCGATGAGCCCCCACTCGAACCGGCTGCGGAGCCGCTCCTCGAGCTTGGATATTTCCCGGGGAGGCTTGTCCGACGAAAGGATAATCTGTTTGCGCGCGCTGTGCAGCTCGTTGAACGTATGGAAAAACTCTTCCTGCGTCTGCACCTTGCCGGCCAGAAAATGCACGTCGTCGATGAGCAGTATGTCGACGCTGCGGTATCTCATGCGAAAAGCTTCGGTCGTATTGCTTCCGATGGCCTTTATCATTTCGTTGGTAAATCGCTCGCAGGGGACATACAGCACGCTCAGATCGGGATTCTGCTGGCGGCTGTAGTGTCCGATCGCGTGCATCAGATGCGTTTTTCCAAGGCCCGGCCCGCCGTATATGAAAAGCGGGTTGTATGCGTTTGCCGGTGCTTCGGCGACGGCAAGAGCCGCCGCATGCGCAAAGCGGTTGCTGTTTCCGACGACGAAGGCCTCAAACGTGTACTTCGGGTCCAGCATGAACGAGGGGACATCCTTCTTGTCGACGGCGCCGCTTTCCTCAAAGCCGCACAGTATCTCGTCGTCACCGACGACAAAGGATATTTTGTACTGCAGTCCGGCGGCCTGCAGGAACGCGTTCTCTATGATGGGCGTATAGCGCGGCTCGATGAAGTTCCGGGTAAAATGGCTGGGTACGCGGATATACAGCGTCTGTCCGTCTATGGCTACGGGGGTGAGGGGTTCGATCCACGTATTGAAGCTGACTTCCATCAGCTCGTTTTTCATCAGTTCTTTTGCCTTAACCCAGTCGACCCAATTCTCGTCAAGCCTGACAGCCATCAAAAAATACCCCCATATCCATTCCGACCGGTCTGCACTTTGAGCGCCGGTCAGCACGTGCATTCGCTTATCAAATTATGCACATATTGTGGATAAAAATCGCCCCATCGCATTTCTTTTGTGGATTACATCGATTTATTCTATCAAATCCACGCCCTATAATCAATAGCAGAATCCAATTTATCCACATTTTTTAAATACCCTGCCTAGTTGTGGATAACTATTTTACCGGATACCAGATGTTGTGGAGGCGCGCGCCGGAAACGGGGTCGGATGCCGCGCGTTACTTGTCGTTTTCTGCAGCAATGCCAGCGCTGTGGCGTATATTATTTCTATGGTATGCATCGATCCCGGGGATAGGAAAGTTTTTTATGTACTACTATACCAAAATAGCAAATAGCTCGATTAGCCGAGTCATCCGGGGGCTTCCCGCCTACTCCCACTCTTTTTCTACTTTCTCTTGCCCTGTGTATTAGCTTGATTTACCTGCAAAAACGGAGCTTTTTCTCTGCCTGTTATTCGAATTATCATGTTTATCCTTTTTCGCGTTGCAGAAAGTGTTGCAAAAAGGCCTAAAGAATAATGGGCAGTGGTTATGTGGTTTTGTAAGCCAGGAGCCACTAATGCAGGTGCATAAAGGCCCAACCATTGCCGGTCAGGCCACATTATATCAAACATTGGTTTTAATGTACAGGCGGTCAACGAGATTTGCTATCAGACTGATGTTGTCCATCAGTTCATCACCAATCTGAGACCCATCCTGAATGCGCTGCAGCTCTGTCAGAACTTCTGTCAGGCGGTCGTACACTGCGCGGTGGACCTTGCAGTTGCCTTGAACGTGGATCGTCCGATCAAGCAGTTTAGAAATGATATAATCCTGCTTACTCAACCCGGAAAGGGAAACGGCAACATTGATCTGTTCGTTTTCTTCCGGAGAAGCCCTGAATGCTACCGTCAGTGAGCGGAAACGATTGTGGTTATCAACTCTTTTTTCAGACATGATATTTACCCCCTTCTGATGTTATCGAGATCGTTGGCTAAAGTCCTCTGAACCTCATCAAATAAGTGTCCGTAGATGTCCTGCGTCGTCTTAATCGACTTGTGGCCGATGCGCTTAGACACCTCAAAGATATCGTATTTCTTATTGATGAGAAGCGATACGTGAGAGTGCCGAAGACCATGTACGGTAATACGGTCCAGACCAGCTTCCTCGGAGAGATTGTGGAACACCTTGCTGAGATTGGACTTTGTGATCTTAAAGATTCTCTCATCAGGCTGCGGATCATACAGCATAGCAACGTATTCCTTCAGCTCGTCTACAAGAAATCCCGGCATGCTGACCTTGCGTACCGAACTTGGCGTCTTCGGAGTGCTGATAACCTCATGTCCATTGACAATCTGATAGGTCTTGGAGACTGATATCAGGGCCTGTTTGAAGTCGATGTCATTCAGCGTCAGGGCAAACATTTCACCTTCACGAAGGCCGCACCAGTACAGCACTTCAAAAGCATAGTAGAACTCTGGATAGTTCATAGCGCAATATGCGAATCTTTCGTATTCTTCCGCGCTCCATATCTCGACGCGCTTATCCTTAATGCCCATATTCTTGATATCAGCAAGGGGGTTCTGGTGAAGATACCCCTTGCTAAAAGCGTAATTGATGATGGTGTTCAGCTGGCTCTGAATCGTCCTGAGATACGAATCCGAGAATGAAGAGCCATCTGGCTTTTTATAGTTCTTAATTGCTGCTTGCCAGTTGGCGATGTCATCATCTGTAATCTCATCAATCACCATATCCCTGAATGTCGGGAAGATGTGTTTCTCGAAGATGTTGTACTTGGTTGAAAGAGTAGATTCCTTGATATCCTCCCTTTTATGGGAAGAGAGGTACTCATAGAAAACATCCTCAAATGTTCTCTCGCGGACCGGTTCTTTTTCTCCGCTTTCAATCAGAAGGTTCTCCAGAAAGTCTTCCTCATAGGCCTTCGCGTCACGCTTACTGGCAAAGCCTCTCTTGTATTCTGTTTTAACCTTGTGCGTCTTAGGATCTGTGTAATTGAATTTGGCCATCCACATGACGCCTTTTTTAGCCTGATACTTATACTGCGGCATAGTCGCTCCTTTCTTAATTGCTGGTGGTCTGGATCTGTTCAACGGACGGGAAGAACCTTCTTGAAAGGTAAAGGGAATCTACCTTTCCATGGATGGTGAGAAAGCCCGCCTTTTCCAGTTCCCGATTTAGTCTGTCAATTATTTTGTACGCATACGAAACAGATACACCGAGATACTCGGAAACCTGCTGAGCGTTCATCATTGTCCTTGTGTTTTCAGACATCGTGAATCCTCCTTTATGTCTTCATGCTCATCGCCTCCTTTCCTTGGAATGCGATGCAATTGTAATCAGATAGAGCTTTTTCAACAAATGTGCGATTGTGCCGATTTCAGCCGAATCGCACATTCTCTCATCTGCGGATCTTTTTCTTGTCGTAGATGATATAGTCGTAACCGCGTCCGTCGCATTTGTCGCAGCGATCCTTAGTAGACTTAAAAGGATCCAGCCGTTTCACGATGATGCTTGGATTTGACTTATAGTCCTGAAGGCATTTCGGGCAAAGACAGCGCACATCGCCGGTGCGTCCGTTCTTGTATATCCAAAGTCCGAACGTCTTTTTTATCCCGTTATTGATGTACTTCCAGGTTGACTCGTCATCTACGAATCCGACACATTCCATCAGATCAGATTTATTGACCGCACGCATCTGTTCCAACAGGACCATAGACTGCTGCGTTAGTCCTGTATCATCAGGCAGGATGACATGTGAAGGAAGATACTGTTTCTTAATGACGCTTGTAATAGCTGCAACGATGATGGTTGGAGCCTTGGCGTTAAAACCGTCTTCCTGTATGACAAGTACAGGACGCCTGCCGCTTTGGATTGACCCGGCGTTATCTCCGAAATCGTAGTAGAAGATATCGCCTCGCTTTATTCTTGTTTCCATGTGATTACCTCTCATTTTTTTGATGTAGAAGAGGCAACCAGGCCCGACATCGAGATAACCCCTTCATAAGGTAATGGGAATAATTCAAGCGATTTGTAGGGTCCTAAGATAAATAATCTTTCATTTTTGCCAACGCTGAAGAAATCGACTCGTACACACTTGAATGCTTCACACCGTCTTGGCGTGCAATTTCCAATGGACTCATGCCATCGAAGAAGCACCTTATAACCCTGGATCTCTGAGATTCAGTCAGGCATGTCATAGCCTTACTAAGTGCATCTCTGTTACACAGATTCTCTGAGAAGTCCGCAACTACGAAACCTTCAGCAAGATCTTCGTAGTCGTCGATGCTGTCTATGGAAAGACCGATCTGGGAACTATGCTTATTGGTGTTGTAACGTTCCGCCTCATTAAGCGAACTGTAGTAACTGCCAACTATCACGTATGGTGACAGCGCATTCATGATCTCCGGGAAAGCCTCCAGAAGATCCTTCTCAGCATCATCAGTGATGACAATGTATTTTTCCGGACCCACCCAATCGGGGTAGTGCTTCGTGCAAAGCTCAAAATTGCAGTGTTTCTTAAACTCGTCGTATCCTTTGATATCCTTGATATTCATTTTCGTAACTCCTTGAGATTTGAAATATGGTTTGTGTGCAAATTCCAAATCCCGGAGTTACGGGTATTCAGCTATGTAGCAAAGCCATTGGAGCAACATAAAAAGTCCTTTCCGCCTGCGCGGTCCAAAGGACACAAATCACGCTGGCGTAAGGACTCCTGTTGCTGCATGCCTGAAAAAGGGTGCAGAAATCAAAGGGTACCAATACTGCTTTTCCGAAAAATCGAAATCAGCGTATTTGTATCCTTGGCCCTTGTACTTCAGGCTGCGAATATTTATTTGTCACCAATAGAGTGCCAGAAAAAAGAAAAGCCACCGACAGGCAAGACTTATAGGTAGACCTATACTGTCTTATCCTGCCGGTGGCCTCTCATGTATGTCTGGTTTAACTACCGGTGAAGAGTTCGGGCATTTCTGCCACACGGTCAAGTGACCTGGAATCGGATTTAGTGCGGCCCTGTTTCAGCCCGACCGACCCGTCGTGATGCCGTTGATTCAGTTATAATGCTGCTATTTACGCGGGAATAGCAAACCCGTTTTCAGAAAGCCAGCCGTGAGCTTTATCGACAAGCTCCGGCGGCGCACTCGCGATTCCGCAGATCGCCTTGTAGACGCCTGCCCAAAAGAGCAGATCCGGGG
>JBMNNN010000090.1:0-8404 GCA_050942555.1 Christensenellales bacterium
TTACCCACTCAATTGAGCGAAGAGCCTATCGTATAGTTCGCTATATGCGCTGCTTAAAGGAGCCAATATATCCAGTCCTCTTAAGCAAAGAAAATGCAAGAAGCATCCACGCAGGCAGCGCAAGCCACTCAAGGGCGAATTGCTGCAAATCGACGCAACACCGTATGAATGGTTCGGCGGAGATGAAAAGTTTGCTCTTCATGCGGCCATCGATGACGCGACAGGTATCATTACCGGTGCGTACTTTACCCACAACGAGTGTCTGCTCGGGTACTTGGAAGTAATGCTGCAAACCTGTATAGACCATGGCATACCGCTGGCAGTATACTCGGACAAGCATACGATATTCCGTTCGCCCAATACAGATAAGCTAACCGTAGCAGAAGAGATACAAGGTAAAACCGTGAAGCTGACGCAGTTTGGGCGCGCCCTGGACGAGCTTGGCATCGGTCTCATATACGCCCATTCGCCTCAGGCCAAGGGCCGCATTGAAAGGCTATGGGCCACACTGCAAAGCCGCCTTCCTGTAGAGCTCGCGATTAGAAACATTACAACCATAGAAGAAGCAAAATGCATTCCTGAGGGAATACATACCCGTTTTTAACAGTGTCTTCGGAGTGAATCATGATGCGCCAAGCCTCTTTGTCGAATACGATGGCAGCTACGATCTGGACGAATACCTATGCGTGAAGCACTCTCGGAAAATGGATAATGCGGGCTCTTTTTCATCCGCTCGGTTTGCTCGCGCAGCGGATTGGTCCGAATCAAACTTTTTGGAGTCTGGGGCATTTCCCAGTAAGGAATCAACCGTGTGGCGACACGGTTACACGCGGACAAAAAGGCCCCGGAGGACGCTTCGGTTCTCCGGGGCTGAAATGTTTCAGTATTTTACAGGATATGCTCCTGCGAGAGCTTCTTGTACAGCGCGTTTCGTTTCTCCGCCTCCTGCGCGGCCTTTTCAAACAGCTCGCTGGCCTGGTCGGGGAACTGCTGCGACAGCATCGTATAGCGCCGCTCTCCCTTCAGGAAGTCGATATAGGGGTTTGTGGGCTCCTTGCTGTCCAGTATGAAGGGATTCTTGCCCTCGGCGGCAAGCGCGGGATTATAGCGATAGAGCGGCCAGTAGCCGGTCTCCACGGCCTTCTTCTCCTCCATCTGGGAGTGGCTCATGTTGATGCCGTGGTTGATGCACGGCGCGTAGGCGATGATGAGCGACGGTCCATTGTACGCTTCCGCCTCGTTGAGGGCCCGGACCAGCTGATTCGGGTTCGCGCCCATCGCTACCGATGCAACATATACATAGCCATAGCTCATCGCCATGAGCCCCAGATCCTTCTTGCGCGTGCGCTTTCCGGCAGCTGCGAATTTCGCGACCGAACCGGTAGGCGTGGCCTTAGACGCCTGCCCGCCCGTGTTGCTGTAAAGCTCGGTGTCCAGAACCAGCACGTTCACATTCTCGCCCATGGCCAGTACGTGATCGAGCCCGCCATATCCGATATCGTAGGCCCAGCCGTCTCCGCCGACCACCCATATAGTTTTTTTGACGAACAGGTCTTTCGCGTCCAGTATTCGTTTGTAGAGCGCGTCGCACTCGCAGCCGCAGTCTCCGCACTCGGCAATCGCGATCGTAAGCGCAGCCGTAAGCTTCTCGGACGCGGCGCGGCTTGCCTGTGCGTCGTCCATACCCGCGAGCCACTCCAGGCAGGCCTGTTTAAGGCCCCATTCCTCGGGCAGTTCCTTGCCGGAGAGCTCCTCAACGAGACTTGCCAGATTGGCGCGGCGCTGGTTTATAGACAGCACCATGCCGAAGCCGAACTCCGCGTTGTCCTCAAAGAGGCTGTTGGCCCAGGCCGGCCCGTGGCCCTTCTCATTGACAGTGTAGGGCACGGTAGGCGCACTGCCGCCCCAGATCGAGGAGCACCCGGTGGCGTTGGCAATGATCATCCGGTCGCCGAACAGCTGTGTGACGAGCTTCATGTAGGGAGTCTCTCCGCAGCCCGCGCACGCGCCCGAGAACTCGAACAGCGGCTGGCTGAACTGGGAACTCTTGACGGTGGGCTTGCTCAGATCCACAGGGACGGGAGGCAGGCTCAGCGCGTAGTCGAAGAGCGGCTGCTCGTGCGTCTGGCTGTCCAGCGGTTCCATGACAAGCGCCTTTTGACCTTTGCGGCCCGGGCACACATCCACGCAGTTGGCACAGCCGGTGCAGTCCAGGGGCGATATCTGTATACGGAAACCCTTGCCGGCAAATTCCTTTCCGACGGCCGGTATCGTCTCGAAGCCTTCGGGCGCGGCGGCCTTCTCGGCGTCGTTGACGACGAAGGGCCGTATTACCGCATGCGGGCATACCAGCGAACACTGGTTGCACTGTATGCAGTTCTCGCTGACCCATCTGGGTACGGTCACGGCGATACCGCGTTTCTCGAAGCGGGACGTCCCCACCGGGAACCGGCCGGCCGCGTCGAACGCCGATACCGGCAGCTTGTCGCCCTGTTGGTGCATGATAGGCTGTATGACCGCATTGACGAACTCGTTTCCGGTTATGCGCACGGGGGCCGCGCCCTCGGTCGTCGTCGCCCAGGACTCGGGAACGGGTATCTCTATCAGCGAGGAGATCGCGTTGTCGATGGCGGCGTTGTTCATGTTGACGATGTCGTCGCCCTTCCTGCCGTATGTCTTCTTTACCGCCTGCTTCATGTATTTTTCGGCATCCTCGTAGGGTATGACGCCCGACAGCTTGAAGAAGGCAGCCATCATGACCATGTTGATGCGCCCGCCAAGCCCAGCTTCTCTGGCCACCTTTACCGCGTCGCAGTTATAGAACCTGAGGCGCTTGCGTGCGATCGTGTTCTTCAGGCTGGCAGGGAGCCGTTCCTCCATTTCCTGCGCTGACCAGGGGCTGTTGAGCAGGAATATGCCGCCGTCCTTGATTCCCTCAAGTATCTCGTAGCGGGTCACATAGCTCGGATTGTGGCAGGCTACAAAGTCGGGGCTGTCGATAAGATAGGTAGAGCGAATGGGCTTATGGCCAAACCTTAGATGGGATATCGTGATGCCGCCCGATTTCTTCGAGTCGTATGCGAAATATCCCTGCACGTACATGTCGGTGTGGTCGCCGATGATCTTGATCGAGTTCTTGTTGGCGCCCACCGTGCCGTCGGAGCCCAGCCCGTAAAATTTGCAGCTGATGGTTCCCTCGGGCGCGGAGTTGATGAACTCATTAATGGGAAGCGAGGTCCCCGTCACGTCGTCGTTAATGCCTACCGTAAAGTGGTTGCGCGGCTGGGGAGCCTTGAGGTTGTCAAATATCGCGCCCACCATCGACGGCGTGAATTCCTTGCTGCCCAGTCCGTAGCGACCGCCGACCACGACGTCCATGTTGCGTCCGGCTTCGCGCAGCGCGGCGACGACGTCGGTGTAGAGAGGTTCTCCGACCGAACCGGCTTCCTTGGTCCGGTCCATCACCGCGATCCTCTTTACGCTCTCGGGTATGGCATTGACGAAATCCGCTACCGAGAAGGGACGGTACAGGCGAACCTTGAGCACGCCGACCTTCTCGCCGCGGCCGCAGAGGTACTCGACCGTCTCGTCTGCGGTATCTGCGCCGCTTCCCATGATGACGATCATATCCCGGGCGTCGGGAGCTCCCACATAATCAAACAGATGGTATTCGCGGCCTACGAGCGCCGAGACCTCAGCCATGACGTTGGCTACGATGGCCGGCGTTGCGTTGTAGTATCGGTTCGCGGCTTCCCGGCCCTGGAAGTAAATGTCCGGGTTCTGGGCTGTGCCCTGCTGGTGCGGGTGCTCGGGATTGAGCGCTCTTGCGCGGAACGCATCGACCTTGTCCCAGGGGACCAGTTTCCTCATTTCCTCATAGTCGATGACGTCGATCTTCTGTACCTCGTGAGAAGTGCGGAATCCATCGAAGAAATGCACGAACGGCACCGAAGCGTGCAGCGTCGCAAGATGGGATATGAGCGCCATATCCATGGCTTCCTGCACGCTGGCGGAGGCCAGCATCGCAAATCCAGTCTGGCGGGCGGCCATTACGTCCGAATGATCGCCGAATATCGACAGCGCATGGGCGGCCAGCGCGCGGGCGCTCACATGAAATACGCAGGGCAGCAGTTCTCCGGCGATCTTGTACATATTCGGGATCATGAGCAGCAAGCCCTGTGATGCTGTGAACGTCGTGGTGAATGAACCGGTAGCCAGCGATCCGTGCAGCGCTCCGGCTGCGCCGGCCTCAGACTGCAGCTCGGTTACGCGCAGCTGCTGACCGAATAGATTCTTGCGCCCGTACGCTGCCCAGGTGTCGGCTATCTCAGCCATCGGCGATGAGGGCGTGATGGGAAATATAGCCGCCACATCGCTGAACGCATAGGCTACGTGACTGGCAGCGGTATTCCCATCCATGGTTTGTTTTTGGGCCATTTGGAGACCTCCTTCATATAGTAAAGGGATATAGGATTACAGGCGGGTTGCGCGGTTGCGCGTGTAGATAACACAATAATCCAAGTTATTATAAGCACAACCGTTATGCTGTGTCAAGAACCGCGAAAAACCGAGTTCAGAATTCGGGGGCGTAAGACCATGCATGCGGGAATTCGTTTCCGACCGGAATGCCGGGGAAATCTGACGGCGAAGAAACAAACTTGAACAAATAGAACGCCCCGATAACATACGCAGGAGCGGGTTACCGGGCCGATATGAATAGAAGCAAGCGCTGCGCAACCGGCGGATGGAATCCGGCCGCTTTCTACAGCTTTTTATAATAGGTGACGTCCTCGCAGCGGATGTCGAACCCCGCCCTCTCATACGCCCTGCGGGCCGGAGCGTGGGCCTCGTCCAGCCCTGTAGTTACCTTGGCATAGAACATGCCTTCTTCACGGAAGTGCCTGAACGCCGCCTCATACATCTGCTGGCCGATTCCCTTATGCCTGTACGCAGGGTCTACGGCATTGTTTCCGACCGTCGCGATTTTTCGCTGATAATCGAGGTTGAATGTGATAAATCCGACGATCCTGCTATCCTCCTCGCAGACAAAAATATTCTCCGGATGCCTTGATGCATGCTCCTTTATCTGGCGTCCCTTTATGTTTTCACTGTCGGGCATCAGAATACCGAAAAGCTCATCGCCATAGCGGCGGTGATACATACTGTATATCTCCCGCCAGGCCGCGTTCCCGATATCGATGATCCGGCCCAGATCCTTTTCGTTGTACCTGCGTACCATATCGCTGCACCCCTATCTTCCCGGATTGGCCGTTTGGGTTTTGCCAAAGTCGATCGCGCGGTAGTCGCTGGGGCTGACCCCAAAGGTGCGCTTAAATGCCTTTCTGAACGTATCGTAGTAGGCGTAGCCGACCCGGTGCCCGATTTCGTGGATCGGTATCCTTGTCTGTGACAGCAGCCGCTGGGCATGATTCATACGGATGCGCTCCAGGCAGGCTGAAAAATTCTCTCCCGACCGCTCCTTGAATATGCGGGAAAGGTAGGCTTCTGAAATGCAGAATCGTTCAGCTACGTTGTTGAGCGATATGTTCTCATCCATATAGACGGTCTCCAGATAGTCGATGATCTGCTGAACGGTCGTTTCCAGGGAGGTGTGTTTATTTTCCGCAAAACAGGCGCACAGCCCTATGATTTCCCCGCACTGCCTGTCGAAAACCGGATCCGGAAAAGCGCCCCGCTCACAGCGTTCTCTCACTGCTGACACATCGGGCGGCATGTTGCTGGTCAGCTTGGTGAGCGTGCCCTGAATTTCCTGGCCAAGCTGGTCAAGTACCTGACGGCTCAGCTTGCGCCTGACGTAGTTCTCCTCGTATATGTCCTTCAGGATACACCGAACCTCGCTTCGGTTGCCCGAGCGTACGGTGTTGACGAGCCTGCGCTCCTCCTCCAGTGGATAGTAGTAGGTATCGGCTGATTCGTGGTACCGGGCTGTCGTAGAGTACGACTTGCGCGTTCTTTTCGGTCATAAACATCGCTATTCGTGCCTGTTCGGCGGAACGGCTGATGTCGATAGGCCGCTCGCAGATGCTCCCAATACCGATTTTGATATTCGTGTGCCCCATTTTCCCAAGATGGGCGAGGAGCGCGCCAGCCCGTTCACGCAGCCGCTCCGTTATGCTCTCCCGCGACGGATCGTCGTCGATGAGGGTTATGATGACGATCTCGTCGGAAGTGCTCACCTCGTGAATGATCTCATTCGAGCCGGGAGCAAGATGGCGTATGACTGCCATGCGCTGCATGTAAACGTTCTCTATGTCCATACCAATTACATAGTTTTTATCCGCGCCGATATGCAGCAGCGTCACCGCGTAGCCCCTGTGAGTGAACAGGCCATCCAGTAGACGAGAGCATTCCTGCAGCTCTGTCTCCCGCTGTATTTTCCCCTCGAGAAGGCGATCCAGCATGACATATCTCAGCCTGTCGCGGTATTCGTCAAGGTCGATCTGTATGCTTTGGTTGAGGTTGATGAGCTGCTGTACGCCGTAGGACACATCATCCATATCGCGCGACGGGGGCAGACCTGGTTCAGCATCGGACGCAGGCGGCTTCTTCAGGGCGAAGAGCATCCGCGATATTTCCCGGATGGGTTTGTTGTTAAGGTGCGCCGCCACGATCGTAATGAGTATGGCAAACAGTATGATAGCGACGCCTGTAAGGGAAATGAGGAGCTGGAACTTTCCTGAAGCCGGGGCTATCGAGTGGTAGGGAACCGCCTGCAGCAGCGACCAGTTGGTGTAGCTCGACTGGACCGTCATGACAACGGAGTCCTGCCCGTTAATATCTACCCTTCTGCTTTCTCCGTCACTCATTTGGATATAAAGCAGCTTCAGCTCGTTTCCCTCTCTATCCGAAGGGTAAAAATGCCCGCTTCCGTTGTCGATCAGGCATACAGCTCCACTTTGGGCGCTGGATCCTACCATACTGGCGAAGCGGTTCATATCCACGGCGATTACCGCCATCGCCCGGGGATGGCCCATACCCATCTGGACGGGCTGCAGGTACAGCGCCACTTCGCGCGGCGTACCGTTGATACTGAGATTCACTTTGGGGATAAACCCGGAGCGTCCCTGCTCACTGAAAACATGATCAAACCATTGATCAGCAGTCATGCCGTCAATATGGAAGGGATACTGCCACTTGGATGTAAGGAATGCCACCCTAGTCTGTATATTGAGGACGATGCGGGAGTCGGTAAAGAATACGTAACACCCGCACAGCACTTGTCTCTGTACGGGATCGAAGATGGTATTACCGATCTTTGTTTTGGAAACTGCGTCCAACAGTATGGATATATCAGCTCCGGATATTTGATTCAGTAACGTTATCGTTTGAATGGAAGCTTCGTTGGATATCATATATCCGGTGGATTGGACATTGAAAAGGAAGCTGTCTATCAGCTCCTGCTTGTTCCGCAGTTTGTTGATTTTGGACGACAGGGCTTCCTCGTACATGATATCGGAGATCTTAAAGTAAGTCATCACTGCCAGCATGAATGGAACAAGCCCGGCTAACAGGTAGTACGCCAGGTTTTTGAGTCTGCGTCTGATCGGTTTGCGTTTCATAACAGCCTCCATTCCTCGGTTCCTGCCATTCCGTCTGCCGGATTTGTTTGAAAGAAATTATTCTTTTTTACAATTCGCTATGTATGCGGGTTATCCCTTTAGAGAGCCTATCATTACGCCTTTGATGAAGTAACGCTGTAGAAATGGATACAGCATGAGCACAGGAGCGCTGGCTACAATGATTACTGCGTATTTGATAAGATCGTACATGCCCTGGTACTGGAGCGCCAGGTTGACGTCTCCCAGCATATCGGCCATCTGGGACAAAAGCAGTATATTGCGGATTATAACCTGCAGCGGAAAAAGCTCAGCGCGCCTGATATAGATAAGCGCGCTAAAGAATGCGTTCCAGTTTCCTACGGCATAGAAGAGAGTCAGCACGGCGATGATCGTCTTGCTCAGCGGCAGCACGAACCTTATGAAGAAGTGGAAGTCGTCGCATCCCTCGATCTGAGCCGCCTCCAGCATGTCCACGGGGATGTTGCTCTTGAGAAATGTACGGGCGATGATGACATTGTACACGCTGATCGCGCCCGGTATGATCATGGCCCAGCGCGTATTGATCATGCCCAGATTATTGACTACCAGATAGGAGGGGATCATACCCCCTGAGAATATCATCGTGAAGACCATGAGCTTCATGATGGCACCGCCCCCGGGCAGCCCCCTGCGCATGAGCGGATAGGCGGCTACCATGGTCAGCGCTACGCTGATGGCGGTGCCCGCTACCGTATAGATAATGGAATTGTAGTACCCTGTCCATATCTGACGGTTCTGAAAAACCGCCCGGTAGCCATCCAGGGAAGGATTTACGGGCAGCAGAA
>JBMNNN010000091.1:0-8318 GCA_050942555.1 Christensenellales bacterium
GGACTCGTCCTGCCGACAGCCGGTGGCCGCAGGAGGGAGTATACCACGAGGGCGCGAGCGATAGCAATGTTTTCAGGGAAATGCAACCCAGCCCGGACAGGTTTCGTACGGGCCGGATTCGAATCCTGCGCGCTAGCGCTATTCCGACAGCGCTTTTTTCAGGTACTGTCCGGTATAGCTGTGTGTGACCTCCGCCACCTGTTCGGGCGTTCCCTGCGCGATGAGCTCACCGCCTCGGTCTCCGCCCTCGGGTCCCAGGTCGATGATGTAGTCGGCGGTCTTGATGACGTCGAGATTGTGCTCGATGACGATGACGGTGTTGCCCGCGTCCACCAGCTGATGCAGTATCGACACCAGCCGCTCCACGTCGGCCATGTGCAGGCCGGTAGTGGGTTCGTCGAGTATGTACAACGTTTTACCGGTGCTTCGCTTGCTGAGTTCCGCAGCCAGCTTGATGCGCTGGGCCTCGCCGCCCGAGAGCTGGGTCGAGGGCTGCCCGAGTTTGATGTAGCCCAGACCCACGTCGTAGAGCGTCTGTATCCGCGAACGGATTGTCGGTATGTTCTCGAAGAAACCGAGCGCCTCCTCCACGGTCATTTCCAGCACGTCGTATATATTGCGGCCTCGGTAGCGCACCTCGAGCGTTTCCCTGTTATAGCGGCGGCCGCCGCATACCTCGCAGGGCACGTATACGTCCGACAGGAAATGCATTTCGATGCGTATGATGCCGTCTCCCGTGCAGGCCTCGCAGCGTCCGCCCTTTACGTTGAAGCTGAACCTTCCCGCCGAGTACCCGCGCATCTTCGCGTCGGGGGTGCTTGCGTACAGCGAGCGGATGAGATTGAACACGCCGGTATAGGTCGCCGGGTTCGACCGGGGCGTCCGCCCGATCGGCGACTGGTCGATATTGATGACCTTATCGAGGTGCTCCGCGCCCTCGATCGAGCGGTAGATACCGGGCGTCGTATGCGCGCGGTTCAGGTCCCGGGCCAACGCTTTTTGCAGTATCTCATTGACGAGCGAGCTTTTTCCGCTGCCCGACACGCCGGTCACGCATGTGAAAAGGCCGATCGGGAACGACACGTCGATGTTCTTGAGATTGTTCTGGGCCGCTCCGCGCACGGTCAGCAGGCGCGCGCCCGGCTTGCGCCGCGCCTTCGGGACCGGTATGCTGCGCCTGCCCGACAGGAAAGCGCCCGTCACCGAGCTCTCGTTGGCTATGATCTCGTCCACGGTACCGGCGGCCACCACGCGCCCGCCGTGTATGCCGGGACCCGGCCCGAAGTCGAGAATATAGTCGGCGCTGCGTATGGTTTCCTCGTCGTGTTCTACGACGATCAGCGTATTGCCCAGATCACGGAGCTTGCGCAGCGTATTGAGCAGCCTCGCATTGTCCCGCTGGTGCAGGCCGATGCTGGGTTCGTCGAGTATATACAGCACGCCCATGAGCCGGGAGCCGATCTGCGTAGCCAGCCGGATGCGCTGCGCCTCGCCGCCCGAGAGCGTGCTCGCGGCGCGGCTGAGCGTCAGGTATTCAAGTCCCACGTCCACCAGAAAACCCAGCCGGGAGCGAAGCTCCCTGAGTATCTGATCGGCGATGATCCGTTCCTTTTCCGATAAAGTAAGCCCATCCAGGAACTCCCGCACCTCGGCGACCGATTTTGCGGTAAGCTCGGTGATGGACAGCCCGTTGACCTTCACCGCGCGCGCCTCGGGCTTGAGACGAAGCCCGCTGCAGTCGGGACAGGGTTTATAGCTCATCAGCGTCTCGTAGTACTCGCGCATACCCGCCGACTGGGTCTGCCTGTACCGCCGCTCCAGGCTTGGGATGATTCCCTCGAATGTCGCCTTGTAGGTGCCGCTTCCGTATTCGCGCTCGTAGGGAATGTCGATGCGCTCCTTGCCGGTGCCGTAGAGAAGCAGGTTGAGCGCCGATTCGGGCAGCTCGCCGACAGGCGTATGCACGCTGAACCCGTACCGCGCGGCCAGCGCGCGGAATATGCTCTGCGCGATGCTGCCCTCCTCGCTGCTCCAGCCCCCGGCGCGCACCGCGCCCGCGGCCAGGCTCAGGCGTTTGTCGGGAATGATGAGGTCCGGGTCCATCATGGGCATCATGCCCAGTCCCGAGCAGGTAGGGCACGCGCCATAGGGGCTGTTGAACGAGAACATGCGCGGGGTCAACTCCTCTATGCTGATACCGCACTGGCTGCATGCGTAGTTCGCCGAGAAAAGCGTCTCCTCGCCGTCCACGACGCTTACGATGACAAGCCCGTCCGACAGCTTCATCGCGACCTCCAGCGAATCCGACAACCTTTTTTCAAGGCCTTCGCGCACGATGAGCCGGTCCACGAGTATCTCGATCGTGTGCTTTTTGTTCCGGTCGAGACGGATGGGCTCCGACAGATCCAGTATCTGGCCGTCCACCCGCACGCGGGCGTAGCCCTGCCGGGCATACTGCTCGAGCTGGCGGGAGTACTCACCCTTGCGGCCGCGCACCACCGGCGCCAGTATATGAATGCGGGTCCCCTCGGGATAGGCCATCACCACGTCCACGATCTGGTCGACGGTCTGCTGCCGGATAACCTGTCCGCAGCGCGGGCAGTGCGGCACCCCGATGCGCGCGTACATGAGACGCAGGTAATCGTATATCTCGGTCACGGTGCCCACCGTCGAGCGGGGGTTGTGGCTGGCGGCCTTCTGGTCGATGGATATTGCCGGGGACAGGCCTTCGATGAAATCGACGTGGGGCTTCTCCATCTGCCCCAGGAACTGCCGCGCATACGACGACAGCGACTCCATATAGCGGCGCTGGCCCTCGGCGTAGAGCGTATCAAACGCGAGCGACGACTTGCCCGAGCCCGACAGCCCTGTCACGACGACCAGCTTGTTGCGGGGTATGGTGACATCGATATTTTTGAGGTTGTGCTCACGGGCCCCCCGGATGGTGATCGAATCAATCAAGCGAAATGTCCTCCGTCGGCTATTGTTGGTTCAGTTTTTTTATTTCGTCCCGAATGACGGCTGCGCGCTCGAAATCCAGCCGGGCGGCTGCCTCCTTCATCTCCAGCTCGAGCGCCGCGATGCGGTCTGCTAGCGTCTGGTACTCGGTCCCGGGCTGGACAGGCCCAGTTTCCTCGGCGGCTCTACTGATCGCGAGCGGCTCGCTCACCGCCTTGCGTATCGACCGGGGCGTGATGCCGTGCTCCCTGTTGTAGGCCTGCTGCAGCGCCCGGCGGCGGTTGGTCTCGTCGATCGCATTTTTCATCGACCGGGTCACGGTATCGGCATAGAATAGGACGCGGCCCTCCACGTTGCGGGCGGCCCGGCCTACCGTCTGTATAAGCGACGTCTCGGAGCGCAGGAATCCCTCCTTGTCGGCGTCCAGCACGGCTACCAGCGCCACCTCGGGAAGATCCAGGCCCTCCCGCAGCAGGTTGATGCCCACCAGCACATCGAATTCGCCGGCGCGCAGATCGCGCAGGATCTCCATTCGTTCCAGCGTGTCGATGTCGGAGTGAAGATACCGTACGCGGATCGAAAGCTGTGCCAGATAGTCGGTCAGGTTCTCGGCCATCTTCTTGGTAAGCGTCGTAACCAGCACCCGGAACCCGCGTTCGGTCACGCGCCGTATCTCTCCGATCAGGTCGTCCACCTGGCCGCTTACCGGCCGGACGATGATCTCAGGATCGACAAGGCCCGTGGGACGCACGATCTGCTCGACGATCTGGCTCGCGCACCCGCGCTCAAAGGGGCCGGGCGTCGCGCTCACATAGATGGTCTGGCCCATACGCTCCTCGAACTCCTCGAAAGTGAGCGGCCGGTTGTCGTATGCCGCCCTGAGACGGAACCCGAACTGGACCAGCATGTCCTTGCGCGAGCGGTCCCCGGCGTACATCGCCTGTATCTGGCTGACCGTCACGTGCGATTCGTCGATAAAAAGGAGATAATCCTTCGGGAAGAAGTCCAGAAGCGAGTAGGAAGGCTGCCCGGGAGCCCGCCCGTCAAAGTACCGCGAATAGTTCTCGATGCCGCTGCAGTACCCGATCTCCCGCATCATCTCGATGTCGTAGCGGGTGCGCTGCGCGAGCCGCTGCGCTTCCAGCAGCTTTCCCTCGGCCTCGAACGCGGCTGTTTCCACGGCCAGGTCCGCCTCTATCTGCCGGATGGCCCGCTCGATCCTCTCGCGCGACGCGGCGTAATGCGACGCCGGGAATATCATCACATGGTCGAAAACGCGCTGTGCACGGCCGGTCACGACATCGAACTGGCTGATCCGCTCGATCTCGTCCCCGAAAAACTCGACCCGGATCGCGTTATCGGTGTAGGACGCCGGATAGATCTCCAGCACATCGCCCCGCGCCCGGAACGCGCCGCGCACGAAGTTCACGTCGTTGCGCTCGTACTGCATATCGACGAGCCGGGCGATGATCTCGTCCCTGTCCCGGGTCATGCCCGGGCGCAGCGACAGGCCCAGCTCCGAATACTCCCTGGGATCGCCCAGAGAATAGATGCACGAAACGCTGGCGACGACGATCACGTCCCGGCGTTCCAGCAGCGACGCGGTGGCCGAGTGGCGCATCCGATCAATTTCGTCGTTGATATCCGACTCCTTCTCGATGTAAGTGTCGGTAGCCGGAATATAGGCCTCGGGCTGGTAATAGTCGTAATAGCTGACGAAGTACTCGACCGCGTTCTCAGGAAAGAGCTCGCGCAGTTCGTTGCAAAGCTGGGCTGCCAGCGTTTTGTTGTGCGCGATGACCAGCGCGGGCCGCTGCGTGCGCTCGATGACTCCGGCCATCGTAAACGTTTTCCCCGAGCCGGTGACGCCCATGAGCACCTGCCGGGGCATACCGGCCTCAAGCCCGCGAACGAGCTGTTCGATGGCTTTGGGCTGGTCTCCGGCCGGACGGTAGGGGGAGTGGATCCTGAAAGGCGGCATGGCTTCACCTCCTCGTGTGATCATTTCATTATAACACACCAGCGCAAAAAAGAACATATATTCGTGGATATTTGTCCGGGCGTATTGTACGGGCGTATTTATTACCACCGGCGGGGGCGGAGCGTCTACGGGGAACGCCTGACGGCCGCTATCTAAGCGCATAGCGCAGAATATGAAAAGCATATAAGGAATGAGTAACGATCACTGCATCTGTGTCAGCATAGACAGTTGGCGGATCGATTCGGCCATGTAATCTCCATCGAGGTATACGAACATGCAATGGGAGATCGTACCGCGAATGTATTCGATATCATCGTCGAGGCCATTTGCCACGATCGCCGTCGCGGATTTCTGGCGATGCGTGGTGAGGAAGCGGATCGAGTTTTTTATCGCGGCCAAAAAATCGCGGATCGCATCCCGCTTCTCCTCGATACATGCGTTCCGCACGATGATACAGCTGCCCGCCGGGGGCCGGGTGCCGAGAAGCGTATTCCATTGACTGGCCAGTTTAAAACAGCTCCGGTACCTGCCGCTGTACGCAAGTACGGGCGCGCACTGCTGGGCCGGAAGGATCATGATATCAAAATTGCCGTCCTGCACCCTTTGCCACACCGCATACTCGGGCTCAAAAGTGAGGTCGGGGGAGATGCCCGCCTGCGAAAGCAATGCGCTTAGCATCTGTATTTCCAGCGTGCCGCGAACCGAATCCGGTATGACGATGGGCCTGCCGTCAAGATCGTATATCGAATCGACCGAGCCGCCGTTTTCTATGGCTGTAAGGCTCATATATGCCGTGACGGCAATCACCGCGTATTCGTCTTTCGTCAACTCTCCGACATAGCGGGCGGGCAGCAGCGCGCCGTCCAGCGTCCCGTCCTTCAATGCCGCGATGGTTTCCTCATGTCCGTCTAAAAAGGAAACGGTGTAGTCCGAATTCGTATCCGCCAGCGCCAAAAAAGCGCAATACGCCAACGGTTCGCGGTTAAGTCCAATTTGTAATGGCTGCCCGGTCGTCTTCTGCTCGAGGGTACTGGCCACGACTGCGACAGCCAGCAGGACGAGGACGAGAAGTACCGCCAACCCGTTCTGCAGGATTGTTTTTTTTACATTCCTTCCATTGGGCGCGTTGATCTCATTCATGCGGACCTTCTACGATTTGGCGGGAGCAAGTCCCTGCCCTATGGTTTAACGGTTCTGATCGGATCGGCAGCAAGTCGACCCCGTATGAAAAGCGGCGGGGCTGGCGCGTCATTTTCCCCCGGTCTCTTCCGACAGCGCTTCCCACTCGTCAAGAAGAGCGGCAAGCCGCTGCTCAAGCGCGCCATGCCGGATGCCCAGCTCGGCAAGCTCGCCTGCGGGTATATGAAGCGGCTGCGAGAGCGCATTCTCCACGGCGGCGATTTCGTCCTCGACGGCCGCGATCTCGTCCTCGACGCGGGCCAGCTGCGCGCGCCGCCGCCGCGCTTCTTCCCGGATACGGCGCTCCCTGCGCTCAGCGCGAGCCGCCTGGGTGCGCGTCATGGCCGGGGAGGGACAGGACGGCTCCGGTTCTGCCTGCGTCCGGGATTTTTGCTCCAGATACTCTTCCCAGCTCCCCGGATAGTCGGCGAGGCCGTCCTCACTGAGCTCCAGCATGCGCGTGGCGACCCGGCTTATAAAGTAGCGGTCATGGCTGATGAACAGCACCGTGCCCGGAAAATCGATCAGCGCGTCCTCCAGCACCTGGCGGCTGTCCATATCCAGATGGTTGGTGGGTTCGTCGAGAAGCAGCAGATTTCCCCTGCTCAGCATGAGCTTGAGCAGCTCCAGCCGCCCCTTTTCGCCTCCTGAAAGCATGTCGACGGTCTTGTATATATCATCTCCCCGGAAAAGGAACGCTGCGAGCGTGTCGCGTACCTGCTGCGGTTTGAGCTGCCGGTACGCGTCCCACACCTCGTCCAGCACGGTCTTGTGGGCGTGAAGCCTGCTCTGCATCTGATCGTAATAGCCGATCTCGACGCCCACGCCCCTGCGGATCTCGCCCGCAACCGGCTGCAGCTCCCCGCGGATGAGGGCCAGCAGCGTGGTCTTGCCTATTCCGTTTGGACCGATGAGCGCGACTTTTTCACCCAGCCGGAGCTCGAGAGACAATCCCTCAAAAAGCTTCTTTTCGCCGAAAGCCATGCTCAGGCCGTGGATTTTCAGCGCCTCCTCTCCGCTGCGGCGCCCGGCATCCAGCCGGAAGTGCAGCGTGGGGGCTGTCTGCGGCCGCTCCACCCGCTCGATACGGTCCAGCTTCTTCTCCCACGATTTGGCGGCGCGGAAACTCTTCTCCCGTCCCCAGGCCCTGTACCGCGCGATAATCGCCTCGTGGCGGGCTATTTCCTGCTGGTTTGCCTCGTAGGCGGCCATCCGCTGGCGGTAGCGTTCCTCGCGCGCGGTCAGATAGTGCGTAAAATTCCCCGGGCAAACCCATATGTGGCCGAAGGATAGCTCGGCGATCGTATCGCACACGGCGTCCAGGAACCAGCGGTCGTGCGACACCACGAGCACAGCGCCCTGCCAGGCCCTGAGCGTATTCTCGAGCCAGGCGGCAGCCGCCAGATCCAGGTGGTTGGTGGGCTCGTCCAGCAGCAGCACATCGGGCCTGCGCAGCAGCAGCCGTGCCAGCGCGAGCCGCGAGCGCTGGCCGCCCGACAGCGTGTCCACGGGCTGCTCGTCGCATTCCGGGGGAAGGCCCAGGCCCCGCAGCACGCCCGTAATGGCGCTGCGCCATCCGTAGCCTCCCGACTCCTCAAAGCGCCGCGTCAGCCGGTCGTACTCGCTGGCCAGCCGCTCGTAGGCCCCGGGGTCGCTGCCGTGGACCGCGCCCATATTCGCCTCGATTTGACGCATCCTGCGCTCCATCGCGAAGACCGGCTCGAAGACCGCCTTCATTGTTCCCCAGACCGTCTCCGAGCCCTCCAGGCGATCATCCTGGGTCAGCATTTCTAGCGACAGCGAGCCCGGACGGCTAACACGGCCGCGGTCGGGCTCCAGCGTTCCCGTCAGTATGTTGAGGAGCGTGGTTTTTCCCGCTCCGTTGGGGCCGACGAGACCCACGCGCTGCCGATCCGACAGCGTCAGCGAAACCCCTTCCAGCACCGTCTCAGCGCCGAAGCTTTTATATATGTCGGTACACGACAGCGCGATCATGCGGCCTCTCCTCTTAATTGCCAGTGCGAAGGCTAGTATATCGTATATGGGACGGATTTTCAAATGGGGTGCGGGTGCTGATCGTGTCAAGTTGTTCTGGGTAAAAGATCAGGCAGAAGCAACAGTATCACGAACGGAACCCAAAGCCTTGAGTAGCATCCTTGTTCCGTCAAGCCTCCCAGAGCGAACGTAAGATTTTTCAAAA
>JBMNNN010000092.1:0-8301 GCA_050942555.1 Christensenellales bacterium
ACCGGGACCCGGAGAGGTGCTCATCGAGGTGGAGCTGTGCGGCATCTGCGCCGGGGATATCAAGGCCTGGCAAGGCGGTTACCGTTTCTGGGGCGGGGAAGGATGGGAGCCCTATATGGAGCCGCCCTGCATACCCGGTCATGAGTTTTCGGGACGCATCGTGGCGGTGGGGGGTGCCCGGAGGCAGGACGGACTCGCCGTGGGAGACCGGATCACCGCCGAGCAGATCGTGCCCTGCGGGCAGTGCAAATACTGCCGGGAGGGGCATTACTGGATGTGCGACCCGCATAACGTATTCGGTTTCAAGAATTACCTGAACGGCGGGTTCGCTAGGTATGTGCTGTATCCAAAAAATGCGATACTGCACCGCGTCCCCGAGTCGCTGAGCGCCCAGCAGGCCGCGCTCATCGAGCCCTATGCCTGCGCGATGCACGCGGTGGACCGGGCTGCGATCACGCCCGGGGACGTCGTGGTGCTCTCGGGCGCGGGGCCGCTGGGTCTTGGCATGACGGCTGCAAT
The DNA here is from genome assembly GCA_050942555.1 of Christensenellales bacterium. Lineage (GTDB taxonomy): Bacteria > Bacillota > Clostridia > Christensenellales > UMGS416 > JAAYXU01. Next base: position 520 of record JBMNNN010000092.1, read on the forward strand.
ACGGAACCTGAAGCCCCGCAGTCTCATCGTGCTGGACCTCATTGCGGACCGGCTCGAAAAGGCGCGCGCGCTGGGGGCCGACCTCGCCCTCAATCCCAGGACCGACGATGTGAAAGCCGCCGTCGGCGAGCTGACCGACGGCTACGGCTGCGATGTGTACATCGACGCCGCCGGCCACCCGTCCTCGGTCGGCCAGGGACTGGAGCTCATCCGCAAGATGGGCCGCTTCGTGGAGTTCTCGGTCTTTAACGAGCCGGCCACCGTAGACTGGTCGATCATCGGCGACGGCAAGGAGCTGGAGATACGCGGTTCCTCGCTGAGCCCGGGCTGCTACGGGCGGGTCATCGAGGGTTTCGCCGACGGCACGCTGGATTCGCGCGGGGTGCTGACCCATATATTCGATCTGAAGGACTTCGAGAAAGCGTTCCGGACATGCGGCGAGCCCGGCGCGGTCAAGGTCGCGCTGCGTCCCTGATCAAAGGGATTCGCCGTCGTGCGGCGCGCTCCCCGGAAGCGCGCCGCCCAGACGGCGGTACTGCGTCGGATAGACGCCATAGACCCGCCGAAACTCGCTCGAGAAATAGCTCTGCTCGCAGTAGCCGAGACGCTGCGAGATGACGCCTACCGGGTACGCGGTGTCGATGAGATAGCGCGCCGCCACCGCGAGCTTTTTCCGCGCGGCGTATGCGATCGGCGTGCACCCGTACCGGGCCTTGAACAACCGGATGATGTGGCGTCCCGAGAGGCTGAACCGGGCTGACAGGGTTTCGAGCGTCAGCTTCCCGTGTATATGGTTGTCGATATAGCTGCGGATCTCCTGCGCGGGAGTCGTGTCGCCGCTGCCGGTGGCCGATTCGTAGGCGGCAAGGAGTATATTCAGCACGGTACGGGCCGCGAGCGCGCTGTCATACCGCCGGAGGCGGAGGCTTTCGATCAGCCCTTCAAATTCAGCCCGTACATCGGCATGCGCGGTCCACACGGGTTCATCGATATCGTAGGCCTCGAGCAGCCGGTTCACGAGATCGCCGCGCGCGCCAAACCACAGCTTTCCGTAGGGGTCATCCCGGTCGGCCCAGTACCGATAACTCCGGCCCGGCATGAGGACGCACACTTCCCCGGCGCGCAGGCTGAATCGGCCCTCGCCGCAACGGACATGGCCGCTGCCGCGAACCACGTACTCAAAAAGAACGCTCTGAAGGTTTTCCTTGCGCACATCGTACCGGCTGTCGGGATACACGATCCCCGCCGATGTCACATGAATCTTCGGGTTGGGACTCACCGGGTTGATATAGTAGACCTGTCGTCCCACGTCCGCCATAGCCGTAACCCCTTTCGTATATATGCCCATATCATACCACGGTAAATTCTGATGTCAATATTCCTCATAAAACTGTCGTTTCGTCGCATTGACTGGCAGCCCTGGGGCGGTTATAGTGAATGGGAAAAGGATGCAGGAAAGGAGAAGTGTATGAAAAAGATCGTCATCATCGGAGCGGGCAGCTTCAACTTTACGCGGGCCATATCGCGGGACATCCTGACCTTCCCGGCGCTGGCCGACTCCCATATCGCGCTGGTGGACATCCCGGAGGGCGCGGAGCGGATGGAGGCGTCGCGCGCGATCATAGACAAGATGATCCGGCAGGGAGGCTACGCGGCCACGGTGAGCGCCACCTTCGACCGGCGGAAGGCGCTCGAAGGCGCCGACGCGGTCATCATCACGATCCGCAACGACATCACGATCGACGCATGGAGCAAGGATCTGACCATACCGAAAAAATTCGGGGTGGATACCGTCGTGGGCGACACGCGGGGCCCGTCGGGCATATTCCGCTTCCTGCGCTCGGCGTCCGAGATCCTTCGCATCTGCCGCGACATCGAGGAGCTGGCGCCCGGCGCGCTGGTGCTCAACTATACCAATCCGATGAACATGATATGCAGCTATATAGGCAGGCTGTGCCGGATCAACCTGACGGGCCTGTGCCACAGCGTGCAGGGAACAGCCGCGATGCTGGCCGGCTGGATCGGCGCGGAGCTGAGCGACGTCACCTACCTGTGCGCGGGCATCAACCACCAGGCGTACTTCCTCGACTACCGGTGGAAGGGCCAGGACGCCTATCCGCTCATTCGCAGGGCCATCGAGGAGAACCCGGAGATCTATGACAAAGAACGCGTGCGCAACGAGATGTTCCTCCATTTGGGGTACTACGTGACCGAATCATCCAGGCACAACTCCGAATACAATCCCTGGTTCCGCAAGCGGCAGGATCTGATCGACCGCTATTGTCCTGACACGTACGGTTACTCGATCCGCGTCATCACCGAACGGGACGCCGAAAGGCACGAAAAAATGCGCGAGATCCTCGCGCAGCCGACGGTGGATCTCACGCGCGGCCGCGAGTACGCCGCATCGATACTCAACGCCGTGCTGGGAGATGGCGCGATGTTCGAGTTTAATGGCAATATCCCTAATGACGGGTATATCACGAACCTTCCCGACCGGGCCACCGTCGAGGTGCCCATCGTCGCGTCGAAAGCCGGACTGCGCGCGATACGGATCGGGGAAATGCCCCGGCAGCTCGCGGTGCTCAACTATGCAAACGCCCAGGTCGAGGAGCTCGCCGTAGAGGGATGCATCGAGAAGGATCGCCGCAAGATCGAGTACGCGATCATGAACGACCCGCTGACTGCCGCCGTGTGCAGCCTGGCGGAGGCGCGGGAGCTTGCGCGGGAGCTGTTTGCGGCCAATGATGTGGGGTTCTGATAAACGGCAATTCGTTCGATACCCTATGCAATAAAGCTTTATCGGGATCGGGGCGGCGGTGGCGTCGCCCCGTTTCCCGCCCTTTTGCGGATTTTGCGTATGGCACGGTGCATCCCGCATGACGGGGAAGGGCTATCTCCCGGATACAAACTCTGGCCCGACTGTGACCATACGCAGGAGAGCCTATGCGGATACGCCGGTAAAATAATTTAGGAAACACAGAAATCGCATGAAATCCTCTCAATAAGAAAGAAATCATTATTTGGTTCCCAAAACCCGAGCATAATGGCAGAAATCCGCTGACTTTGGGCAAAACCGGGGCAATATTGACTTTGACTAACTTTGACCTTCGGGATATAATAAAACTGCCCCAGGGGGGGATAATACCAGCAACTACATAAGGGAGGTCATCTATATGGCAGGATTGGTACCATTCCGGCGCGGCAGAAACCATCTGATACCCGACGATTTCTTCTCATTCTTCCGCGGCGACGATTTCTTCCGGAACTTTTTCAACGCGGGCTGGAATCTGTGGGACAGCGGGAATGTGCGCATCGACGTGAAGGATAAGGACGTCGAGTATCTGGTGGAAGCCGAGCTTCCGGGCGTAAGCAAGGATCAGATCAAGATCGACATTCACAACGGAGTGCTGACCCTCAGCGCGAATGAGGACTGGGAGGATCAGCGCCAGCAGGATAACTACATTTACCGTGAGCGGCGCATGGGCCGCATCCAGCGCTCCTTCTCACTCGATAACGTGAACGAGGACGCTGTGACCGCCGAATACAAGGACGGCATCCTGGCGATTCATCTGCCCAAGGCCGATCCGAAGCGCAATACCCGGCGTTCCATCGATATCCAGTAGCAGGTAACTACCTTCTCAACCCTGGCGCCCTTCGGGGCGCTTTTTTTGATGCGGCGAAAGCCTGATAGGATCGATCGACCGGCAGTCGATCCGATGTAAGCAAATGCTGTCGCCCGGGAGTTCGGAGGAGAGCTTTTCGCTTACGGGGATATGGTTATTCCAGCATGATAAGCGCCGCGCAGTGGAGGAATATGACCGCGATATATGCAGAATTGACCAGAGCGTATGCGACCCGGAGGCGGCCGCACCGGCGCCAAAAAATCGCGAGCGCAGCGGCGGGAAGCATCTTAACGCCGACGAACAGCGCCGGGGAAAGCTCCAGCAGCCACGCGCACAGCGGGTTGGCCTCGTAGCCCGGCCCGATGCGCGCGACGCCTGCGAGCGTCAGCGCGCAGTCGAGAAGCGACAGAAGTACGATCACAGGACAGTTCCTTTCCCGGAGAATCGGAGCCTGCGAGCGCAGGCCCCACTACAGGATATGTCCCGGAACGGTTGTTTATCGTGGCATAATCCGGCAGCGGCGTATCAGTACAGAAAGAAGATGATCCCTGCGGCGTGGCTCATCACGCCCAGATTTATGAGCAGATGCCATACGAGATGATGGTACCGGAACCCCTTGAGCGCATAGAAAAACGCGCCCGCCGTATAGAATACACCGCCCGCCGCGATGAGCGCGATAAGCGGCATGGACGCCTGCCGCCAGACGAGCGGGAAGAAGAACACGATCGTCCATCCCATAATGAGGTAAATGGAAAGGCTGACCCGGCCGATTGGACGGGGATGGATCGACTTGTACAGCACGCCGAACAGCACCATCGCCCACTGTACCGATAAGATGACGATACCCTGCCAGCCGCCGATGATGGACAGCGCGATCGGGGTATAGGTTCCGGCGATCGCGACGAATATGAATATATGGTCGAGTATATGGAATACGTCCTTGTACCGGGTCTCCCGCGCCATCGCGTGATACAGCGTGGAGGCCAGCAGCATCAGGAATACCGACACCATGAAAGTGCCCACGCCCGCGACGCCCAGCGCACCGCCGTGCGCATAGGCCCATGCCGAGGCGAAGGGGAGCAAAAGCAGCGCGACGGCCGCCATCGCGCCGTGACTGATGGCATTGGCGATCTCCTCGCCGCTCGTATAGATGTATTCGTCGCGCTTCTTCAAAACATGCGCTCCTTCCCGCTGGCGGAGTCTTTATTTGCAGTCATCATATTGCATCCGCGTCGCGGTGTCAATTGATTTCGCTTCGAGCCGCAGGGCGCTTCAGGACCCCCGGACCCCCGCTGGCGATCGGCCTTCGCATCCTTCCTCCGCCAGTGTTACGGCAATCATACCCAGTAGTATTATGATTGGTATAAATGCTTACATCCGACCGGGTGTCCCGCCACCGTTCTGCAATGCGCCGGGATGTGGTATAATACCCCATATCGCATCAGATAAGACGGAGGCAGACGGTGTACGTACTCATAACGAGCTGCAGGCCGGGCGGGGAAGCCCGGGAAGCCGCCCGCGCGTTGGCCGCGGCGGGGCATACGCCCCTCGTGTGGTCGCCCGACGGCATCGCGCCCGAAGGCTGGATATCCGATCCCGGTCCCGACGGGGAGACGCTGATCCGGAGCGCCGTGGCCCGCGCGGCCCAGGGGGAGAGCCCTTCGGGGCTCATGCTGCTGCCCCTTGAGCAGGGCTGGACGGCTGCCGACGGGCAGACATTGCTGGAGATCGCGGCCTGCAATCCCGGAGCGGTGGTCGCGGTCCGCCGACCGGGCAGGCTCCCGGCTCTGGAACGGGTCGCGGCGTGGATATACCGCTTCACGCAGGGACGCGCGGCGCATGACCTGTACGCGGGGCTAGTCGTATGGCCTGCCCAGCTGGTGGCCGCGCTGGATAGGCCCGGCAGGAATCCAATCCATATCCGCGCGCTTCTGGGCGTGCGCTCCCTGAATCTGCCGCTTGCCGAGGCGGAGCTGCGCCCGCAGCAGCCGCCCGCCGCGCGTCCCGCCGCCGCGGTCATGTGGGACATGCTGTGTTTTCTGGCGGTATTCCTGCGTTTTACCGGCTCCTCGCTCCTGTCGGCCGGGATCGACTACGGCCTTTTTGCGCTGCTGCTGACCCCGCTGCATTACGCCGAGGCCGCGCATGCGGCGGCCCGCGCCGTGAGCTCGGTCGTCAACTTCACGCTGAACCGGATGCTGGTGTTTTGCGACCGTCGAAACCGGGTTCCGCTGGCGCAGGCGCTGATCCGCTACTATGCGCTGGCGGTCGTCGTGGCTGCGGCCGGTACCGGACTTATCCGCCTTTTTTCCACTGTGCTGGGCCTTCCCGCAATGCCGGTCAAGCTGGCGGTGGATATTCTCCTGTATGTGCTCAGCTTTGTCGTGCAGCGCGAGCTTGTGTTTCACAGGCGGAGGATACGCCGCGTCCCGGCCGCAAAAAGCGCCCAAGAGGAAAGCCGCTAGTTTCGTCTGCCCTGGATCTCCCGCACGCAGTCGTAGACCCGGCGATACTTCGCGTACAGCTCCTCGTACCTGTCATGCAGCGCGGGATCGGGCTCGAAAGTACGCCTGATGCGCACCAGCTGCCGCGCTCCTTCGGCGATGTCCCGGTACAGCCCGCAGGCGGCTCCGGCCATGATTGCCGCTCCCAGCGTACCGGCTTCCTCGACCTGGGGAACCGATACCGGCAGGTTGAATAGATCTGCCCGCATCTGCATCCACATCGGCGACCGGCTGCCGCCTCCCGTGGCGATAAGCCGGTCCACCGGAACTCCGGCCTCGCGCAGGCAGTCGAGATTGATGCGCATCTCGTAGGCCACGCCCTCCATGAGGCCCCTATACAGTGTGCCTCTGTCGGTATCGGCGGTCAGCCCGACGATCGCGCCTACCGAATGGATGTCCATGTAGGGCGTCGCCGCGCCCGACAGGTGGGGGAGCACCAGCAGCCCAGTGGGCTCGTCCGGGGCCGTGGACTCAAGATATGTGTAGACGCTGACGCCCCGGGCTTTTGCCTCGCGCACCGCGTCCTGCGCGAATTTGTCGCGGTACCATTTGAGCAGCGCGCCGCCGTAGAAGCTGAACGCATATGTCACATAGTAGTCGGGGCGGATATAGGGAACGCAGGCGAAGTTGTACCGGCGCATCGCCTCGCCGGTATTGGGCCTGTCGAATACCGGCGTGATGCAGTCCACCGAACCGGTCCCGTTGGCGGCGACGCGCGGCTCCATCGCGCCGCCGCCCACGACGGCCCCGATCTGATCCTGACCGCCCAGCAGCACCACCGTGCTGGGCGACAGGCCCAGCTCGCCCGCCACGCTGGGCAGCACCGTCGCGACCGGCGTACCAGCCTGTACGGGCCTTGGAAACTGGTCGGCGCGCAGCCCGGCCGCATCGAGCAGCACCGGATCCCATTCCTTTTTAGCGACATTAAACATCAGCGTCCGCGAAGCCAGCGACCAGTCTACCGCCTTCTCGCCGGTAAGCCGGAAGAGTATGAAGTCGCTGTACTGCAGGAATGTCACCATCCGGCGATACACGTCGGGCTCGTTGTCGCGCAGCCACATGATCTTGGGCGCGCTGTACATCGGGTGGGGGTTGTGCCCCGACCGGGTCATGATTTCGCCGCGTCCCAGGCGGGCGATGAGCCTGTCGCACTGCTCCTGGCCGCGGGGATCGGTGTAGGGCATGCTGCCGTAGAGCGCCCGGCCCTCCCTGTCGACCGGCACGCCCATCTCTCCGCAGGAGGTAATGCACAGCGCCCGGACCGGCCCACCCTTATGGCCCGCGGAGGCCTCGGCGATCACGGTGCGCACCGCTTCCCACACGCGGTCGGGATTGAGCTCAACGTACCCGCGGCTGCTCCGCTCCAGCGCGTATTCCCTGTAGCTATAGGCGCTGACCGATCCGTCGTCGTGAAAAATCGTGCATTTGCTCCCGGACGTACCTACGTCAAGTCCAGCGATCGCCATAATCAATCCTCCCTGCATTCCCAAGTTTCCATAATACTAGCACATATCGTATTGTACCATTCGCCCGTAAAGGTTGTCCAGTCCGGGGCCCGGCCTATGTGCGGGTAAAGCCCTCGCCCAGCACCTCGTTGGCCTCGGAGACGACGACGAACGCCTGCGGATCCTCGGATTCGACCAGCCGCTTGA
>JBMNNN010000003.1:0-37421 GCA_050942555.1 Christensenellales bacterium
CCAGGCGGCTTCTGGCGCGGTGGGCCAGCCCGACCTGATCGAGCAGCTCCATCGCCCGCTGCCTGCGCTTGCGGCGGCCTGCCAGCACCATCGGGAGCTGTATGTTGTCGAGCGCGGTCAGATAGGGAATCAGGTTGCGGGCATTGTTCTGCCATATGAAGCCTACGGTTTCCTGCTTGTAGCGCACATAGTCGATCTCTTTAAATTTAAGGAGGTTCTTGCCGTTCACGTAGAGCGATCCGGCCGACGGCCGGTCCAGCCCGCCGATTATGTTGAGCAGCGTGGATTTGCCGCTTCCCGAGTTTCCGATGATGGCCATGAGCTCGCCGTCTTCGACCGTCAGATCCAGTCCCTGCAGCGCGATGACTTCGGTCTCCCGGGTCTTGTAGATCTTGACCAGATTCTCACACTGTATCATCGGGCTCTCCCTTTCTGGCGCGCTTACGTACGAGGATTCCCTTTACCTTGCGCAGCAGCGCGGCGGCGCGATTTCCGCCGCCCGATGCCGCTTCCTCTGGGGGGCGTTTGCGCGCAAAGAATCCTTTTACCCTCCGCGGAAGCGCGGCTGTACCGTTCCTGCCCGATACCGCGCCCTGCGTTACGGGCGCAGTCTGTTCGGGCGGCTCCGGCTGCTCCGCGTCGTCCGGCTCGGCCTGCGCAGGCTCGCCGCCGTTTCCGTTGGTCGATAGGTCGTTGTCGATCACCTCGACGATCCGCCCGTCTTCCAGCGTATAGACCCTGTCGGCCAGCTCCATCATGTTCGGATCGTGCGTCGTCATGACGACGGTGGCCTTTTCCTCATTCACGAGGTCGCGGAAAAGCTTCATGACCTGCAGCGCCATATGGGTGTCAAGCTCGGCAGTGGGCTCGTCGGCGAATATGAGCGACGGCCTGTGGGCGATCGCGCGGGCGATCGCGACCCGCTGCTGCTCGCCGCCCGAAAGCTCGCCGGGACGGTGATGCATCCGGTTGCGCAGCCCGACGAAGTTCAGGCAGCTCTCTGCGCGCCTGCGTCTTCCCTTGCGGACGCCCGCGACGCGCAGCGCGAACTCGACATTTTCATACGCCGACATCAGCGATATGAGCGCGATCGACTGGAACACGAATCCCATGCTCCGGCGGCGGAGCCGGTCTCTCCTGCCTTCGGAGATCGCGCTGATATTGCGTCCCTCAAAATAGATCTCGCCCGACGTGGGCCTGTCCAGCGTTCCGAGCAGGTTGATGAGCGTCGTCTTCCCCGAGCCCGAGCGCCCCTTCAAAATCGTGATGGTCTGAGGTATGATCTCGATATCGATATCGTCAAGGGCGCGGACGATGGTTCCGCCGTTGTTGAATACGCGGCTTAACGACCGGGTTTTGAGTATCGGCTCCATATCAGTCCTCCCCGAGCTTGATAGCCTGCGCCACCCTGATCCTGGATATGAGCGCGCCCAGTATCGCAAACCCCGACACCAGCATGAACCCGACGATCGCGTATATCCTGTAGTAATCGGCCCGGCTGCTGACGATCCGGAAGGGCGGCACCTGCTGCTCGGCGCTGTAGACCATCTGCAGCAGCGGCACGAAAAGATCGCTGGTAACGCCGCCTATCAGTATGCCCGTCAGCACCGCCGCCAGCGAGATGAGTATCTGCTCGCATATGAGCATGCCCACCACCTGGCCCTGCGTCATGCCCATCGCGCGGAATATGCCGAACTGGAGTTTGCGGCTCTGTATCGACAGTATCCAGTAGATGATGAATCCCAGCAGGCTGATGAGCATCGTCACAACGAAGCCCAGCGTCAGCGCGCCGTTTGTTCCCTGCAGCAGCGCGTCGTTCTTCCGGGCGACCATCTCCTGGCTGGCGTCGCGGATCCAGTAGAGCTTTATGCCCTTGGCAGCCATGTCGTCGTATACCGTCCGGGAAAGCGCGCCTTCTTCCTTTTTCATCCAGACCTGGTACGGCTCCAGCATCGTCTTGGCCTGCGTGTAGTTGAGGTTGGCGATCACGAAATACCGGCTTTCCTCAAGATGCGGGTTGATTCCCGGCCAGTAGTCGACGAATGCCGCGATGGCCGCCTCGATGCGCGTCTGGCCTTCCCAGTAGAACTCAAACGAGTCGCCCACCTGCATGCCCTCCTGGTCCCGGAACGCCGACGAAACGAGGACCGCGTTGGGCGCATAGGTCATCAGGTTCAGGTATTCGTTGATGTGATGGGGCAGCAGGTCCGACGACGACCAGACCACCCGCCCGAACTCGGATGGCTCGATGGCCATCAGCACGCCCCTTTTCGTGTAATTTCTGGACAGCCGGAAACGCGGCTCGGCAGGCATCAGTACCTTGGCCGTGGCCTCGATGCCCTCGATCGAGGAGATGATATCGTAATCGGGCTCGCGGTATATGATCACAGGGTCGCTGCCAAAGATCGCGGCCGCCGAAGGATCGTCCATCGAATAGATGTCCTCGGGGGGCGCGTTGTTCTCCCACTCGGTCTGAAGCGCGATATCCGCGCCGACCTCGTAATAGACGCGGTCCTCGATATTCTGGTTAATCGTGCGCGCGGAGTTCGCGGAAAACACGCCGATCGACATCGTCAGTATGATGAACAGCATCAGGAACTGCTCCCGCCCTCCGGAACGCCCGACCTGTATGAACGTGGCGTACAGCACCGGCGACCAGATCTTGTGCCCCAGCCAGTATATAAAGCGGATGATGAACGGATAGACCCGGAGGAACAGCAGCCCCACGCCCAGCACGAACAGCGTCGATATCATGAAAAGCATCGGGTCGATGGGCACGTCGAGCGCTTCGGCAGACGTCAGCACCAGCGTAGCCTGGCGGTTTGCGAAGCTGTTGTAGCCGTACAGCGATACGCCGATAAGGATCAAATCGAGGAATATCTTCTGCCAGAACGGCGCGTTCCATCGCCGCGCCTTCTTTTGCTTCAACTCCACGATGGAAAACCTCGTCGCGCTCATCGCCGGCATGATCATCGTGAGGACCGAGAAGACTCCCGCCAGCATCGCGTACTGTATCGAGCGGATGCGCATCGTGATGGGCAGCGCGGTACGCGACACCAGCTCAAGAAATCCGTTCGACGCGCCAAGAATCCTGCATATGCCCATCGCCACAAACGGGCCCGCCGCCACCGAGACGGCTGAAAGGAGCGCGCTGTGAAGAAGATAGCTTCCGAACAGCTGCAGTCTGCCCGCACCCCGGCTTTTGAGCACGGCGATCTCATTGCGGTCGTTCTCGACGATGAGCTGGGACACCATGAATATATAGAACGCCAGCATCATGATGATGGGCGCCTGCAGCACCCACAGCGTAATGCGGAGCTGCTTTTCCCGGATGAAATACTCCTCAAGGATCGGCTTCACGCCCATCGCGACGCGCGTGCCCGGGTACTCGGCGTACCATTTCTCCCTGGCGTGCAGCACATCGAGGAGCGTCGGCAGGTGGTCGATCGTGAGCTTCGTGTAGTCGACCGCGTAGTACCATTCGGCCGCCGACACCGCCTGTCGCTCCTCGAGGAAATAGCGCTCGAAAAGGCCGTAGTCGAGGAGCGCGACGTCGCCCATCCGGAAGCTGTACTCGAACCACCATGCGTCGTTGGCTTCCTTGTAGGAAAAGAGTCCGACCGGCCGGACCTTGAATACGATCCCCTCTCCCAGCAGCTTACTGATGTCTTCGGCCAGATAGATCTCGTCCAGCATGAGATCCTTTTCTTTCTGCACCGACTCGTTGATCAGCACCTCCAGCACGCCGTCCTTCATCTCGGTAGAAGGCAGGCGTCCGCTGGTGATGGTGATGTGATCCAGATAGTCGGTATACGCGACGAGCTTTATGAAAGCCTTGGACGGCTTTTCGGCCTTCTGCACCTCGGGAAGCAGCGCGATGTAGTCGATGGTCAGCTTTTCCACATGCTCGGCAATCGGCGTATCCAGTTCGCCGGGCAGTTTGTCGCGTATGTTCTGGCGGAAATACAGAAACGCGCCGTATCTGCTGTCGGGTTTGTAATAGGTAAAACAGTTCAGCTTAAAAAGGTATCTGCCCGGATAGCTGCCCGTGCGCTGCTGATAGGCCTCCATGTCCTTTATCAGCATCCGCTGCAGTATGCCATCGGTATACATCGGAATGCTGCTGATCATCGCCACCGCGACGATCGACCCCACGAGCAGGCATGCGACCATCCACTTGTTATTGAGTATCTTGCGCAATACGATGAAGAACAAAGCCGCCGCCTCCTAGTTGATGATCACCTTGTCCCCTTCGTTGAGGCCCTTGACGATCTCAACTTCCGTGGCTGTAGCCAGTCCCTTCTCCACGTCCACCTCGATCTTGACCCCGTCTTCGAGCACCTTGACATAGGTGCGGCCCTGGTAATCGTTGACAAGGGATTTAGGGATGACGATGACATCGGTGCGCGAATCCTCGACAAACCGGATCGTGGCCGATTTACCCAGCGATTTGTCGTCGGACTCGTAGCCCGCGACCTCGATATAGGTGCGCAGCGTCGTGTCCCCGTCGGCAGGAATGGGCGGCACATCGTCGGGACACTGTATGACCTCGCCTTCGTATACTTCCTTGTCGATCGTCACCTCCACCTGCATGCCGGTTTTAAACTTCTTGGCGGTATCGCCCTCTATCACGAGCCGTATGGCCAGCGGGTCGATGATGCGGGCAAGATCCGTGTAGGCGCTGATCGTGTCGCCGGGATAGACTTTGGCCAGATACGATATGATGCCATCCATCGGCGCGTACAGCTTGGATTTCTCGAGCTCTTCCACCACGGTATTGTAGTTGGCGCGGGCGATCTTGTAGTCGTAGTCGGCCATCTTGATATCATAGCTGGAAGCGCCGGTGGCCTTGAGGTTGTCCAGCCTGAGCCGGGCTTTCTGGAGATTATAGTACTGTATGGTCTTGCTGTTCTCCAGCGCATCGGTGTCCAGCTCGGCGATGATGTCGCCCTTCTTGACCGCCTGTCCGTACTTCACATAAACGGCCCGCAGCCGACCGCCCGTGTGCTCAAAGAAGCAGTCGGCCACGCTGGCCGATACGAACTTGGCCTGAGCGGTCACATATACGATGATGTCGCTGCGCTTGGCTTCGTATGTTTTGTATACGATCTCCTTGGCCTGGAGCAGCGGGACCTCCAGCGTCTCCTCCTCTTTGGGAAGCAGATAGCAGCCTGAAAAAAGCACTGTCGTGATAAGAAGCGCAGTGGCCGCTGCGCATCTGGCTAACATTCGCATAGTACGTCCCCTTCCGACTCCTGTTTCCGCTGAGTATCGCCCAGGTTTTTTAAGAAATTACTATGTTATTATAGTGTACAACACCGGCTTATTCAAGGCAATTCGCAAATACCCATTGTATAAGCAGTATTTTACACTCTGTTGGATGCATTCGCCGGGTGAGCAGGCTGTCTTTGTTTTTGGTGCAGCCGCACCATCAGCCGTCTTCACGCTCATTCGGTTCGCGCAGCACCTCCTCGCGCAGGCGCTTTATGCGCTTCATGACGTCGTTTCCGCCCCGCCCGAACGCGTCATGCAGCACGCAGTATTGCTCGTACAGCGTCTGGTAGCGGGCTTTGTTCCCGGGAATCGGCCGGTATACCCGGGGCAGCACGCGGCCCATTTCCCGCGCCGCGTCGGTGATCGTGTCGTAGCCCCCTGCGGCGGATCCTGCCGCCACCGCGCCGAACATCGCCGCGCCCACGGCGGGCGCCTGCGTCGACGCGCCGATGCGGATATCCATGCCGGTCACATCGGCGTATATCTGCATCATCAGCTCGTTTTTCTGCGCGATGCCTCCGGCCGCGTAGAGCGCGTCCACCGGCACGCCATACCGGCGGAAGTTCTCGATGATGACGCGGGTCCCGTAAGCCGTCGCTTCAATGAGCGCCCGGTATATTTCCTCAGGCCGGGTGCGCAGCGTCATGCCCACGATGAGACCCGTCAGGTCCGCGTCCACCAGCACCGAGCGGTTGCCGTTCCACCAGTCCAGCGCGACGAGGCCGCTCTCCCCGGGCAGCAGCCTCGCCGCCTTTTCGGTGAGCAGCGCGTGGATGTCCATGCCGTGCTCCCGCGCCTCCCGCTCATACGCTTCGGGCACGCAGTGGTTGACGAACCACTCGAAATGGTCGCCCACGCAGCTCTGACCGGCCTCATACCCGAAGTATCCCGGCAGTATGCCGTCCTCGACGACCCCGCACATACCGGGAACGATGCGCGGCTCGGTCCCCACGACCATATGGCAGGTGGAGGTACCCATGATCATCAGCATATGGCCCGGTTCGCTGATGCCTGTCGCGGGAACCGTCACATGCGCGTCCACGTTGCAGACGGCGACCGGCGTCCCCTCGCGCAGCCCTGTCGCGCGTGCCATGTCGGCGGTCAGCCCGCCGGCCCGGTGTCCCAGCGGATATATCGGGCTGGGCAGCTTGTCGCGCACGACGTGCTCGAGCCGCGGGTCCAGCGACCGGAAAAACTCCGGCGACGGATACCCGTCCTGCCGGCTCCAGATCGCCTTGTATCCGGCGGTGCAGCTGTTACGCGCCTCCCGGCCGGTCATCATCATCACGACCCAGTCGCCCGCCTCGATGAAGCGGTCGGCGGCCTCATAGATTTCCGGAGCTTCGTTGAGGATCTGCCAGATCTTCGGGAACAACCACTCCGAGGAAATTTTCCCGCCGTACCGCTCGATGAACTTCTCCCCGCGGCGGGCGGCGATTTCGTTGATGCGATCGGCCTCCTCCTGGGCGGCGTGGTGCTTCCAGAGCTTCACATAGCTGTGGGGATGCCCGGCTAGCTCCTGCCGGAAGCAGAGCGGCTGTCCGTCGCGGTCGATCGGAAGTATCGTGCAGGCCGTAAAGTCGATGCCCAGCCCCACCACCTCCGCGGGATCGACGCCGCCCTGTGCCAGCACGTCCGGTATGGTCCGCTCCAGCGCCTCGATATAGTCGCCGGGATGCTGCAGCGCCCAGTCGGGCGGCAGCGGCGTCCCGTCGGGCAGCGCCTGATCCATGACCCCGTGGGCATAGGACCATACCGAAGTGGCGAGCTCGCGCGCCGTGCCGAGCTCCACCAGCACCGCCCTGCTTGACTGCGTCCCATAATCGACTCCGATCGCATACCTGCCCATAAAAAAACCCTCCCTGGTTATTGCTGGTTCTATCATACAACAGGGCGGAGGGAGGAGGCAATATAAAGATAGAGCTTCAGAGGCTAAATGCGGAAAATGAATCGTACCGCCGCGCACTATGCGCGGTCGATACATATTTTCAGTTTTGAGTCAGGGGAAACAATGGTTCCGGTCAGTATATCCTCTTCGGTAATCTGCGCCATCATAATTTCCATGCTGCCGTAGCGGTCATGATCATATATGATATGGATGAGGCCCTCTGCGTCCTGTACTGCGTCGGGATACGATACCTGGCTTCTTTCATCGAGCAGCAGCCCGTCATTCCACGTCTTGCCATCGTCCTGGGAAACCTGAGCGTACAGGTTGTTGCGGCCGATGAAGTTTCTATGATTGATAAGCAAAAGTCTGCCCGACATCAGGCGGCGCACATGAAATCGGGAACACGGGTTTCCGATTTGCGTGGGACGTTGGTTAGACCAGGTGATGCCTCCGTCCCGGGAGACGCTCTCATAAAGCACCGGGGCGGACCTTGAAAGCATGCGAAGACTTCCGTCGCTGCATTCATACAGCATGTGCTCAAAAAAGTCGGATTTGCTAAAACGCGCTTGTCCTAGAAGTGAAACTGTGCAGCCATTATCGTCTGAGGCGTAGACCTGAGCGTTTCGCTGCTGTTCGTCGGGATCATTGAAAATTACTGTGCCGACGTTCATAGGATGGAATGGCTTCAAGGGGCACCTGGCGACAGTATAGAGCCACCGTCCGCTGCCCAGCACGGTCGGCTTGTTCAGCATGATACCGTCACACAGTCTGCGCGGTCGGCTGAAGACCGGCTGCTCCGCATCGGGCTGATCGCACACGCTCTCCCACACCCCTTCTTTGCCATCCATATGCATATGGGCTTGCGCCCAGTATAAGCGCAGTCGGCCCAACGGATCAATCCACAGAACCTCGTCAAAAGTCCGCACGCCCTCGACATTTTCCACAACCAAGAAGGGCTTTTCCCATTCCGCGCCCGGACGCTTCCTTGCAAGCAGCACGAAGTTATCCATTCCCTCGGTATGTCCGCCGGAGTACCATGCCGCGAAAATTGTTCCGCCGCCGGTGCGCTCAATACTGGGTATTCCCTGCCATATCCGGGTCGTATGGCGGCGCTCGAAGTCCCTAAGCAGCTTTGCAGGCAGCGCGGCCCGGTCATAGTCCGGTTTGAACCAGGGGGTGTATGCTTTCTTTCGCGTAGCCATTTTCCTGCTCCTGTTAGACTTCTTTCCGAGCTTCACTTCATATTGTAATAGCTGGTCGGTATCAAATCAAGTGGTGCGCAGCATTCTACCTGATAGGTCAGGTTGGGAATCGTAGCAATACCTGCTGGATATCGCGTTTATTACTCACAGTGGTATTTAACATAAAAAACCGGGCGAAGTCTCCTCCGCCCGGCTCATTGATCCCGTCTACAGATTGTAGCGCACCATCCGCTCGGCAGCCTCAATCCACTGGTGGCAGGGCTGCGTGCGGCGGTAGAACGAACGCTTCTCCCCGGCCATCAGGTAGAGCATATAGTTCGAGTAGCCCGGCGCGCAGGCGAACGGGTGATAGCCGCGAGGCACCTCGACCGCGGTATTGTGGCCGACGCGGTATACCTCGTCCAGCGAGCCGTCCTCCGTGTATACGGCCTGGAACCCGAATCCCGAGGGCAGGTTGAACTTGAAGAAATAGATTTCCTCCATGACCGCCTCGAAAGGAAGCTCGCTCACATCGTGCTTGTGGGGCGGGTAGCTGGCCCAGTTGCCCGGGTACGTGTAGGCCTCGCCGATGCACAGGCTGCATGTCTCCAGCCTTTCGTCTATGAGGCTGTGAAGGCCCCGCTTGAGGTTCAGGATTCCCAGTTCGTTGACCGGCACCTCGGAGGGCTTTACCTCGAACGCCGCAAGCTTCCGGTCGGCCTTTCCGTAGCAGAAAGCGGCCTCCATGTTCTCAAGGCAGGTCACCTCGAACGCGGTGTCCACCGGGATGTAGACCGAATGGGCGGGCCCGGCGAACACGTCGCGGCGGCCTCCCACCGGGCCAAACGAAAAGCCCTCGCCCCGTACCGCGCAGATGCCCGTCATCATCACGATCACAAGCTCGCTGTCCCCGGTCTTCATTTCAAAGGTCTGATCCTTTGAAAGCTTCAGATACCCAAGTTCCAGCAGCTTCAGGCTGGAACCGTCGCCTCCGGCAATCGCCGTGTAACCGCTCTGACCTTCATACTTCCTGTAAAGATTCATTGTGGTTCCTCCTTTATTGCAGCGCGTGTCGCGCAATCATTGACCGAAATCCCGCCGCGTGTACACCGGCTCCATCGCCTGCACGATCTGCCTGTACACGGCGAAACGCTCCTCGTAGAGCGCATGGGTGCGGGGATCAGGCTCGATGATCCGATCGATACGCACGCAGCGCTCCACCGCCTCCTCGGGGCCCGCGAACACGCCCGCGCATACGCCGGCCAGCATCGCCGATCCGAAAGAGGAATCGTTGGCGCGGGGAAGCTGCAGCTCCATGCCCAGCACGTCGGCCGTGATCTGCCGCCAGACCGGGCTTTTGGACGCCCCGCCGATGAGACGCGCGTTCTCCACGCGGATACCCTGCTCGGTAAATACGCTCAGGCAGTCGCGCAGCGAGAAGGCGACGCCCTCCATGACGGCCCGGCTGAAATGCGCCTTCGTGTGGCCGGCGCTGATGCCCGTGAAGCTGGCCCTCAGGTGCGGGTTGCGGTACGGCGTCAGCTCGCCCAGCAGGTACGGATGGAAAAACAGCCCTTCGCAGCCCGGCGCGATGGTCGCGGCCGCCGCGCTGATGGCCTCGTATGCATCGGGCCCGCCGCGCGCTTCTTCGAGCTTCTCCAGCTCGCCGAACACATCGCGGTACCAGCGCATCGACGCGGCGCAGCTCTTTGTAGCCGAGCCGGGATACCACAGCCCCGGCACCACGTGCCTGTAGGTGACGAACATCGGATGCGGATGGGGCTGCCGCGTGATCGCGCAGATGCGTCCGGCCGTCGCAAGCTTTACGGTCGACTGCCCCTCGCGCACCGCGCCCGTTCCGAATACCTCCATCACGGTGTCGGTCGCTCCGGCCGCCACCAGCGTCCCCTCGGCAAGCCCGGTCTCGCGCGCGGCTTCCCGCGTCACTTTTCCCGCTTCGGCAAAGGGCGGAAGCGCTTCAGGAAGAACCGATGGATCCAGTCCCGCCAGCGCGCACAGCTCGGGGCTCCAGCGATCATTTGCCACGTCATAGAGCATCGAGCCCGCCGCGTCGATCGTGTCGGTGCAGATCCGTCCGGTCAGCCGCCAGCGGATGTAGTCCTTGGCAAATAATATATGCCCGATGCGCTCAAACACGTCGGGCTTGTGATTGCGTATCCACAGAAGCTGCGGAAGCGTCCAGAGCGTATCAGGCCGGTGATAGGTGACCTCGAAAAGCATATCTCCATACCGCTCGTCCAGCCAGGCGCTTTCCCGGACGCTGCGCTGGTCGGTCCACAGGATCGCGCGATCCAGCACCCGGCAGTCGCGGTCCATGAGCACCGCCGTATGGGTCGCGGCGTCCACCGCGATCGCGCGGATGTCCGACGACCGCACGCCTGACTTGCCCAGCAGGCTGGAGAGTCCCTCGCACACCGCGCGGTACCAGTCTTCGGGATCCTGCTCGGTCCATGAGACCTCGGGATAATAGGTCGGATACTCGACCGTGGCCGATGCGACCGGTTGTCCCGACACGCTCAGCAGCGTTTCCTTGACGCCGCCCGAGCCGATATCGATGCCCAGCAAATACTCCATTTCCGCACCGCCTTTTATGATTGACGGTAGTGGCGGACCCGCTCGTCGATCTGCGTGGGGTCGAACGTCCCCCGCTCCAGGAATTCGTCCACCATGGCCCGCGTCGGGATGCCCGCCCGGCCGCCTACCCGGGTACACTTGATGGCCGAGACCGCCGAGGAGAACCGGGCGATGCGCGCCCCGTCCCATCCCTGCAGCAGTCCGTAGAGAAACGCGCCGTGGTACACGTCGCCCGCGCCGGTCGTATCGACGACATCGACGTTCGTGAAGGCCGGCTGCTGTACGAACTGCCCGTCCATCACGCCCGCGCTTCCGCGCGCGCCCAGCGTCACGAACACGATCGAAGGCCCCTTCTTTGCCAGCGCGAAGCAGTTGCGCTCATACTGCTCGTCGTCGAAGAGCTTCGCGTACACGAACTCCGACATGATGAGCACGTCGAGCTTCAGGATGAGCGCGGGCAGCGTGTCCCGGTAGCCGTCGGCGTCGTATGCGACGCGCACGCCCGCCTCCCGGGCCCACTCTATCGCCTGCCACGGCACATCGTCGGCCGAGCTTAGGTGCAGATAGCGCGCGGATCTGATATAGCGGCGGTCCTCCTCGTCCAGCGCGAGCGGCTCAAACGGCTTTCTGTGGACGAGGAACGCCCTTCCGCGGGTTTTGAGATCCGACAGGCACACGCAGTACGGCGTCGCGCCGCCCGCAACGGTTCGCATCCTGCTTGCGTCGACCCCGTTATAGGCAAGGTCTTCGAGGCAGAAACGGCCATGGTGGTCGTCGCCCACCTGTCCGATAAGGCCCGCCGAACCTCCCAGCCGCGCTACGGCTACCAGCGCCGTGGGCACCTTGTTGCCGCCCTGCTGGCTGAAGGAGCGGATCGACTGCTTGCTGTCGGGCATGGGCATTTCGTCGATCACGATATTGTAGTCGAAAAATGGAGTGCCGATACCGGCGACATCGACGCGGATCATCGCTCTGCCTCCTTTTACAGACGGAATCCGGCGAGGTTGAGCACCCGCATCTTGGCCCTTATGAATTCGATCATGCCGGGCCGTATCTCTTCCACCGCCGACTTGTATGTTTCTCCGGGCTTCCCGCGCTTCATGACGCCGTAGAGGCCCTTGTAGAACGTCTGGAAATATTCAGTAGCCACATTGACCTTACGTATACCGCGGCGCACCGATTCGCGCACCTGCTCGTCGGGTATGTGGGAGCTTCCGTGCAGCACGAGGGGAATATTTACCCGCTCGTGTATCTCGCTGAGCCGATTAAAATCCAGCACCGGGGTGCTGATGTAGTCCCCGTGCGCGTTTCCGTAGGAGATGGCCAGAAAGTCGACGCCCGTTTCCCGGACGAATCGCCCGGCCTCGTCGGGCACTGTGAACTTGTTGGGGTTGTTGACGTCGTCGGGATTGATGCCCCGGCCGACGAAACCCAGCTCGGCCTCGACCTCTACGTCCATCGCGTGCGCCGCGCGCACCACCGTGGCGGTGTCGCGCAGGTTGTCCTCCAGAGGATGCGCCGAAGCGTCGATCATCACCGACAGGTATCCGGTGCGAAGGCCCCACATTGCCTGATCCACCGATTTGCTGTGGTCGAAATGCAGGCCGACTGGGACCCATGTTTTCGCGGCCTCGTACCGGGTCAGCAGCGCCACCGCTTCGGCCGGTATGAACGACTCGTAACCCGGGTAGTACATGATGATGACGGGCAGCCGCTCGGCCTCGGCCGCCCGGATTGAGCAGTGTATGGTTTCGTAGTTGAGCACATTGGTCGCCAGCACCCCAAAGCCGTTATCCTGGGCCAGCCTGAGTATGGCGCCGGTTTTCATGAGTGGCATTCGTTCACTCCTCCTGCCGCTCTACAGCGCGGCGCGCCCGATCACGTCGATGAGGGTCAGTACTTCCTGCCCGGTCTTGCCCGTGAGCAGCAGTGCGTCCTCGATATCGCCTGTCACCAGCGCCTGCGCGCCTGTTTCCGACGCTTCGGCGGCACGCCCGGCCACAAGCGCGGCCGACTCTGCCGGATACATCGCGGCCAGCAGCAGCCCGCCGGTCGTCCGGGCACGGCTCCCGTGCCACTCCATCTCGGTCAGGGCTGCGCCCAGCTGGGAGAGCACGGCGCGGGGCTGATCGGTCATAGCGAGGTAACGGGCCATGATGTCGGAGTCGTGGTAGGTGACCGACAGATCCTTAGCGTTCACCTTGATGCTGCCGTCCTCCACCGCGTCCATCAGTATTATCACGACAGGCACGATACCAAAGTCGTTCTTGCAGCCGATTTCGTCGGATAGCAGTCCGAGTACGTACGCGTCCAGCGTCGACAGCGTCGCGATGGTCCGGACGCCTTTGGCCCCAGCCAGATCCAGCACCTGCCGGGCCACGCGCTGCGCGTCCTCACGAAAACCGAGCCGGTAGAGCTGCGCGAAGCCCGACGGCGCGCCCGCGACATAGGCGCACTGTATGCCCGCCCGGTCCATCAGCGCGGCGGCCTGCGTGAAATACCGCTCGATCTGTGCGTCGGGATACGCGCCTTTATAGAGCAGCACATTGGCGTCGCCGTTCTCGGCCGATGAAAGAACCTGCTGTCCCGGATCGGCGATCATCCCGTTTTTAAGCAGCGCGTCGCGAAGCGCTGTGATGTGCGCGGGTGCCAGTTCCCGTTCGACCATGTCGAAACGGGCCTCCTGCACGTACGCGGGCGGATTCCAGTTGCCCTCGCACCAGTCGGCGCAGTAGCCGCACATGCAGCACCTGTATACCGTATCATCGAGATCCGCGCTGTAGGGAATCGTACCGCGGAGCACATAGGAAAGCATGAGTCCGCGGGACCGCGGGTTTACGACCTCGCTGCCCGTAACCCGGGCCATGCTGCATATATGCCGGCACATGAAGCAGAACCGGCAGCTATCAATATCCTTTTGAACCTTCTTGATGTTCAATGTATGTCCACCGCCTTTCACAGTCCAAGTTTACCGGGGTTCATAATGCCATCGGGGTCGAGTGACTTTTTGATCGTTTGCAGCACCTTGAATCCCGAGCCGTACATTTCCCGCATCGCGTAGCTGAGCTTGAGGCCGATGCCGTGGTGCTCGTTGAGCAGCGCGCCGTTGTCCACGGCGATGTGCATGCACTCGTTCCAGATTCTGTTGTAGAGACGGGTGGCCTCGTCAGGATCGGCCGGCACGTAGTCAGGATGGATGATGAAGCGGTCGTACATCATGCAGCCCCAGTCGTACCAGTGGGAGAAGTGGGCGATGAAATGCGTGCCCGGGAAGCTCTCGGCGTGCTCCTTCATCCGATAATAGATATTTTCGATCTTGTCATAGGTCGCGACGACGTCCATCGTGCCGAACGCCTCGGGCAGGTCCATGATATAGGGCGGGTAGTAGAACTTATAGCGGTTCTCCCACCAGCTCTCGCCGAGGCGCGGCCCCAGATCCTCGGTGGCCGTCTCGAGGCATATTTCGGCGGCAATGCGCTCCTGTATCTCGACGATATCCTTGTAGCCGTCGAATCCGTATACGAGATACGCCCCGGTACGGTCGATGCCCAGCACCTTTTTGATCTGGTGGACAGTCTCGTTCTCGTCGTACACACGGATGACCGCGGGCTGCAGGCGATTGACCATGATGCGGCGCCCCGCGTCGAGCGCGTCGTGGGTGTTGCGGAACATGAATGCGCGGAATTGCCGCTCCTCGGGTATCGGGAACAGCTTGATCGTGGCTTTCGTCATGATGCCCAGCGTACCCTCGGAACCCACGAACAGCTGGTTGAGGTCGGGGCCCGACGAATGGCGCGGCACCGGGGGCGTCTCGATGATTTCGCCATTGGGCAGCACCGCCTCCAGCGAAATAATGAGATCCTCTATCTTGCCGTACTTCGTGGAAAGCGTGCCGGTCCCGCGGTGCGCAAGAAAGCCGCCCAGCGTCGAGCAGGATATCGAGGCCGGGAAATGCATCGTGGACAGATTGTGGCGGTTCACCTCCCACTCGAGATCCTGGTGAATGATGCCGGTCTGCGCGGTGACCGAGTAGGCGAGCTCATTGACCTCGAGCACCTTGTTCATACGCTTCGTATCGAGTATGATGCCTCCCTGTGCGGGAAGCGCCCCGCCCTGGGAACCCGCGCCGCCTCCCCAGACGACGAGCGGCATTTTATAGTATCCTGCGATACGGACGATCGCCGCGACCTGCTCGGTCGTCTCGGGGTAGACGATGAAGTCGGGCTGATGCGTCAGCCGGCCCCGGTCGGCCCAGACCCTTGGAACCCAGTAGTAGTCCACCGAATGGACGATTTTCTCGGCCTGACTGGTGTGGACATGCTCCTGCCCCACCACGTCGGCGAATTCCGAGAGAATCATACTTTGCATGTAATTCCTGTCCATGGTGCCACCTTCCCTATGCGTTTAATACTTCGTCTTTTCCAGCGCTTTTTCGATGCTTTGCATGGTGTCGAGCGCCTGATCCTCGCGGTGGATGCTGACCCAGATATAGAGCGCGTCGATGAGCGCGAGCTGCGCGATGCGCGACGAGAGCGACAGCACGCGGTATTTGACTTCCTCCGACGCCGTGAAAAGCGCATAGTCAGCCACCCGGGTGATCGGCGATTTCCCGTATGTGCACATGCATACCGTCGCCGCGCCCCGCTCGCGGGCCACCGCCAGCGCGTCCACGACGCACCGCGAGCTGCCCGAATGGGATATGCCGACGGCCACGTCGCCGGGCCGCATCGTCGCCGCGTGAATCTGCTGCATGTGCGAATCGGTGTGCGCCGCGCTTTCGATGCCGGCGCGCACCATCTTGTGCGCCGCGTCCAGCGCGACCGAAGCGGAATTGCCGCTGCCGAAGAAATATACCTTGCGCGCCGCGCTGATGAGCTCGGCCACGGCCTGGAGGCTTTTTTGATCCAGCACGCGCTTCGTATAGTCGAGGGTTCCCACGATGCTGCCGATTTCCTTGCTGAATATGTCGGCCGCCGAGTCCTCCTTGGATGCCTCCTCGAATATCCGCTCAATCGGGTCATTGATCTCCTGCGCAAGGGAGATCTTGAAGTCCTGGTATCCGTTAAACCCCAGCTTCTTGCAGAAGCGCACGATCGTAGCCTCGGCGGTGTCGCAGTTCTCGGCGAACTCGACGATGGACAGCCGGATGATATCCCGCGCGTTGGCGCGGATATAATCGGCGATCTTATGGTCCGACGCGCTGAATATATGCTCGAGCGAATCCATTCTGTACAGGATTGCGGATTTCTCCATCGTCTCCCTCCTTTGACCGCGCATAGCGTTCCGCCTGTATGATGATAGCATATATGAACATGTTTTTCAATATATCAATCGATAATCATGAAAATTATTTTTATGCCGGACAGCCTGGGAGCCGGAATTTACCGGTTTCCCACACAATCCAAATATTTACGTACGATTCTTTTCACAGGAACGTGACGAAACCGGAATACTATTCAATGGACGGGTATGCTATAATGTCTATATTCCAGTTGCAGGAAGGGAACCGCTGTGAAAAAGATCATTCCGTCGCTAATCGTCATGCTGGCCGTCGCCATTTTTTCGGGATGCGCCCCGCGCGTCGCCGATCCGGCGCTGTTCGGGCAGTGGGATCTCATCGGGGGAACCGGCAGCGAACGCCTGGTCATCGAGGAGGACGGCGGCGCATTCTTTGACGACGAGGCTGTCAAATGGGAGATTACCGATGCGGGTACGCTGGAAATAGCCGACTCGGCGCGCAGGAAGAAAACCTATCGGTACGCGGTGGAGGGCGCGTTGCTGACGCTGACCGCAGAAAGCGGGCAGGACGCGCGCTACGTGCATCCCGACCAGTTTCCCGGGGATGCTGCCCAGCATGAGCAGCTCGCCGGGCTGTGGACCGATGAGGGCGGACGCCTGACGCTGTATTTCGAGGCGGACGGCGACGGGACCCGCTACGGATGGGTCGAGGAGCCCGACGCGGGCTTCACCTATGCGGCCGCCGACGGGAGGATGCGCATGACGTTCCACGGCGGAGCCGGGCAGTGGGTGCAGTACGCGTTCGCGGCCGACGGCACCCTCGAGGTGCTCTTCGAGCATGCGCCCGACGGCGGACAGGCCAACCGCACCCTGTGGAAGCAGGCCGACTCGGGACGCATACGGGGCGACTACCAGGTACTGTGCGACAATCCCCCGTCGGAGGACGGCCCGGGCATCGGGAAAATCTCGTTCGACGGACAGGGCGGCTGCGCGATCGACAACGTATACGGAAGCTACCAGCTCTTTGAAAACAATGTCGTCATCATAAACGCCCGCGGCACGCACCTGTCGCTCGCGACCGCAAGTCCCGTGGAGGGTTTCCTGACGCTCGGCGAAACAGGACTTGACCACGAATACGTCGCGGTGCGCGAGGATCCGGCGCTTGCCAATCCCGCCGCGCTCGAGTCGCTGGCCGGAATATGGTCGGACGCGGACGGCTCGCACATGCTGCAAATCTCGCCCGGCATCATAAGCCGCGTCGTCTGGGATGACTTCGAGGGCCAGGTAAACCTGACCGTGGTGGGCGGCTTCCTGCGGGCCGAGCCTGCCGGGGAGATGGGCGACCCATTCTATCTGTGCTATAAAAAGGTGGGCGCGGTGCTCTATGTCGCAAAAAGCGCCGCGTATCCGGAAGGATACGAGAGCTGGATTCCGCTGGAGAAGCTCTACTAACGTCTACCGGAAATAACCCAGCGCGATGCAGGCGGCGTTCAGTACGGCGTACGTGACGCCTGCCAGCACACGGCTGGGCGCCATGCGCTTCTCGATCAGCATACCCAGCGTGCGTCCAGCCAGGTATCCGCCGATAAGTCCTCCCACGTGGCCCAGTATATCGATATAGGGCTGGAAGAATCCCATCGCCAGATTGATGCCCACGTAGAGCAGCGTCTGCACGCCGAATATGAAGTTAAAGAGCCGCCTGTCGTATTTCCGAAAGGCCAATATCGCGCCGAACAGCCCGAATACCGCGCCCGACGCCCCCAGAGAGCTGTGCGACGAAAACGCGTAGCCCAGCACACAGCCTGAGAAACCCGCCATGAGCAGTATTCCGGCATACTTCGCGCGGCCGTACAGCGCCTCCACATAGCGCCCCCATATATAGACCGCCAGGCAGTTGAAAAGTAGATGGGGCACGCTGCCGTGGAGAAAGACGGGCGTGATGAGCCGCCACCACTGCCCGGCGGTGATGAGCGGATTGATGCGCATGCCGTACCACGAGAGCACGCCCAGCGACCAGGTCCGCTGCAGCCAGTAGGACGTGACGATATCGATGCCATACACCGCCACGCACGCGAATATGAAGCCCCATGTCACCGCGGGCTTTTTTGTATTGATCGAAAAGCCCCGGAATGGCTGCCAGGAACCTCCCCCGCTCACGGCACGTCCCCGTGGTCAGAAAGGAATGCCCGCAGCCTTGCCATAGCCTCCTGGATGGTGCCCATCGAATAGGCGTAGGATGCGCGCACAAAGCCTTCGCCCGACGGGCCGAATGCGGTGCCCGGAACCAGCGCGAGCTTCTGCTCGCGCAGCAGCATTTCGCAGAACTGCTGGCTGGTCATGCCGGTCGAACGGATGCACGGGAACGCATAAAACGCGCCGAGCGGCTCGAAGCACGGCAGGCCCATTTTATTAAACGCGTCCACGATCACGCGGCGGCGTCGGTTGTAGGACCGCCGCATGGACGCAACCTCCGAGAAACCGTCCATGAGGCCGAAGCGCAGCCCCTCCAGCGCGGCCCGCTGCGCCATGATGGGCGCGCACAGCGCGGTATACTGGTGGATCTTGACCATCGCGGCCATGAGCTCGTCGGGTCCGCAGGCATACCCGAGGCGCCAGCCCGTCATCGCGAAGGACTTCGAGAACCCCGACAGCAATATCGTCCGCTCCCGCATGCCCGGCAGCTCGGCGATCGATACGTGACGGGTTGCCGTATAGGTAAGCTCGCCATAAACCTCGTCGGACACGACCGCCAGGTCCGCTTCGTCTATGACTTCGGCGAGCGCGGCGAGGTCGGCCCGCTCCATCACTGCGCCGGTCGGGTTATTGGGATAGGGCAGTATGATCGCCCGGCTGCGGGGCGTCAGCGCGTCGCGAACAGCCTGGGGCACCATCCGGAATCCCTCGTCGGCGCCGGTCCGCACGCCCACGGGCACGCCGCCCGCCAGCATCACGCAGGGCGCATAGCTGACATAGGAGGGATCGGGGATGAGCACCTCGTCGCCTGGACGCAGTATCGTCCGCAGCGCCAGATCGATCCCCTCGCTGGCTCCTATTGTCACAAGTATCTCCCGGGCAGGATCGTATTTGAGCTCGAACCGGGTCCTGAGATACTGCGCGATCGCGCTGCGCAGCTCGGGCGTTCCCCAGTTGGATGTATAGTGGGTCTCGCCCTTCTCCAGCGACCAGATCGCAGCCTCCCGCATGCGCCACGGCGTCACGAAGTCGGGTTCGCCCACGCCCAGCGATATCGCGCCCTCGACTTCATTGACGATGTCGAAAAACTGCCGGATGCCCGACGGCGGCACGGCCTTTACGACAGGATTCACCCATTTTTCAGCGCTCACGGGGTCACCGCCAGCCTGCTATCGGATTCCTCATCGAATACAACGCCGTCTTCCTTGTATTTCTTGAGTACAAAATGGGTCGCCGTCGATATGACGCCCTCGATCGTGGAGAGCTTCTCTGCGACGAAGAAGGCGACCTGCTTTAGTGTCTTGCCCTCAGCGAGCACCATGAGATCGTAGCCGCCCGACATCAGATACACCGAGCGCACCTCGGGGAAACGGTATATGCGCCGCGCGATCTCGTCGAAGCCCCGGTCGCGCTGGGGCGTCACGCGCACCTCGATAAGCGCCTCCACAAGGGACTCGTCGGTTTTATCCCGGTCGATCATCGTGTTGTACTTGACGATGACCCGGTCCTCTTCCAGCTCTCTGATCGCCGACTCGATCTCCTTTTCGCTGACCTCCAGCATTACAGCCATCTGCGCCGGGGTCGTGCGGGAGTCCTCCAGCAGTATTTCCAGTATCTCGTTCTTCAGATATGTCATCGGATCTTCCTCCTTGCATGCCATTATACGTATAAGGAGCCCGGCCGTCCAGTGCCGCCGCGCTCCTTATTTGCGCGCCGCGCGGACTAAATAAGCACGTCGTCGAGCGTGCGCTTGCGCACCCGGTGCCGCCCGGTCTCGTCCCGGTAATAGCGCACATCTCCGTCGGGCGCGTCCTCGAAAACAGCCGCTTCGCCCGCGTATCCGAGCGCCAGCAGCGTGTCCAGCGCGTAGCGCTCGGGATCCAGCCCCTCCGCCGCCAGTATCGCTTCGCGGTCTATCGCACCCATCCAGCAGCAGCCGACGCCGTGTCCGGTCGCCAGCAGCTGTATCGTCTGCGCCGCCGCGCCCGCATCGTGCGCGCAGCCGCCGGGCGCGACAGCCCTGTCTACGAGCAGCAGTATAAAGGCCGTCGGCCGCTCTCCGGGAGCCGGCGTCCCCTGCGGCCCCAGCAGCGCCGCCCACCGGGTCAGCGGGAAAACCCGCTCTACCCGCGCCGGGTCGTCTATGATGCGGTACCGGAGCGGCTGCCGGTTGGACGCCGACGGCGACAGCCGCGCGCAGTCCACCCAGTCCACGAGCAGCGCCCGGTCGATCGGTTTCTGCGAAAACCTGCGGACGGTACGCCTTTTGCGCACCGCTTCCCGAATATCCATACGAATTCCTCCTATCGCCAGTCGATGGTGCGAAGCTCTTGCGCGCTCACGCCCCGCTGGAGCAGCCAGCGCCGCATCTCGGCGGGCGGGGTCGTGTGCCCCCTGAGCAGCGCGGCCCGTCCCTCGAAATGAAGCCCCGTCGCGCAGGCCGGCACGACGAAGCTGTCGCCCGCCTTGACGTCGAATCCGCGTCCGGGATCGCTGCATCGCACGCTGCCGATTCCCGACGCAACCGACCAAACCGAGAAGCCGCCAGGTCCATGGTCGATAAAAGTCCCGTCCGCGTCGATGCGCTCCAGCGCGAAGTGCCGGTTGCAAATAAGCAGGGTCCGCGCCGCGCCCGCCTCGGGCAGCGTCAGACCCGTGCGGCGCACGAAGCCCGCGTCCCAGTCGATGACCCGCAGCGCCTGCTGTGTGTGCAGGGCACGAGGCCTGCCAGTGTCCCCGTCTATCCGGTCCCAGTCGTATACGCGGTACGTCGTGTCCGACGACTGCTGTATCTCGTATACCGTCACGTTCGGGCCCAGCGCGTGCACCGTGCCGGCCGGGATATTGACGACATCCCCGGCCCTGACGGGCAGCCAGCCAAGCGCGTCACGCAGCGTCCCGCCCGCAAGAGCCGCCTCGAACGCCTCCCGGCCACCGCGCACGCCGTATACGATGCGGCCATCCTCGGGCGCATCGATTACCACCCAGGCTTCGGCCTTGCCCGCTTCCCCCTCGGCCGCGCTGCCGTCTGCCGGATGCACCTGCACCGACAACCACTGGGACGGGCCGATGAACTTGACAAGCAGCGGGAATCCCGTCCCGGACACCGCCCCGCCGTAGAAGTGCTCGCCCATCCGCGCGATATATTCGCTAAACGGTAGCCCTGAAGCCGGACCGTCCATCACCACCGACTCAAAGCCGGGACGATCGGAAACCTCCCAGCTCTCCCCCGCCTTTTCACCGCCGGGCTTCCCCAGCAATCGGCCCAGCGCGTCCCCGCCCCAGAGCTTGGGTAACACGACCGGCCGCATGCGTACCGGAAATCGATCAAACGCCGCCATTTGCGCCTCCATTCCTGCCTATTATACCAAATTGGGGGATGGGGCAAAAGGGGGTGATGCAAGATAACCCTCACGAACATGAGATGCCGGGCCGAATCAGGTATAGAGCGCCTTATTTAATACACCTTCTCGGTTTTATAAAGCGAGCGGTCCTTGTACATCGAATAGGGCTTGCCCATATCCCGGTACTGCGAGTCCGAGGAGATGTCGACCGTATACCATCCTCCGTCCACATAGATCTGGTTCCAGGCATGGTATCCGTTGACATTGTCGCAGTAGCCGTAGTTGACCGATACGTGAATTCCGTTGCCCCGCAGCATGCTCGCATAGAGAACCGCGAAATCGAGGCATATCCCCTTCTTCACCGAAAACGTGGTTTCCGGATCCGAGTAATACCCCGGCGGCAGCGACCCCAGCTTGTCAAAGTCGTACTTCACGTTGGCGACGATCCACTGGTATACCGCTTCGGCCTTTTGCTTCTCGGTGGACTTGCCGCTCATCAGCGTAGCGGCGTGCTTCACGCATGCCATGCCCGAATTCCAGCTCACGACCGAATTGGACTGCAGGTATTTTGCGTATGGATCCTCGACCGCTACCGTCACCGTCTGGGAGGTCACGAACGCGTAGCTCGATCCCGATATATTCCGGAAAAGGCTGATCGTATAGGTGCCCGCCCCTTCGGTGATCGGGAACTTATGATACATGCCGTCGCTTGGCACGTCGTAGTACGCGGTTTTCCCGCCGTCCTTCTTGATGCCGATCTTGATGCGGGCCGATTCGTTGCAGGCTGCCCGGACATACTCGTCGTTCGCGGTGCTGGTATCCAGCACCGGAGCGCCCCCGGGCTGCACGACGAGATCGGGCGCTGCGGTGGGTGCGGCGGTCGGTTTGGGTGTCGTAGGGGCCGTGGTCACGGCGGTCGGCCTGGGCGTCGGGCGGGCCGTCGCCGCAGCGGTCGGCCTGGACGTCGTTTTCCCGGGAGTCCCCGCGGACAGCCCGGGCGTGCCGGTGGGCGCGGCGGTTTTGCCGGTCGTGATCCCGGCTGTCGGGGCGGGCGTTCCGGCAGACGGCATCGGGGTCGCCTCTGCGCTATACGCTGCCCGCGGCACCCGCGTCGCGGTGGACCCGGGTTCCGATGAAACCGGTTCGGCCGTAACCATACGCCAGGTGAAGCGCACACCGCAGGAGACGCTGCACAGCATGACTGCGGTCATGAGCGCGATAGCGAGTATGGTCGCAAGAGCCTTGCGCGTCATCGGATGTCCTTTTCCTTTCCTATTTCTCCGGCCAGATTCCATTCTCTATGGCGGGCATCAGCCCACTACGCCGTCAAAGGAACTGCCGGTGTGCCCGGAGACCGTCATGGGCACCTGACTCACGTTCCAGCGAACGATCAAAAAGCGGGAGAAGCCGGACTCCGGCACAAAGCGCACCGAGAAACGCCAGTTGTCCCCATCTTCCAGTTCGGCGGATATTGCGGGGGGCAGGACATCGAGCACGCCGTGCAGCCGCAGGTCGCCGGGCATGTCCCCGGAGGACTGGGTGAACGACACCGTCAGATCGCCCCGCGCGGGAAGCGCTGTGTCGGGATCAAGAATCCCGGCCGGGTTCGTTCCGGCGATCGTCAGGCCCTCTCTGGCGGCGATCCGCGAAAGTCCCTCGGCGGCATAGTACCAGTAAAGCCGGGTAAAAAGCGTCTCCGCCGCGCTTACGCGCTGGGCCCCGGTCCGCGCGCCGTCGGCCTCTCTGAGAAAATTCTCAGGCACGGTGGATGGCGCGATCCCCTCGGGCAGTTTGCCCTGCGCGAAATAACCGTCGGTAAAATAGGCGAGCGCCTTTTCCTGTGCCGCAAGAAGCACGGCGTCGATGCGCGCCGTTTTATACTCGGCAAGCCGGTCCTGTTCGTAATACTGCTCGGTCCAGGACACGTTCTTCATCGCGAGCTTCCGGTTGATCCAGCTGGATGTGACCGCAATGCCCGCAAACGTCGCCAGCACGATGATGACCAGTATGACCAGCACTGACGTAGAGCCCTTCTCATTTGCGATCATGGCCGGGCCTCCTCCCGGGGCGCGCCGAAGTACCGTGCGGCGCGGATGTGCACGAGCTCCTCGGATATGCCCCCCGCGCTCACGCTCACCACGCGCACGCGCAGGTCCGCGCATCCGGGCGCGTCCTCTCCCGAATCGCCGATCCAGGCGCTCAATACGAGCGCCGCTCCCTCGGGCTCCGACGGATTCCACTCCGCGTCGAAGTACTGGCTGGTACTGCCCCCCGGGGTATACGGCTCCCCGGCCAGCTCCCGCCAGAATGCGTCGGGCGACTGGGCTACCTTGAAGCGCGAAACGATCTCGCTGGCGCGCTCCAGCGCCTTGTCGGTGTCCGACGTGCTTTGGCTGACCTGGCGCGACAGCACAAAAAGCTGCATGATGAAGCCGCCCAGCACCGCCATCGCGGCGACCGCGACGATCACCTCTACCAGCGTAAAGCCTCCTGTCGGTCTGCGGTTCATGGCGTCGCCCCCTCCTGTACCGTCCTGAGCGGAATGAGGCGCGTCACGGTTTGTGTGCGTCCCGACCGGACATAGGGGACCGTCACGCGGATCGACCGCCCGCCGTCCTCGACCGCCACATCGAATCCGTCCAGCCTGAGTATGTCGAAGCAGTATTCGCGCACGGGCTGCGCGTCGCCCACCCCGTAGAATTCCAGCAGCATCCCGTCGTCCCAGAAAATCCATATGTCGTAATCCCCGGCCGGGCCTCCGCCCGCGATGCGCAGCGCATTGCCCTCGCCCAGCGGGTTGGGCACCACCGCGATCGCTCCCTCCCGGTCGTTCTGGCAGATGCGGTTCTGAATGTAGGCGATCGCCACCCGCGCGTCCGACTGGGACTCGAAGTTTTCGGTGACGCGCTTATAGGCGCTGTCTCCCGCCTGCACCAGCGAAAAGGCCATAAATCCGAATATGCTGAATATCACGATGATCATCAGCGGCTCCACCAGCGAGAAGCCCCGGTTGTCGGCCAGCTTTTTCATCTCGCCACCACCCATACCTCGGGCCGCAGGTTGCCGCCATTATACTGATACCGGTAGAAAAAAAGCTCCTCGTCGAGTACGATGCCGTAATTCTCCACCAGATACGATAGATCCGGAGGGTACTCGCCCTCCAGCGCGTAGCACTGCGAAAGGGCCCGGTTGATGCTGGTCGCGAGCGTCTCCGCCCGCCACAGACCGGTCCGTGCCCATGTATTATCGAGCAGCGGCACGATCGAGGCCACCATGACCGCCATCGCGGCCAGTATCAGCACAGCCGCAATCAGCCGCACGCGCACAGCTCTCACAGCGCTACCCCCTTATCCTATGACCGACATGATATTGATGAGCGGCATCATGACCGACAGGAGTATGATCCCGACGATGACCGAAAGTACGAAAATCAGCACCGGTTCGATGATCGTGGTCAGCCGCCGCAGCGTGCGGTCCACCTCGTCGTCGTAGAAACCGGCCGATTTCATCAGCATCTTTCCCGTGCGCCCGGTACGCTCTCCCACCACCAGCATCCGCAGCAGCATCGGCATGAATACGCCGATACCCCGGATCGAGGATGCAAGCGTCTGTCCGGAGGCCACCTGCTCGCGGCTTTTTTCGAGGCGCCGCTCGACCCATGCGTTTCCTATCAGGTTGTCCATACGGCTAAGCGCCAGCGCCATCGGTACGCCGCTCTCAAGCAGTATCGCCAGGCTGCGCGCGAAGCGGGCTGTCACCACCCGGCTGAAAAAGGCGCCGATTCCCGGCAGATGCACCTTCAGATAGTCGATAAGGTACCGCCCGCGGCGCGTTCCCGAGAACCAGATGAACAGCACGACGAGCACGGCGAGCGCCATAGCCAGTATCAGCACATAGCGCACGACGAAATCGCTGAGCGCGAGTAGCCCGCGCGTGATCGCGGGAAGCTCTCCTCCCATCGAGGTGAGCATGCTCTCGAACATCGGCATGATGCGAACCACAAGAAGGCCGATGACCCATATCATGAGCACGGTCAGCATCGACGGATACAGCGTGGCCGTACGCATTTTGTGGCGGATCTCGTTCTCCTTCTCATAGTAGTCGGCCATCTGGCTGAACACGACATCCAGCGACCCGCTGTCCTCTCCCACGCCCACCATGTGGATGAGGTAGGAGGGAAAAACGTCGGTATGGCGCTGCATCGCCTCGGATAGCGTCTTGCCGCTCGATAAGCTTTCGTACATCGAGTGCATCGCCAGGCGGAGGCGCATGTTTCCCGTCTGCTCCTCCAGCATGATCATGCCGTCGGTGAGCGGTATGTCGGAATTGATCACCGCATACAGCTGTCTGCACATGACCGCGATATCGAGCGCCGAGACACCGGGCGACAGCGTTAGTTTGAGCCGCGATACCCTGGAGATCCGGTCTATCCGGTAGCCCCGGGACCTGACGCTCGACCGGGCCGCTTCTTCGTCGCTCGCTTCCAGCACACCGGCGACCGGATCGCCGAGCTGGTTAACGCCGCGGTATGAATAGTATGGCATGATAACCCCTCACTTCCTTTATGCCGCAGGGCTGTTTTCCATATATATGCAGTACCAATAACCCGTTTCTCCGCGAATGAAACAGGTTGCTGCGAATTGATGCTAGCTGCCTTTATGGCCTCCGCCCCGAATAAGCTGCCTTGCTACCAGGAACACGCCCAGCAGTATCAGAAGGACGGCTGCGAATATCTCGTGCGTCATATCGGTGAAATGCCGCACCAGAAAGAACCCGCCCACTCCGGTCAGTATGACGACCGGTATCCACGAGCCGTCCCGTCCGCCGCTGAAGATTTTCAGCTCCGCAAGACCCAGCGCCGGCCCCAGCAGGAAGAGCGGCCACAGCACGCGCATCTCACCCCAGCCCCGGATCGCGCAGTAAAGGAACAGTCCCCCATAAACGAGCAATATGCCACCGGGCACCAGGAGGCCCGGGTTGCGGGGCGAATGTGCAAAGGCAATGATATGAAACAGAAGCGCCAGCGTAATAAGCGCGATGGGCCACCAGACTCTCCCCCACGCCAGCGGCAGTATGCCCTGCTGATCGAGTATCATCATGACGCCCAGCAGGACCAATATGATTCCCCAGAAGAAACTCGCTGTTTTCTTCATAATCCGACTCCTCTCCCCTGTCGTGCCGGGCGGGGACTACGGCTTGTCCTCTCCCCCGTTTTCGGCTTCCTGTGCGGTCTCGCCCTGGCTTTCGTCAGCCGGTTCACCGGTCTCCCCACCGGTCTGTTCCGGCTCTTCGCTCTGTGCCGGACTTTCTCCGGCGTCTCCTGCGTACCCGGTGTCCCCGGCGTCTCCGGTGTCCTCTGCGTCCGCTGCGTCCTGCTCCGAGCCGCCGTCAGCGGGCTGCGCTTCCCCTTCGGTCTCGGCGGTCAGATTCCGCCGGTGCTCCTTGCGCACCAGCACCAGATTGGGATCGATCTCATCCATATCCGGCGAAGCGCCGACTTCGTCGCCGGACGCGGGCTTCCTGTCGCCCATGTTCCGGAATATGAGCGCCGCCACCGAGCCCACGATCAAAATCGCGCTCAGTACCTGGGATACCCTCAGGTTCGTCCCCGGAATATACAGGCTGTCGGTGCGCATGGGCTCTATGAACACCCGGCCCAGTCCGTAGAGCGCCAGATACATCAGGAACACGTTCCCGGGCCTGGCGTCCTTTTTCCTGTGCAGATACAGATACAAAACGATAAATACAAGCAGGTTCCACAGGGATTCATAGAAGAACGTCGCCATGAAGTAGGCGCCTCTGGCCTCGATGTAGACGCTTGCCGGGAAGAAATGGAACGCAGGATTGCTGATCTCGTATCCATAGGCTTCCTGGTTGACGAAGTTTCCCCAGCGGCCGATGGCCTGTCCCAGTATAAGGCTGGGCGCGAGTATATCGCACAGCCCGGTAAATGATACCTTCCGCCACCGGGAATAGATGAGTATCCCGATAAGCCCGCCTATCACGGCCCCGTATATCGCCAGACCGCCCTCCCAGACGGCCACGATATTCAGAAGCGTCCTGTACCAGACTTCGCCACGGAAATACTGGTCCCACATGAACGCGACATAATAAAGGCGCGCCCCGATGATCGCGAAGGGGACGGTGACGAGCACCAGGTCCAGCACGACGTCCGAGTTGAACTTCCGATACTTCGCGTTGTGCATGGCCAGCAGTATTCCCGCCAGCAGCGCGGCGGCTATGATCACGCCGTACCAGTAAATTGGCTTTGTGAACTCTCCCAGGCGGATTGTAAATGCTACCGGATCCACCGTGAATTTCGAAGCGTCAAACAAACGATCCACCTCCTGGATTTAAAATCCTATGCCCAAAAGGGCTCCGACCGGTTTTCTATGATATTCCACTTCTTTATTTCGCCATACGATCCCAAAATCCTTCGAACGGAGCGCATAACATAAAACACCCGAACTGAGGCTGCTGCCCCGCTCCGGGTGTTTCGGTCCTGATTCCGCCGGGCAACGGGCGGATTTCTCCGCCCTACCGCTGAAAAAGGAAGTTACGTCGATTTGGGTGTTGTAGTCGCCGCTCCTGTCGTTCCGGGCGACGGCGACGCGGCTTCTGGCGTGGGAGTCACCATCGGAGTCACAGCCGCAGTCGGTGTAGCTGCCGGCGTCACCACGGGCGCTATCGTTACTCGAGGGGTCGGTGAGGGCGTCGTAGTCGGCTGGGGAGCTCGGCACCCCACCAGTGCCAGCAACAGGCACACGATGATAACCGCTATCCACGTTTTCGATCTCAAGACATTCGCCTCCTTTTGATTTTAGTATTTGCAGCGATAAACTTTTTCATTCTTGCGGACCTACGGAACGCAGCCCCTGGTTTTTCGGTTGGTTCCGTGCTTTTTCACGCAATGGCATATTTATAATGCCGCGCGCATGGCCAAATCATACACCGCGCTAAAAGATGCGGCGGATAACGGCGCATCAAAAAAGCCGCGACGGTCGATTTGAATCAGAGCCGCGCGGCTTTTTATCGAATTTCGCGTCAGTGATCGCAACGGGACAAATATCCGGCAGGCGGCTGCCCGGCAACGCCCGGCCGGTGCGCCGCGGGCGCTATGCCAGGGCCCTCACATCCGCCACTGGGCCTGGCGGTAAATATCGATGATCGCAGCAGCCAGCCTGTCGCTGTCGTGTCGCAGCAGTTCGCCCTCGACCCGCAAAAGATCCCGCTCCTCCACCAGCAGGCCCACGGAACGCAGCTCCGCCCGGTCGTATGTGACGGGCTCGGCATGGTCGTCGAGATACTTTTTCATCAGAGCGGGCGGAATGCGCAGGTTGTTATTGACAAGGATGCACTGCGCGATCCCCTCGCCCGCATGGTCGGCGAGCGCCCGCAGATGATCGGTCGCGTCGTATCCCTCGGTCTCCCCAGGCTGGGTCATGAGATTGGTCGCATAGATGCGCACCGCATGCGACGCGCGGATGGCCTGCGCGATGCCCGGCACCAGCAGATTGGGTATGATCGACGTATACAGGCTTCCCGGGCCCAGCACGATGATGTCGGCCTCGCGGATCGCGTCCAGCGCTTCGGGCAGCGCCGTGCAGCCGGCCGGTTCCAGCCAGACCTTTTCGATATGGCCGCCGTACTCCTTCTGGGCCACGCCGATGTTGGACTCCCCCTCCACCACGGCCCCGCCGTTCAGGCGCGCGCACAGGCGGATATTGTCGAGGCTGACCGGAAGCACCCGGCCGGTCACGGCCAGTATGTCGGAGATGCGCTCGACCGCCTCGAGAAAGCCGCCCGAAATGCCGCTCATTGCGGCCAGGTACAGGTTTCCGAAGCTCTGGCCCTTGAGTTTCCCGTCGGTGAAGCGGTACTGGAGCAGCCGCTCCATATAGGGTTCCGCATCGGAAAGCGCGATGATGCAGTTACGGATGTCGCCGGGCGGCAGGATCCCCAGCTCCTCCCGCAGCACGCCCGATCCCCCCCCGTCGTCGGCCACGGTCACAACGACGGTCAGGTTCGACGTGATTTTTTTGAGGCCCCGGAGCAGCGTCGCCATGCCGGTACCGCCCCCCAGAGCGACGATCCGCGGGCCCTTCATCAGGGTTTTCCGGAGCTTGAACACGTCGGACCAGCTCACGTCGACGCCCAGCCCGCCGTGCTTGCGCGCCCGCAGCAGCCGGATGAGCATCATTCCGATCCCGCCCAGTATGCCCGTCAGGCCTGTCAGGAGCAGTATGATGCAGAGGTCCACAGGCCCTGCGAACGCGCCGCTATTCCGGAGCCTTACGATTCCCGCGAGTCCCGCGCCCGCCAGCGCCGCCCCGCCCGCGCCCATCAGCGTGAGCCGCTTCAGGCCAATGCCGGGCTGCAGCAATGCCGCCGCCCTGCGCATCCACATCATGATGGCTTGTTTCATTACAGGCTTCTCTCCCGTTCCAGGTCCCGATGATCCACCGTCACGCGGTAACCCATCCGGGCGACGCGCTCTCCCACGGCGTCGGCTATGACCACCGAGCGGTGCATGCCGCCGGTGCAGCCCAGGGCTACGACCAGCTGCCCCTTCCCCTCCTTGATGAACTGCGGGATCAGGAATTCGAGCATCCGGGTCGTAAGGGATAGAAAAGTCCGGGTCTCCTCCATGCCCATCACATACGCGATCACATCTTCGTCCCGCCCGCTGTGTTCTCTGAGCCGGTCGATATAGAAGGGGTTGTTGATGAACCGCACGTCGAGAACCATGTCAGCGTCGGCCGGCATCCCCCACTTGTATCCGAACGATACGATCGTGATGGGGAACCTGTCCTCGGCCGCGCCCTCCAGGAAAAGCTCCATCAGTTTCTTACGCAGTTCCCGCGTGCTCAGGCTCGTGGTATCGATCACGTGATGGGCGCTCTCCCGCAGACGCTGCAGCAGGTCGCGCTCCCTGTTAATCGACTCCCGAAGCGAGCCCATGCCAGCCAGCAGCGGGTGGCTGCGGCGCGTCTCCTTGAAGCGCTTAATGAGCACCGCGTCCGAGGCGTCCATGAACAGTATTTCGTACTTGGCCATGTCCTTGATCTTAAGGAGCGCCTCATATATCGAGTCGAAGAACTCGCCGCCCCGTATATCCACGCCCACGGCGATGTTGCCGTTCCCCGAACCCGAACCGCTGCGCTGCGTGAACAGCTCTACGAACGTCGGTATGAGCATCGGCGGGAGGTTGTCGACGCAGTAATATCCGATATCCTCCATCGTTCGGATCACCTGGGACTTTCCGGCTCCCGACATGCCGGTTACGATCACGAGCCGCATGCGCTCACCTCCTTTCGTGCGATTTGAACTTCCAAACGCCGTACCCGGCGGTATTGATGACCCGCACACCGGGAATGCCCGCCTCGCGTATGATCCGCTGCGCGTTGTCAAAGCTGCCTACGCGCGACGGACGATGCGCGTCGCTTCCCGCGACGAAGCGCGCGCCGCTCATGGCAACGGTCTTCAGCGCGCCGGGCGACGGTATCCCATGCGAGTCATTGATCTCCAGCAGCGTGCGCGTGCTGGCTGCTACCGCAGCCAGCTGCGGAAGATCCACCGGAAAGCAATAACCCGGATGGGTGATGATGTCCACGCTGTAGCGTTCCATCGCGCGCGACAGCGCCCGGGTATTGACCGTAGCCGCTGTCCTGCGCCGGGCCCCCGAGAGCCACTGCAGGTTATTCACCATACTCATGCGCAGGCCGTCCAGCACGGGCGACATGAATACCATCCTGTGCAGGCCCACAGCCAGCAGGTCGAAAAACGGGAACATCCTCGCGGGTACGTCGATCTGTCCCCGCGAATTCACGATGTTGGCCTCCACGCCCAGAAACACCGCTATATCGCGCTGATAGCGGCGATTGAGCGCGTCTACGGTGCGCCGCATACGGCGCACCTTGTCGATATTGAGCCCGATGAGCGGGTGTGCAAAGCTGTGGTCGGTGATCGCGATGGCTTTCAGCTTTTTCCGGATAGCTTCCAGGACGTTCTCCTCGATGGTCCCGCGGCCGTGGCTAAACCAGGTGTGCGTGTGGTAATCGGCGATCCATTTCATCAATGACTAACGGTCCTCTCCCAGTATCCGCACCTCGGGCTCCATGCGGATACCGGTTCTCCGCTCCACCGCGTCCGCCACCCGCTGCATGAGCGCAAGGATGTCGGCCGCGGTCGCGCCCCCCATGTTCACAATGAATCCCGCGTGCAGCTCCGATATCTGCGCGCCGCCGACCCGTTCGCCCTTCAAACCGGCTTCCTCGATGAGCTTGCCGGCGAAATGTCCCTCAGGCCGCTTGAACGTGCTGCCCGCGCTGGGCAGATTGAGCGGCTGCTTTTCCCGGCGCTGCGCGGCCAGCTCGCGCATCCGCGCCTCGATAAGGTCGGCGTCCCCCGGATTGAGCTCCATTTCGGCCGCGAGCACCGTCAGTCGCTCCTGGGCGCAGCGGCTGTGACGGTACCCAAAACGCATTTCCGCGCCGTCCAGCCACCGGACGGCGCCGTCGGGGTCCATGACCTCGACCCGGCGCACGACCTGTTCCATCGCGCCGCCGTACGCGCCCGCGTTCATCACGACCGCTCCGCCCACCGAACCGGGTATGCCCGACGCGAACTCAAGGCCCGTGAGCGACGCGGCAAGCGCGGCCCGCGCTGCCGCAGTCAGCGACGCTCCCGCCTGCGCGGTCAGGCGGTTCTGCTCCACCGCGATGCCGTGCATCCTTTCGGACAGCTTGAGCACGACGCCACGGATCCCGCCGTCGCGCACCAGCAGGTTCGTGCCGTTTCCGATCACGATCCATGGGATGTCCTGCTGCGCGCACCAGAGCACGACAGCGGCGATTTCCGCCGCGTTTTCGGGATATATCAGCGCGTCCGCCGGTCCGCCCACCCGGAAGGATGTGTGCCTGGCCATGGACTCGTCGAACAGTACCCTGCCCCGCGGCAGCAGCCCGGCAAGCGCCGCGTATCTTTCCCGCGTCATCGCGATCTTCCTATCGGTTAAATAGTGCGGGAACCGCCATGATCAGCGATTCCCTGCTATTCTACATCATCGCCCTTATGAATACAAGGCGGCTGCAGATAAAAGCAGCGCGCGGAAACAGCGCGCCGCGCCGCCTCATCCCCCAGCGCGGCCTCAAGTACCACGGTCTCGGCCAGCTGGCTAAAGGGCCCTGGAAGCACGACCGCTCCGCGCGCGGCGGCCGACAGCAGCATATCCCGCACGGCGCCTGATCCGCTCCTGCCGCGCACCGCCGACAGGCAGCCGGTCTTTTCGCTAATGACCGACTGGTTTTCAGCCGACAGCAGCGCCGCGACAAAATCCACGGCCATATCCGAGCGCGCGGCTTCTCCGCTGTCCACCACGCACATCCACTGGACCTGCAGCGGCTGGGCCAGATCCCGTGGAACCGGCATCACGAGTACCTCAAATCCCTTGCCCTGCCCGCGCAGCCGCTCGATGGCGGCCGCCTCCCACTGGCTGCCCATCAGTATGCCGGCCCGGCCTCCCGCGAAGCTCTCCCAGGTCTGCCACAGCGTGGCGGCCGGGTCCAGCACGCCGTCGGGCAGCGCGGCCGCGCCCGGCCCGGTAAAACACAGCAGGCCCTCCCCGGCGGCAGCGATACCATACACCTGGATAGACTGGCTGCGGCCGGTCCTGTGGGCCAGCTGTGCGGCCAGGGTCAGCAGTTCATTCGCCGTCCAGTCAGGTCCAGCGGGGAGCGCGGCGCTGCGCCGCGCGGCCATATCGGCGTTGATGAGCACCACCGTCCCGCCCCATACCCACGGAACCGCCAGCGCTCCGTCCTCCACCCAGGGGATCGCCGGGACGAGCGCCGACTCGAACTCCTGTCCGCGCGGGACCGGTACGAGCGGCAGCGTCTCGGGCGACACCATGCCGCCGGGCCAGGTGAGTATATCGGGCTGGCGGCCCGCTGCCAGCCGGGCTGAGAACTGCTCGGCCGTGATGTTCTCGATCTGGATATAGAGCCCCTTGTTCCGGTTTTCATACCAGGCGGCGACCCGCGCGAGCTGCTCGCCGCGGCTGCCCGCCGCCGTCCGCCACCCGCCCAGATGCCACAGCAGGAGCGCTCCCTCCCACGCCGATCGCGGCGACTCGAACAGGCGGCGCGCGTCGGCCGGAGCGATACGCGGGGGCAGTACGAGCAGCGCCGCTACCGTTACCGCCGCGGCCAACGCGGTGCATAGAAGCGTTCGCCTCCAGCGGATCTGTTGCTTCATCATATCGGCCTCTCCCCCTTGCCCCCGCACGGTATCAATGTATTTTTTCCGCGCCGGCGTTATGCCGGTATGCGCCCGGCGGGCTTCGCCCGCTCAGCCGGTATCAGAAAATATTCCCCGGCGTCAGCGCGTATCGGCGCGCCAGCTGCCACATTTCCCGGGATAGCGCCGTGATCTCGGGATGCAGCTCCTCCCTGTTCCGGTCGGGCAGCATGGCAAGGACACGCTGCATCGCGATATCCACAGACTCGGCCTGCGCGTGCTCAAAGAAAAAATGGAGCTTCGGAAACAGGCGGTCCCACGCCTCGCGTATCTCCTGGGCCAGCGCGTCGGCTTCCTCCCAGCGCTCCCCGTCCACGGCTGCGGCAAGCGATTCGATGCGCGGCTGCATACGCTCCGACAATTGTTTAAGCATCGCGGTGGACGCGAATTCCAGCCCGCACACGATGACGATAATCGCTATCATGAACGCCCATGTTTTCATGCGCCAAACCACCTTCCCTTTTTCTCGCGGCCCTGCACTCGAAGCATTCCGTCGGGCTCCAGCGTCGCGTAGAATACGTTCCGGGGATCCGTATAACCCAGCTTGGCAAGCTCGTCCCGGAGCCACTGCTCGGTATGGCCCGACTCATGCAGGCTCTGCCGGTGAATGCGCCCGTCCATGATGAGATGGTACGACGGCTCCCGCTGCGGATTGTAAATACCCATATCCCCGGCGGTAAGCGGGCCCTTGTCCTGGCGCGGGATGACCGTGAGCATGCCGCTCGTTTCGAGTATCGCGTACTCGATGTCGGCAAGCGAGAAAAACCCCTTTTCCCGGGTCTGTTCCAGAAGATCGGAAAAATTGTACCGCGCCCTGCGCATCTCGTGCTCGAGTATCCGGCCGCGCGCGATGATGACCGCGGGACTCCCGCATATGATGCTGCGCGCCTTTTCGTTTTTCAGCATCAGCCAGGAAAGCAGCAGGTAAATAAAAAGAAGCGACGCGATGGGCACGATGCCCTGCAGTATCGGTATTCCCGGGTCTTCCATCGGGGTGGCGGCCAGATCGGCCATCAGGATCGCGATGACGAACTCGTAGGGCTGCAGCTGCCCCAGCTCGCGCTTGCCCATGATGCGGACGGTCACGAATACGAACAAATACAGTATAATCGCACGAATGCCAATAAGCAGCACGCTACCGCCTCCAACCTT
Organism: Christensenellales bacterium; assembly: GCA_050942555.1. Classification (GTDB taxonomy): domain Bacteria; phylum Bacillota; class Clostridia; order Christensenellales; family UMGS416; genus JAAYXU01. The sequence continues at coordinate 35,163 of JBMNNN010000003.1, forward strand.
ATATATCTTTAGCTTTGGACAGGGCGGCGCAATTATGCGCCGGGCGGCAAATAGAAACAGCCACGCGCGGGGGTGATGGCGCGGGCGCTTTCGCCCATAACGGCGAAACGGCGGCATGCGCCGCCGTTTCGCGTATTGAAAATGATCTCCCGCTGTCGGGTTAGCTTTCCCCCAGTACGACCGAAAGCTCTATTTCGCGTCCCTCCCGCCATACCGTCACCGTTACCGTGTCCCCGACCGCGTGGGCATATATGATCGAAGACATCTCGTCGGTGGTCTTCGTGCGCTTCCCGTCGATGCTGAAGATGATGTCGTTGATCTTCATACCGGCCCTGCTGGCAGGTCCGTCCTCGACGATCTCCTTGACGAGGAATCCCTGCGGTATGTTGTAGTAGTCGGCCGCCGCCGCCGATATCTCCGCGCCGCGCACGCCGATCATGGGCCGCTTGATGCGTCCCTGCATGATGAGCTCCTCGATGATGGGCCGCGCGGAGTTGATCGGTATCGCAAATCCCAGACCCTCGACAGAGTAGCCTGATCTTGTATACATGCTCTTGACCGAGGTGATGCCGATGAGCTCACCGCGGCTGTTGAGCAGCGCGCCGCCGCTGTTGCCCGGATTGATCGCGGCGTCGGTCTGCAGCATGACGATCGTCCGTCCGTCCACGGTCACCTGCCGGTCCTTGCCGCTTATGATGCCCGCTGTGACGGTTCCGAAGAATTCACGGCCCAGCGGGTTTCCGATCGCGATCGCCAGATCCCCCACCTCGACCGCGTCCGAGTCGCCAAACGGCATGACGGTCAGATCCTGCTGCGCATCGATCTTGAGAACCGCCAGATCGGTATACTCGTCGGTACCCACGACCTGCGCTTCCATCTCGACGCCGCTGCTCAGCGCCACCGCAACGGCCTTCGCGCCCGCGATCACGTGGTAATTGGTCACAATATATCCTTCTTCGGATATGATGATGCCCGATCCGTAACCCTGTTCCTCCAGGGCGCCGTATATCGAGCTCGCCTTGTTGGATACGCCCACCACCGCCGGGCCGACGGCTTTCCTGATTTCCGCTATGTTGGCTTCATGGAGCATAGCCGCCCTGCCGCCCAGCTCGGGCAGTTCCCCGGGCCGCTCCACGGGCTCCCACGTCGCGGCAGGCTCCCGGGTCGCCTCGGGAGTCGGTGTCGCCTCGATCGGGCTCACGCGCCCGCCGTCCCCCAGCGTCGCGGGGAGCACATACTGCACGAACAGCGCGCCCACGATAAACGCGATGAGTATGATGGCCGTGATAAACCATCCCCGCCCGCCCCGGGGCGTTCTCTCATCATAGAAATCATCATGGTTCATAGCGATACCTCTTCTACTAAATATGGTCATAGTTTAGCAGGGTATTATGTCCGAATTGTGAATATATTGCAAAAATAATTTTACTTATTTGTCTGATCCGGGCTTCGCGCAAGCCCGAATATGAACGTCGTGCTTCCGGATTTGCTGTTAACGGTGATGGTCTGTCCGTGCTGCTCCAGTATGCGCCGCACGATGGACAGCCCGAGCCCCGTTCCCCTGCGGCCCGAATGGGATTTGTCGACCTTATAGAAGCGCTCGAATACATATGGCAGGTCCTCTTCGGGTATGACGCTTCCGGAGTTTCCGACGCACACCAGCACCTTGTCCTCGGACTTAAATGTCCACAAACGGATCCGCCCGCCCTCGTCCACGAACTTAATTGCGTTATCGAGGAGATTCACGATGACCTGCTCGATCCGGTCCGCGTCGGCCAAAACATAGCTTTGCTCGGGCCTGAAATCCACCTCAAGCTCGACGCCGCGCTCCTCGATGCGGTCGACGAAGCGCGCCACCACCCTGCGTATAAGCTCGTTGACCTCGAAACGCTGTATATTGAGCGGGAACTGCCCCGAATCGATCTGGGCAAGATCCAGCAGCTCGCGGATGAGCTTGGTCAGGCGGACCGACTCGTCGCGTATGATCGTCAGGTATTTGGGAAAATCCCCGGGGGGAATCGTGCCGTCCAGCATGCCCTGCGCGAAGCCCTGCATCGACGTCATCGGCGAGCGAAGCTCGTGGGACACATTGGCCACGAACGAGGTCTGCAGCTGCTCGTGCCGCTTCAGGTTTTCGGCCATCATATTAAAGCTCCTGGCCAGCTGCCCGATCTCGTCGCGGGACTCCACCCGCACTTTCTCGCCGAAATTGCCGCGCGCGATCTCCCCGGCGATTTCGTTCATTTGCCGCAGCGGACG
>JBMNNN010000093.1:0-8165 GCA_050942555.1 Christensenellales bacterium
TCCCTTCGGGACCTGTAGTCATGCCTGCTTATTTACCCAGAACTATTTTACACTAACAAAAAAGTGGTATCCATCCCGGCATAGATGCGCATAACCGTAGGATCGCGAAATATCGATATCAAATGCTACCGCTTTGCTGCCTTCGCGAAATTGTTGCGGTAACCGACCGATTCGTGTATTATTAAGCTGGATTTATGCTATCTATATAGATGAGGAGGATTTCATGGCTTTCGACTTCACCGACCGTCTCAACGATAAAGACATGGAGCGAAGGCTCGAGGCGCTTTCCGCGCTGCGCGGCGCACCCCGCGGGCCGCAGGCGCCGGGCCATGTCAACAACCATATTCACACGATGTATTCTTTCTCGCCATACTCGCCGTCTGCGGCGGTCTATGAGGCCTGCCGGGCGGGTCTTACCACCGCCGGCATCATGGATCACGACACGATCGCCGGGGGGGAGGAGTTTATCGCGGCCGGCCGCATCATGGGCCTGCCGGTCACATGCGGCATTGAGTGCAGGGTGTCGTTCGCGGATACGCCCTTTGCCGGGCGGCTCATCAACAACCCCGATCAAAAGGGCGTCGTGTACATGGCGCTGCATGGCGTCCCGGCGGGACAGCACGCCGCGGTACAGCGCTTCTTTGAGCCGCTGCGGGCGGCCCGCAGCCACCGCAACCGGCTGATGACCGAGCGGATACACGCCCTTGTTTCGCCCCTCGGACTCAGCCTTAACTACGAGCGCGACGTGGTTCCGCTCTCGTGGTCGGACTGCGGGGGTTCGGTTACCGAGCGCCATATACTCTTTGGCCTCGCGCATAATATCATCGCCGCTACGGGCAGGGGAGAGCTGCTCATAGATTTTATCGACAAACGTCTCGGGCTGCCGCTTTCGGACAGGGCGCGCGCGTTCCTCGCGGACGCCGGGAATCCCGGCTACGCGTACGACCTGCTCAACGTGCTCAAGGGCCATTTCGTGTCCCGCTTCTATATCCCTGCCACTGACGAATGCCCGCCGGTGGAGGACGTGCTCGCCCTCTCCGAGCGGGTCGGGGCCATATCGGCCTACGCCTACCTGGGAGACGTGGGCGATTCGCCCACGGGCGACAAGAAGGCGCAGAAGTTTGAAGACGACTATCTCGACGATCTTTTTGGATACCTGCGGGACATCGGATTCCGGGCGGTCACATACATGCCCACCCGCAACACCGGCGCACAGCTGGCGCGCGTGCGGGAACTGTGCCGCCGGATGGGGTTTTTCGAGATCTGCGGCGAGGACATCAACCAGCCCCGCCAGTCGTTCGTGACCGAAAAACTGCGGGAACCCGGCTTCTCCCATCTGGTGGACGCGACCTGGGCGCTCATAGCCCACGAGAGGCTTGCCGACGGAGACCCGGACCGGGGCTTTTTCGCCGCCGCCGCGGTCCGGAAATATCCCGATGTCGTGCGCCGCGCCGCAGCCTTCGCCCAGCAGGGACGTGCGCTGGCCCATTGATGCGGAAGGAGTCAATTTGTATGCGAGCTGTAGTCGCTGCGTGCCTGAGCCTAGCGCTGGCGCTATCCTGCGCGGGCTGTAGCCTCGTCGACGTGTACCGCGGCAGTTCGGGCGGCGAATATATCGGAGGCAAAGATAGAAAAACCGCCGCGCCGACGCCCGCGCCGCCCCGGACCGAGGCCGCCCCGGATCCCACCGCGGAGCCTGCGCAGGGCTGGACGGTGCTCATCTATATGAACGGCTCGGATCTGGAGAGCGCGTACGGCATGGCCACGCGCGATATCGTGGAAATGCTGACCGCTCCCGCGTCGGACGACGTGCGCGTGATACTGGCGACCGGCGGGACCAGCGCATGGCAGAACGATACGATCGACGCCCGCCGCACGCAGTACTGGCGGGTCGGCGAGGATTCGATCGAGCTTCTTGAGTCGCTCCCGCCCTCCAGCATGGGAGCGCCCGAGACGCTGACCGCGTTTGTCCGATACGGCATCGCGAGCTACCCGGCCGAGCGCACCGCGCTGCTTTTGTGGAACCACGGCTCGGGCCCGATCGTCGGCTTTGGATGCGATGAGCTCTACGGCTGCGATTCGCTGACACTTCCCGAGCTAACAAAGGCGCTCGCCGACGCTGCGACGGACCGCCCGCTGTACTTCATCGGCTTTGACGCGTGCCTGATGGCGTCGCTCGAAACGGCGCACGCTGTCGCTCCGTACGCGCGCTATATGATCGCGTCCGAGGAGCTCGAGCCGGGCACCGGATGGAGCTACACGCATCTGCTGGCGGCTCTTGCGTCCGACCCCGCGATATCGATCGAGTCCCTTTTCCAGGCCATTTCCGACGGCATGCTGTGGAACGCGGGGCAGAGCGAGAATGCCGACCTGTGCACGCTGTCGCTCGTGGACCTTGCGGCCACCGGCGCGGTCGAGGATGCGCTTGCCGCGCTGGCGGTGCGCGCCCAGCGCGATTTTGTCTGGCCCGATATGGCCCGGCAGATCACGCAGGCCCGCGCCGGTTCGCTGATATTCGGCGGCTCCGACCCCGATGAGGGCATCGTGGACGTCGTGGACCTGAAGGATTTCGCGTATAAAATACTGCCGCTCTATCCTGAGGAGGGCCAGGCGCTGATCAGCGCGCTGGATGCGGCGGTGCTGGCGGCGGGCAGCGGCAGGGCGCGCATGGCGGCCGCCGGGCTTTCGATCTACTTTCCTTTCCTGGATCAGGACAACCGCGCCCTGTTCGTCGATCTGTATTCGAATGTTCCCATCGCACCCGCATGGACCGACTTTACCGCCTCTTTTGTCGCGATGCTCGAAGAGCGCGAGTCGCATGTGCCGCCGCTCAGCGTAGACGAAACCGCGCTGGAGAGCGGCGTCGCCGCGATCCGGATCGACGAGAGGATACTGGACGATGTGGGCTATCTCTTTTATTCGCTGGCGCTGGATCTGGGCGGCGGCGCCTATCTGGAGCTGGGCCACGACAACGATCTCATAGTAGAATGGGACACGGGTTATGCCGAGGCCAATTTTCACGGGTACTGGGTGTACCTGAATGATCATGTGGTCCCGTTTTATATTATCGAGGAAAACGAGTACGGAAACCTGTACAATATCCCCGCGCTTCTCAACGGCGAGCAGGTATTTATACGCTGCGCCTGGTACTGGGACGCGGAGGGCGAGGGCGGAAGCTATCATGTGCTGGGCGCGGTTCGGGGCATCGATAAAGTGACCCGCGTCGTCAACCGTCAGCTGATACCGCTTACCGACGGGGATATCGTCACGCCGCTTTTCTCGATCGTGGACGAGCAGGGGACGCTGCTTGAGCAGTTCGAGGGAGACCCGATACATATATCGGGGCAGCCGGTGCTGGAGGATTTTACGCTGATCACGGGCACGTATCTTTTCGGGTTCCGGATCATGGACTGGTCGATGAACCTCATTGGAACCCAGTACTTCACGATCGACTGGGAAGAGCCGTAACTGGGCCGGTAACCATACGCAGTCTTTCATTGCACATAACACTATTCTCATGTACGGATTAAAGAATGTACTACTCATCAGCTTGATCTGTAGTCGGGGTCCGGGGGTCTTGAAGCGCCCTGCGGCTCGCCTGCCACAAAGTCGTAGCGCAAGCTTCCGAAGGCCGCCATGGTATAATTGGCGTAAGCCACCATGGCGGCCGAAGGAATTGCGGAAAGCGCCGACTTTGGGGCCAGAGACGCAGGTCCCCGGCGCTTCTCGACCCCCGGGTTTTTGGGCACTTTTTTCAAAAAAATGCCATAAAAAAAGAATGCTCAATCGCTAAAATAGAGCTAATCAAGTAAACGCTGAGAACAAATGCTATCTCCCTGCGTGGTCTATACCTTCCCCTTAACCCAGGTTCCCCTCAAAAAGATCCACAAGAGTATGAGTCCCCGTACCAGATAGTCGGCGATCAGCGTCATCCATACGAAGGGCAGATCGCCGCGCAGCGCGAACACGACATATGCGGAGGCGGCGGGACGAATGAGCAGCACGCCGACGGCCGTGGCGATCATCGGCCCCAGCGTGTACCCCGCGCCCCGCAGCGCGCCTACCGTGACAAAGCAGTAGGCCATCAGCGGCTGGGCCAGCGCCATCACCTGCATAACCCGGTGCCCCAGCGCGATCACCTCGGGGTCGTCGGAAAACAGCAGGTCTATGAGCGAGCCGCCCCAGACCATGAGTCCCGCGCACAGGATCGCCGATACGAGCAGCGTCATGTTGCGGGCGCTCGCGGCGTACCGGCGCGCCATTCCCGGCAGCTTGCGCCCAAGGCTCTGGCCCACCAGCGTGGTCGCCGCCACCGAAAAGGCCTGTCCGTTCATAAACGTGATGTTAAGGAGCGACTGTCCCGCCTGGTGCGTGGCGTAAGCTACGGTGCCAAGGCTGCTGATGATGCGGGTAAAGAGCAGCACGCCCATCCGCATGACCATCTGCTCCAGGAGCGCCGGAAACCCGACGCGCAGTATCCGCCGGAGCAGTCCCCAGTCGGGCCGCCAGCGCGCGCGCAGGCGCAGCACGAACTCGTAGCGTCCCGCGGCCACGATCGCGATACCCATCGCGAGCGCCACGAGATACGATATCCCGGTCGCCAGCGACGCGCCGCCCACGCCCATCGCCGGCAGCCCCCACTTCCCGAAAATAAGCAGGTAATTAAGCGGGATATTGACCGCGTTGGATGCGAGGTTCATCATCATCGCGGCGCGCGTATGGCCCGCGCCGCGCAGGCACGCCGCGATCGCGAGCCCCAGTATCTGTGCCGGGAAAAACAGCATCTGTATGTAAAAATACTCGGCAGCACCGTCGATCGTGTCGGGCTGCGCTCCCATCCATACCATTGCCCGGCGCGACAGCAGACCGCCCGCCACGGCCAGCGCCACCGACAGGACGGCGCTTACCAGCAGCGCCTGCCGCAGCACCGCGTTCATACCGGCCCGGTCGCCTTCCCCCCGCATCCGCGCGACCAGCGCGGTAAAGCCCACGTTTATGCCCATGCATAGCACCAGCAGCACGAAGCGTGGCTGCGCCGATAGCCCGACCGCCGCCAGCGCCCATGTGCCCAGCGACGACACCATGATCGTGTCGACGAGCTGACAGCCCGCTGACAGCGTCATTTCCGCCATCGTGGGAAGCGCGACGCGGAGCACATCCCTGTCGATATCGCGGCGGGAAACCGCGTCCTCATCAAAGACCTCGCGATGAATCATCAGTTCCGCACTCTTTTCCATTCTCGCCTCCCAAAACGGTATCCAAAACGTAAAAAAATTATGAAATTCCCGCGAAACGATTGCGCCGCGCCCGATTGCACGTTATACTTTTATCCATGCAACAGGTCTGTTGGCGCCGCTATGTAAGGGCGTACTCGGGGGGGCGCAGCGGCCGTGCGCCATCCGGAACGCCAAATTCCTGTTGATTTTGATAAAGCCGAGAGCATTCGCCGGCTATGCCGGGGGCTTCGGCTTTTTGATACCCGCCGCCCCGGCTGCAACGACGCCCGTCAGACGGCGACGATGTTGACGATGCGGCCCCTGACGACGATAATTTTCCGGATCGTCTTTCCCGCGATCGCCTGCGCGATCTTCGGGTCGGACAGCGCGGCCTCCCGCATCGCGTCCTCGTCGGCGTCGGCCGCGATCTCGATGCGGCCGCGCACCTTGCCGCATATCTGTACCGCGATCTCCACAGTCTCCAGCGTACAAAGGGCGGGATCCCAATTGGGCCACGGCGCCGTGCATACCATCCCCTCGCCGCCCGCATACTCCCAAAGCTCCTCCGCTATATGCGGCGCCACCGGGGAGAGGAGCCGGAGGAGCGTCCCGTACGCGTCCCGGGACAGCGATCCGGCGGCATACGCATCGTTCACAAACGACATCATCGCGGCGATCGCGGTATTGAATTTCATCGCCTCGAAGTCCTCGGAAACCTTGCGGATCGTCCGGTGCAGCGGCCTTAGCAGCGGATCGTTGTCAAGCGGTATATCGGCGACCATGTCCTGCAGCCGCCATACCCGCTCCAGGAAACGGCGGCAGCCCGCCACGCCCCGGGTGGACCACGGTATCGGCTGATCGAACGCGCCCATGAACATCTCATATGTGCGGAACGCGTCGGCCCCGTATTCGCGGACCATATCGTCGGGGTTGATGACGTTGCCCCGGGATTTGCTCATCTTGTCGCCGTTTTCGCCCAGTATCATGCCGTGGCTTGTGCGCCGGGCATAGGGCTCGGGCGTGGGCACCATGCCGATATCGTAAAGAAAACGGTGCCAGAACCGGGAATAGAGAAGGTGCAGCGTCGTGTGCTCCATGCCGCCGTTGTACCAGTCGACCGGAAGCCAGTAGGAAAGGGCTTCGGGAGAGGCGAACTCCTTCTCGTTGCTGGGGTCGGTGTACCTTAGGAAATACCAGCTCGAACCGGCCCACTGGGGCATCGTATCGGTTTCTCGGCGCGCCGGGCCGCCGCAGCGGGGGCACACGGTTTCGACCCAGTCGGACAGCGCAGCCAGCGGGGACTCGCCTTCCTCGCCGGGCTTAAACTCGGGCAAATCGGGAAGCGTGAGCGGAAGCTGATCCTCCGGCAGCGGGACCCACCCGCACCGGGGGCACTCGACCAGCGGTATGGGCTCGCCCCAGTACCGCTGCCGGGAAAATACCCAGTCGCGCAGCTTGTACTGTACGGCCCTCTTGCCCAGCCCGCGCTCCTCCAGCCAGCCGATGATCGTCTCCTTTGCCCGGGGAACGTCCAGTCCGTCCAGCAGCCCCGAGTTCACCATCACGCCGTTTTCAGTGTCGGTATAGGGGGCCTCTTCGACGTTGCCGCCGGCTACCACCTCGACGATAGGCAGGCCGAATGCCTGCGCGAACTCCCAGTCGCGCTCGTCGTGGCCGGGCACGGCCATGATGGCCCCGGTCCCGTAGCCCATGAGCACGTAGTCGGATATGAATATCGGGATTTCGTTGCCGCTCGCGGGGTTTACGGCGGTCAGTCCCTCGAGCCGCACGCCGGTCTTTTCCTTGCCAAGTTCGGTCCGCTCCAGGTCGGACTTGCCGGCGGCGGCGCGCTGGTAGGCGCGTACCGCGTCCATGTTGCCGATGCGGGCGGCGTATTTTTCAAGTACCGGATGCTCGGGCGAGACGACCATATACGTCGCGCCAAAAAGCGTATCGGGCCGGGTCGTGAAAACACGCAGCGAGTCGTCGGTTCCTGACAGGGCGAACGAAACCTCGGCGCCCTCGCTGCGCCCGATCCAGTTGCGCTGCTGTATCTTGACCCGCTCGATAAAGTCGACGGTATCAAGGCCGTCCAGCAGCTTCTGCGCGTAGTCGGTGATGCGCAGCATCCACTGGCTTTTTACCCTGCGCACGACCGAGCTGCCGCACCGCTCGCAGCGGCCGTCGACCACCTCTTCGTTGGCCAGGCCCACCCTGCAGTCGGGGCAGTAGTTGATGGGCATCTCGGCCTTGTACGCGAGCCCGCTCTCAAAGAGCTTGAGGAATATCCACTGCGTCCATTTGTAGTACGCAGGATCGGTCGTGTTCACCTCGCGGCTGTAGTCGAACGAAAAACCCAGGGATTTAAGCTGGCTGCGGAAACGGTCCACATTGTCGCGCGTCACGATCGCTGGGTGTATGCCGGTCTTGATCGCGTAGTTTTCTGTGGGCAGGCCGAAAGCGTCCCAACCGATCGGATAGAGCACGTTGTACCCCTCCATGCGGCGCTTGCGCGCGATGATGTCGAGCGCGACGTTCGAGCGCGGATGTCCCACGTGCAGGCCCTGCCCCGAGGGGTACGGAAACTCGATCAGGCAATAATATTTGGGCCGCGATGTGTCGTTTTTCGCGTGGAAAACGCCTGTCTGCTCCCAGCGATCCTGCCACTTCTTTTCGATCAAGCCGGGTCTGTAGTCCTGGGCCATACTCGGGAAACCTCCTTCGCCGGAGCGGCGCTCCGGGTGTGCCGGGCCCGCCTGCTAATAAAAAACGCCGGAAACCGCATAGCGGCCGCGTTTCTGCCCTGAAGTCCTATTGTAAACCAGCGCGGGCCGCAAGTCAAGGCGGAAGCCTCTTGAGTTTCCGCATATGACGTTGACCTACCAACAAGAAATGGATTAAGGCATGGAAGAGAGCGTCAAACAGAGCAAAAAGTTAAGAAACAACCCT
>JBMNNN010000094.1:0-8144 GCA_050942555.1 Christensenellales bacterium
CGTATAAGCTCCACGCCCATGAGCACGATCTTGGACCCGTCCAGCGCCGGGAACGGTATGAGGTTGAACACGCCAAAGTTCATCGATATGAACGCGACCAGCGTCAGGAAGTCGGATATGTGCTGCGTCTGGGCGGTATTGCTCATGACCGTGACGGCGCCCACCACTCCCATCACGTCGCCCGCGCCCTCGCCCCGCGTAAAAAGGCCGACAAGGAACGACACCAGCGCACCGATCATCGAACCGATCCAGACGGCGGCGGCCTTCACCGACTGCCCCGGACCAAAGCGCCGCGTCGTCTGCGCCAGGTTGATGCCCACCATCCAGCTCTGGCTTTGCTCATCGTAGTAGGGCTTTACGATAAAGTCGAGGCGCTGTCCGTCGCGCTCGACGGTGAGCGCGATGGGCTCTCCGGGGTTTTGCTGCACGCACTCGCGCATGAGGCTGACGTCGCCGTCTATCTCCTGCCCGTTGACGGCCGCGATGACATCGCCCCGCTTCAGGCCGGCTAGTTCAGCCGGCGAGTTCTCGGAGAAGCCGTCCACTCCGGTCGTCGATACCGGCAGCCCCACGACCGACAGCGTGATGAACGCGACAAGAAACGCAAGCAGGATATTGGTGACCGGACCCGCGAGAATCACGAGGAAACGCTGCCAGAGCGGCTTTTTGTTGAACGTCAGGTTCCCGCTCGTTACTGTTTCCTCATTCTCAAAGGCCACGAACCCGCCGAACGGAAAAGCGCGCAGCGAAATGACCGTGTCTTTCTTCGTCTTCCTTTTCAGTATGCGCGGGCCGAATCCCACCGCGAACTCAAAGATCGGAAACCCGAACAGCCGCGCCATCCAGAAATGGCCCAGCTCATGGACGGTAATCATGACGCTGAGCATGAGGAGCGCCAGCAGCACTGAGCCTATATTGGAAAAGTTCATGAATGCACCTCGCAGTATTCTTGAGTCCTCCGGCGCGTCTCCAGATCCAGTGCCAGTACGGCCTCGAGGCTGTCGGCCCGCGCGGCCGGGACATGCTCCAGCGCCCACTCGACGCACTCGGCGATTCCGGTAAAGCGCAGCCTGCCTTTAAGGAAAAGCGCTACCGCGACCTCGTTGGCCGCATTTAAAACGACGCAGCGGTCGGCGCCCTGCCTGAGCGCCTGGTACGCGAGCGCCAGGCAGGGAAAATTCCGCGTGTCGGGCGGCTCGAAACTAAGCGGGCCGCAGGCGGTCAAATCGAGCCTCCGGCTCCCGCCGGCCTTCCTCCTGGGCCACGATAGCGCGTACCGGATCGGAACGGCCATATCGGGCACGCCCATCTGGGCCAGCACCGCCCCGTCATGGAACTCGACCAGCGAATGCACGATGCTGGAGGGATGCACCAGCACATCGATCCGGTCGGGAGGCAGCCCGAAAAGATGATGCGCCTCGATGACCTCCAGCCCCTTGTTCATGAGCGTGGCCGAGTCGACGGTGATCTTCGCGCCCATTCTCCATGTCGGGTGGCGCAGCGCGTCGGCTGCGGTCACCGCCGACAGTTGCTCCCGTCCCATGCCCCGGAAAGGGCCGCCCGAGGCGGTAAGCAGTATGCGCGCGATTTCCTGCCGGGCGTACGGTCCCTGCAGACATTGGAATATCGCCGAATGCTCGCTGTCCACCGGCAGTATTTGGACGCCCGCGCGGCGCGCAGCGTCGATTACGAGCGCGCCGCCCGCTACCAGCGCTTCCTTGTTGGCGAGCGCGACGGTCATGCCCCGCACGATGCACATGAGCACCGCCGGGAGCCCCGCTATGCCCACTACGGCCGCGACTGCGATATCGGCGCGCGCATCGCGGCACAGCGCCGTCAGCGCGTCTTCCCCCACATACACCCGGACACGGTCGCCATGCGCGCGGCGGAATGCCTCTCCCGCCGCGCGGTCGCGTATCGCCACCCTGTCGGGCCGGAACCGCTTCACCTGCTCGGCCAGACGCGCCGTGTTCCGGTCCACGGCCAGTCCTTCAACGGCATATTCATCCGGATCCGACTCGGCTACCTCGAGCGCCTGCACGCCCACCGAGCCGGTCGATCCCAGTACAAGCAGCCTTTTCGTACTCGTTCCTCTCCCAATCATATGATAAACAACGAAAAATATCCGTAGACCGCCACAGCGCCCAGCAGTATGCCATCGATCCGGTCGAGTACGCCGCCGTGCCCCAGAAGCACGTTGCCGAAATCCTTGATGCCCGAAAAGCGCTTGATGGCCGACGCGGTCAGGTCGCCCGCCTGCGCGAATATGCTGCACAGGAACCCGAGCACGACATAGTGATAGTAATCCAGTTCCTGCGAATAGTACCGGAACACGAACCAACCCGCGAGCGATATGATCAGCGAACTGAGCACCAGTCCGCCCAGCGCCCCCTCCAGCGTCTTCTTGGGGCTGATGAGCGGGCTGAGCTTGCGCCGTCCGAAGTACCGCCCCACAAAGTAAGCGAATATGTCGGTGACGACCGGACTGAATACCGCGATGCCCAGCGCGATCGTGGACAGCTTGCCCGAACCCATCTGGCTGATCAGTATGAGAAGGAACATCGGCCAGACCGGATAAATCATAAGGAGCATCGACGCCATGATATCCAGGTACTTCCGCTGGGGCAGGAATATCGCCCATACGAGATTGACGGTGGACAGCACGACAAAGAGCGTCACGACGCCCGGAAGGCCCTTCCACAGGTAAAACGGGTAGATAAGCGCCGCAAACAGCATGCAGGCCCACATGCAGGGATGCAGCGACGCCCTTCGCAGCGCCAGGTACATCTCAAGCTGGGCCGTGATGAGGAATGCGTAAAACGTCACGACCAGCAGCGGCCCGCGCACCGCGATCACCACCAATGCCATCGCGAAAAGCAGCACGCCCAGCACATAGCGGCTGATCATGCCGTCGCTATCGGTTCTCCTCGCCCACATCTCCGTATCTCCGATATCTGCCTTGATACTCCAGTATCGCGTCGCGATACTCTGCTTCCCCAAAGTCCGGCCAAAGCACCGGCGTATACACCCATTCCGCGTAGGAGGCCTGATAGAGCATGAAATTGCTCTGCCGTATCTCCCCGCTCGTGCGTATCACGAGATCCGGATCGGGCAAACCCCGGGTATAGAGGTACTCCGACAGCGTCTCCTCCGTGACGTCCTCGGGCTTCATGCGGCCGTTTGCGGCCTCGGCCATCAGCGCGCGCACCGCGCGGACCAGTTCGGTGCGCCCTCCATAGTTGAGCGCGATATTGACGGTCAGGCCGGTATTGTCCCGCGTCCGGGCCAGCGCGTCGGCGATGGCGTCGCGGCATGCCTGCGGGAAACGCCCGACGTCTCCCATGAAACGGATCCGGACATTCCTGCGATCAAGCTCGTCGATCTCCCGCCTGAGGAACTCGACCAGCAGGCTCATGAGCACGCTGATCTCGTCCTTCGGCCGCTTCCAGTTCTCGGTGGAAAACGCATACAGCGACAGGACCCGCACGCCCCATGCGTCGCTGCTGCGAATCACGCTGCGGATCGCCTCGACTCCGGCCCGGTGACCGGCCGAGCGGGGCAGTCCCCGCGCCTTCGCCCAGCGCCCGTTTCCATCCATGATGATAGCCACATGGACGGGCACCCGGGTAAATCCCGCCGCTGCGGCGGTTTTTGTATCGTCATGTGTGGAAAATGCCAACAGAGCGCCTCCTGCTACACGCCGGACGGCCGCGTGCCCGCGGCCGCCATGCTGTTTTTCGTTTCATCCCGCGCAGCGCGGGGGCCTCGGGAAGCGGCAGGCCAGCAGCCTCACGCCTCCGGAAACGGCCTGCGCGCGGACAAGCCGCCACTGCGGGTAGGAGACGCTTTTTCGGTCGGCGCTCAGCACCAGATGGACGCGCCAAACGCCCTGCTCCGAAAGCTCCCGGAGCGCTGCGCCCAGTTCCATCCCCGTCAGTCGCTCCACGGCTACACCGCCAAAATTTCTTTTTCCTTGGCGCGGACCATATCGTCAATGATCCTGACGTGATTATCGGTGATCTTCTGTACTTCCTTCTCGTCGCGGCGCATATCGTCCTCGGTGATCGCGCCTTCCTTCTGCATTTTTTTGAGCTGCTCGATCGCGTCGCGGCGAATGGAGCGGATCGCCACCTTCGCGTTTTCCCCGCTCTTGTGAACGATCTTCACAAGCTGCTTGCGGCGCTCCTCGGTAAGCTCGGGTATGATAAGGCGGATCACTTTGCCGTCCACGATGGGATTCAGGCCCAGGTCGGACTTCATGATCGCCTTGGAAATATCGTTGACTACAGACTGATCCCAAACCGATATGAGAAGGACCCGAGGCTCGGGAGCGGAAATGTTCCCCAGCTGGTTAAGCGGCGTCGGGGAACCATAGTAATCCACTGTAATACGGTCCAGTATCTGGGGATTGGCTCTGCCGGCCTTCATGACGGCCAACTCGTTCCTGAATACATCGATGGTTTTCCCCATCTTTTCTTCGGAACTCTTCAAGTAATCCCTGCTGTCCATCAGGCATACCTCCTTTGTTTAGTATTCCTATTGTAATGTATTTTCCCAGTTTACACAACCGTATATAGCGCTCATTGAAACTCGGTTTTGACGTCTGGCGCGATCAGTGTGCCGATATCGCCCCTTGTTGCGGCCCTTAATATGTTTCTCTTGTCGTCCATATTAAATACCCGGATGGGTATTCTGTTCTCCATACACAGCGAAATCGCGGTCGTATCCATGACCTGCAGGCCCTTTTGTATGACGTCCATGTAGCTGATGGACGCGTACATCCGCGCTGTGGGATCCTTCTCAGGATCGGCCGTATAGACGCCGTCCACCCGGGTGGCCTTGAGTATGAGCTGGGCTTCGATCTCGGCAGCCCGCAGCGCGGCGGCCGTATCGGTCGTGAAATACGGGTTCCCGGTGCCGCATGCGAATATGACGACGCGGCCCTTCTCCAGGTGGCGCATCGCGCGGCGGCGGATATAGGGCTCGGCGAACTGTCGCATCTCTACGGCGGTCTGTACCCGGGTGGCTACGCCGTGGCTCTCCAGCGCGTCCTGCAGGCCCAGCGCGTTGATCGTGGTGGCCAGCATTCCCATATGGTCGGCGGTGGCGCGGTCCATGCCCTTGCCCAGCTTGCCCCTCCATATGTTACCCGCGCCCACCACAATGGCGATTTCCACGCCAAGCGCAGCGGTCTCCCCGATGCTCCGGGCGATCGCCATGACCTCGTCAAGCGCGATGCCGAACCCTTTCTCCCCCGCCAGCGCTTCGCCGCTGAGCTTGATCATGATACGTTTATTACCGGGCATATCGGCCCCTCCTTCTTAAAAAAAGGAACACGCTCCTCGTGTTCCTTTGGATGAATACTACTTCATCTGGCTCATAACCTCTTGCGCGAAATTATCATTCCGTTTCTCGAGGTCTTCTCCCATCTGGTACCGGGTAAACCGGCGAATGCTGATGTTCTCGCCGATCCTGGCGATCGTCTCGGTGAGCAGCGTCTGGACGGTCTTGTCGGGGTCCCGTATATACGGCTGATCCAACAGGCATATATCCCTGTAGAACTTCTTGAGTCGGCCCTCCAGCATCTTTTCTGCGATATGCTCGGGCTTTCCCTCGTTCATTGCCTGCGCCTTGAGGACGCGCCGCTCGTTTTCCACGACGTCCTCGGGCACGTCTCCGGATGAGACATAGCGAGGATTGGCTGCCGCGATCTGCATCGCGATTTCGCGCACGAACGCTCTAAACTCGTCGGTCTTGGCCACAAAATCGGTTTCACAGTTGACCTCGACCAGCACGCCGATTCTGCCGCCCATATGAATGTAGGACTCGACGATGCCTTCGGCAGCGATGCGCCCGGATTTCTTCTGAGCGGCCGCCAGGCCTTTCTCCCGAAGTATCTCCTGCGCGCGCTTGCTGTCCCCGTTGGCCTCGACGAGCGCCTTCTTGCAATCCATCATACCAGCGCCGGTCAGATCGCGCAGCGCCTTGACATCCTGTGCGGTAAACAACTATATCTGCCTCCTATCTATTTAAAAGGGGAAACGCGCGGCCTCCCCTTTCCGTATGACAATACCAGCCGGTCTTCAGACCGTTGCTTCCTCTTCCACGTCGACGGGTTCGGGCATCAAATCGTCCGCCTCGGCTTCCTCGTCGGGCGCGCCAGACTCCTCGTTATCCACGGTGCTGTCCTCGAACTGCTCGCCCTGACGGCCTTCCAGCACGGCATTGGCGATGCAGGAGGAAATGAGCTTGACGGCGCGGATCGCGTCGTCGTTGCCGGGGATGATGTAGTCGATCTCGTCGGGGTCGCAGTTCGTATCGACGATCGCCACGATCGGGATGCCCAGCTTGCGCCCCTCGGCGACGGCCAGGTGCTCCTTGCGGGGATCCACGATGAACAGCGCGCTGGGCAGGCGGTTCATGTCCTTGATGCCGCCCATGTTTTTCTCAAGCTTCTCGCGCTCGGCTACGAGCTTGATGACTTCCTTCTTGGGCAGCACGTCGAACTGGCCCTTGGTCTCCATGTCATAGAGCTCCTGCATGCGCTCGATCCGCTTGCGGATCGTCCCGAAGTTGGTCAGCGTGCCGCCCAGCCAGCGCTGGTTCACATAGAACATGCCGCAGCGCGCAGCCTCGTACTTGATGGATTCCTGCGCCTGTTTTTTCGTGCCTACGAACAGGATGGTCCCCCCGTTCTGGGAAATTTCGCGCACGAAGTTATAGGCCGCGTCGATTTTCTTGACCGTTTTCTGCAGGTCGATGATGTAGATGCCGTTGCGCTCGGTGAAAATGTAGGGGCGCATCTTCGGGTTCCAGCGGCGGGTTTGGTGGCCGAAATGTACGCCGGCCTCCAGCAGCTGTTTCATGGAAATAATGGACATGAAAACTCCTCCTGTTTTTTCCTCCCCCCGCGTCGCGCTCCGTCGGGATCCGCGCAAGCAGATACAGCCTCCGAAATCGGCGGGGGTGCGTGATACCTGACGTATTATAGCACAGCTGTTTTTAGCGCGCAACCATTTTCTTGCTTGCGACCGTGTCGAAAAGGCGGTAGAAAAGATCATATTTGATGATAATGTTCATTACCTGCATATGGTATTTAATAAAGACGAGGGCCTTCCTGAGCACTTATCCAATTCAAACGTATATATGACCGTCATAAGAGGTGCGCTCTCAATTGGACTGGATTAGCAAGAAATCCATGAGTATGGTTCAGGCACCTTGCTGAAAATTCCTTATCAGACCAAGATGAATGTCAAAAACCTGCATACAGATACTTTGGAACTGATCATAGTAAAAGCTCCCACCCCGAAGAAATAAGGGCTGCCCCAACGGCTGTTAAATTTACCGCTGGCATTCCACTTAGCCACTAATCCTTTTCGCCACAACGACAAACTGGCCATTTTCCGTGTGATAGGCACAGGTGGCCAGCGTGATAAGCTCGTCCCCATACGCCGCGGTCACGCCCGTATCATAGAGGGAAAGCGCCTTGATATTGGCGATGTACTCGTCGTAGGCCGCGGCATCCTCCGCGCTCAGGAAGTTGTAATGCTTGAAAACCGTATCACTCTTTCTATAAACCTTGCTTTTGAATACGGCGATGATCTCGTATTCCCGCTGCTCGTACAGCGTGTCAAAACGAATGGTTGGGTGTTTCTCGAAAAAATCCTCGTCCTCATAGTTTTCCAGCCCCGCGAACATCGTGCCGTTTTTCATATGGTGGCCGTAGATGATCGTGTTGGTGCCGAACGGCTCTATGGTGCACCGCTGGTCGATGAAGGGGACGCCGCTCCTGGATTCCGCCTTATCAAAGCCGTGCGACAGATAAAAATCATCCGCCGTATACATTACGGGATAGTCGATACCCGTACCGTCTACCCTGATCCAGCCCGCCATGTCCGTGTTCTGCTCGTAAAGCGCCCGATATTGCTCCAGCATGACCGGCTCTTGGGGCGTCTGCACCGGTATTGGTGTTGTCGCGGGTAGTTCCGGGATACTACCGTCAGGGGAAGGCAGCAGCGCCGTGTTATCCGCAACAAGCGCCGCCAGCCTTTTCAACTCGCGTTCCTCACGAGAGGCTCGTCCATAATGCAACATAAGCATGGTGGCCGAAAGAATAAAGACAGTACAGGAGAAGATAAGCAGCG
>JBMNNN010000095.1:0-7988 GCA_050942555.1 Christensenellales bacterium
GGCGCACGTCCATCATCGGCAGAAGCGTAGAGAGATTGACGCGGCTGCGCATGAACGGATGGTAGATAAGCCCCGCCAGTCCCAGCTCACGCGAAACGCCGATTTCCTCGACCGTCGTCGCCGCGCCCGCCATTTTCATGAGCGCGGTCAGTTCGCCGCACGAGGGAAGCCCCGCGCTGATAATGCGGCGTATCTCGGGCCATTTTTCCTCCAGCGTCTCGGGCGCGATCTGCGCGAGGGGCGAGGGCGCATTCGCCTGCCTGACCTCGTGGGAAAAGTGCGGACCATAGGCCGCGTATACCGCGTCCCAGTCGATCCGCGGCGCGTGAAAACCGATCTCCCCGGCCTCGGCCAGCCACTTATAAAGTCTCGTGATAAAGAGCGTCGCGACGCCGACCTTCTTGCCGTGGTAATCCGAAAGCTGCCCCTGCGCGAGCTTCTGTATTTCCCAGAAATGCGATATGATATGCTCCGCGCCCGAGGCGGGACGCACGCTGTCCCCCAGCCGCATCGCAAGGCCGGTCAGGACCAGCGCCTCCATGATCGCTCCAGCCGTCTCCTCGTCCTCCCGCGTCGTCCGGTCGGCCATCGATACGACGCGGCGCAGCGCTTCGCGCGTGATCGCGGCGATGTTGTCGCAGTAATATTCGCCGGTTACGAGGCGGGATACGTTCCAGTCGACGAGCGCGACCGCCTTGGCGATCATGTCGCCGAAACCCGCGGATTTGAGCTCCGCCGGAGAGGCCGCCAGTATCCTCGTGTCGGCGATGATGACGCTGGGCTGACGCGCTTCGCGCGTCGTCTTGAAATTATTCTCGGTAATAGGCGACGTGCCCGACGCGAACCCGTCCATCGAGGGCGCGGTCGCGAATATCGCGAACTCCCTGTCTGTCATGCGCGCCGCCAGGCGGCATATGTCGTTGAGTGAGCCGGTCCCGACCGACAGTATCCCGCGGTGTCCCGCCGCCAGCCGCGCGACTGCGTTCACGTCGGTGATGTCGGCGACGCGCAGGTTGTCATAGAGCTTGAGCTCATGGGTAAATCCGCCCTCAGACAGCACGTCCAGTATCCCGTCGGCCGCCCCTAGCGTGTTTTTATCGGCCACGACCAGCAGATCGGACGGAAACCCGTTTTCCCGCAGCAGCTGCGCGGTACGTGCCATAAGACCGCTCCCGATTTCCACAGCCCTTATATCAGCCGTGTGGCGTCGGCCGCACGGGCAGTCCTTGAGACTGTGTACGATGCTTTCGATGTGCACGATTTCGCTCCTTTCCGCGCATGCGGCGGAAGGCGCCGCCGCGCCCCGGGATTTTATGATACTGGATATGTGTCGATAAATCAACCGGTATATGTATGTATACGCAAGGGTATAACTCCTGCGAAAAAGCCCTCTCCCTTGATCCCCGATAAGACCGACGCTATAATGAATGCATATGGTACGATTTGCCCGACAATATATGCTCCCGGGCCGGGTGCGGCCATGAATCTGCGCTCTCCGGTACGCCTGGCGCTGCGGCTCGCGGCGTCCGCGCTGGTGTTTGCCTGCGCGGCGCGCGCCCTGTACAGGGGAGTTGGCATACTTCCCGCCGACGCGGCGGGCGGGCGTATGCTGGCCGCGGCGTGGCTTTTACTGCTCGCCGATCTGCTGGCCGCGCTCGTGGACAGGACGCGCTGGCAGAGCCCTGGCGGCGGGACGGCGTATACAGCGGAGCGGCTCGCGCGCGTGCGCCGCGAGGAGCGGCGAATCCTTGTGTATGCGCTCCTCATCTGGGCGGCGCTCCTTACCGGCGGACTGCTGATGCTCAGGCTTACGCCGCTTACCGACGACTGGGCGCTCATCGCGGTGGCTGCGCTCATTCCCACGGAAGCGGTTTTCTCGCGGTGGCGGTGCCCCTTCTCGCGGTGGCTTACCCACAGCCCCTGCTGCCGGATCTGCCGCCTGCGCGACTGGGGCGAGGCGATGGTGCTCTCGCCGCTGTGCGCGCTGCCCTCCCCGCTTACGCTCACGCTGATCGCGCTCTCGCTCGCAATCCTTATCCGGGGCGAACTGCTTCGCCGCGCACAGCCCTGCCCGCCCGACTGCGCCGCATGCCCGGGCCCGTGCGCGCGCCGGAAACGGTAGGTTCAGCGGGCGGGCGCGGGATATATGACAGCGTTTTTTCCGGCCTTATCGCAGACCGCGCGCGTCAGGTCAATATCGAAGTGCTCGCATATCCGTACGAGATACCATAATACGTCGGCCGCTTCCTCGCGAAGGTGCTCGAACGCACGATTGTCGTCGCGTACGCTGTCGGCCCGGTCGGAGTGAAGCCACTGGAATATCTCGAGAAGCTCGGCGGATTCGACCGCGAGCGCCATCGCCAGGTCCTTCGCGTTCTCGCCGTCGGTCCAGCCGCGCTGCGCGGAAAAGTCCTGCACGGCGCGCCGCAGCTGCGCAACCGTCGTGTTTTCGTCGTTCATCGAATCCTCCCGCGCGGTCAGTCGGCGATCGTCAGATCGCCCAGCCCGCGCTCGCGCAGCCAGTCGCGGGCCTTGTGGACGAGATCGTCGGGCAGGCTTCCGGGATCCGAAAGATCCTCCATCGCCTGCTCGGTATACTCGAACGGGAATATCGCGCGGACCGCGGACTTTTCGATTTTACCCTCCTTGGAGGCTTTCGGCTCCTGATAGGCGATGTAGCGCCATTCGTTGGACGGCAGCCTGTAGAGCGTCAGCGCCACAGGGGTAATGCGCTGGAATTGCTGCCGGAACGCATCGCCGTCCCGTATGTACCCCGCGTAGGCCACAAGCAGGTAGACCTTGACCTGATAGCTGCTCTCATGGATGCCGTAGACCTTAAAGGAGCTCACGTACGCATCGGCATAGCCATAGGCCTGGGGCAGCAGCGTGTGCAGCATCGTCTCGATGCGCAGCATCAGTGGCCCGTCCCCGTCCTCCGGGGCCCAGGTAAGCGGTTTTGCGTAAAGGGAAGCGTCTTTCATCCACAGATAGTACTCTATCTGGTAGTAGATCCATTCCGGTATCGTAAAGAAATTCGATTCGCCCTCGGGCTGCGCGATATGGTCGCCATCGGACGCGACGGTCATCCGCGCGATCTCGCGGTTGTCGGCATCGCGCAGCACGACGATGTTGTCCATCGGAACCTTCGCGCCGCTCTCAAAACGCAGGCTTTTGTCGCCCATCGCCTGAAGCAGCATGCCCGCGGCGGTCGCGTCGCTGATACGGACCTTGACACCCCGGGCGGTATATACGTCGATCGCGAGGTTTCCCAGTCGGTCATCGTCCTCCGGGGGCGCATGGTAGCTGGCCGACGCGGTCACCGTCGGAATCGAGGTGGGCGCTTCGGGCGCGACGAGTCCCGACACGTCGATGTTCCCGCAGCCGCACAGGAGCGCCGCGGCCGCAAGCGCCGCCAGGAGCCCTGCAAACCGTCCGCTCACAGCGCGTCTCCCGGAAAGCCCGCGACCCTGTGGCGGCGCCGGATTATGAGCCACACGACGAGCGCCGCCGCCAGTATGCCGCCCAGCGCCAGGGCGGCGATACGGCTGTAGTCGGCCAGAAACACGACGATCGCGTCCAGGTTGTTGCCCACCGCGCGGCCTGCCAGGAAAAGGAGCAGGTTGTGCCCCAGCGCCGCGGCGGCGATGCACAGATAGCTCTGCGATCTTTTCCAACACAGCGCACCCCCGGTAATGATCGTAATGGCGTTGACGCCGGGTATGAATTTCGAGAAAAGAAACACATACTTTCCGTACCGCTCCGCGATGCGCCGGGCGCTCTCGCGCGCCGCGCGGCCCGGGAGCCGCGCGGCGACCGCGGACCGAAGGAGCCTGCTTCCGCCGTGCCGGCCCAGCTCAAAAAGCGCGAACCCGCCCGTGCATGTTCCCAGCAGATAGCTGCCGAATACCGTCCAGCTGCCGCCCGGCAGACGGATGACGCCGCTTAAGAAACTTCCCAGCATGAGCACGATATCGCCGGGCAGGCCGAATACTATCTGCAGCACCGCCGCGGTATAGAACGTAAGGAGCTGGTACAAAACAGGGATGCTCTCCAGCCCCGAAAGCGTCTGCCGCAGCAGCACCTCGACAGAATGGTTCATGCAGTCGCTCCGATCGTTCAGATTTTGGCGCGGACTCCCCCCAGATAGACCGATTCGATGCTCAGATCCTCGCGAAGAAGCACCAAGTCGGCGATGCAGCCCGTCTCAATGCGGCCCCGCCGGGTTTCGCCGATCTGCCGGGCCGGGTTTCTGGTAGCCATGCCGAGCGCCTGCGGCAGCGGTACGCCCACGCTGCGCACCATATTGCGCACCGCGACCTCCAGCGTCAGCGTGCTTCCGGCCAGCGTTCCGTCCTGCAGCCGCGCCTGGCGGTCGCGCACGAACACCCTGCTTCCGGCCAGGCTGTATTCGCCGTCAGAGAGATCGGTCGCCGCCATCGCATCGCTGATGAGCACCACGCCGCCGGGCCCCTTTGCGCGCGCCACGAGCGCCAGCGTCCCCGGATGCAGGTGCACGAGATCCGCGATGATCTCGGCAGCGACCCCGTCGCGCACCAGCGCCGCGCCCACCACGCCGGGGCTGCGGTGCGCAAGCGGCACCATGCCGTTAAATAAATGCGTCGCCTCGCGCGCTCCCGCGTCGAATGCCGCCATCGAGGTCTCGTAGTCAGCCTCGGTATGCGCCAGCGATACTGTGATGCCCTGCTCTGCCAGATATCCGATGAGATCGAGCGCGCCGGGGTTCTCCGGCGCGATCGCGATGAGCCGGACATATTTCTCGTATCCCCCGGCGATCGCGAGCCAGTTTTCGCGCGTGGGCGGCAGTATGCAGTCGCCCCTCTGCGCGCCTTTTTTGGCCATCGACAAGAACGGTCCCTCGAGGTGACAGCCCAGCACCGCCGCGCCGCCGGTGTCCCGCCCGGACCACTCGGCACAGCGCATCAGCGTTCTGCGCAGGTTTTCCACGGTCTCGGTGGCCGTCGTGGGCAGGAAGCTGGTCACGCCGTGGCGCACGAGTGCGCGGGCCATATGCGGTATCGCGTCGGGATCGTCGTCCTGGCATTCCTTGCCCGCGATCGCATGGATATGGATGTCGATAAACCCCGGCGAGAGCACCAGGCCTTCGCCGTCCACCGTTTCGGGCGCGGAAAGCGACGGACCGATCTGCGCGATGATTCCCTCCCGTACACGGACGTCGACGCCGGTCCTCAATTCGCCCTCCAGCAGGACAGCCGCGTTACGAATACAAAAATCCATTTCCTAATCCTCCCGTCTCCCCAAATAATCCCACCGGGCCGGATCGTCCAGCAGCTGCCGGGCCGCCCGGGTCAGTCCCTCCCTGGTATTGTCGCGGGGATGCTCGACCGCATGCCGCCACAGCGCCCGCTTGAGCCGTCCGACCCTCGCGGATGGCGGCTCCCCGAGAATCCCGGCGATATCACGGCCTGTCAAGGCCAGCTCGTCGGGGGTGTCGGGCGCGCCGTCGCGGATCATCGCCGCAAGGATCGCGTCCCAGCGGTCGGCCGCCCGCAGTTCCGGCTCGATCGCCCGCCGCAGCGCGATAAGGTCGCGTGCGAACGGGTATCCCATCCGCGCGAAAAACCATCGCACGGCGTCAGGCCGGGCGCGGCCGTTCGGGTCAAACGTATGGTGTCTTATTAGCAGCGCCGTTCCCTCGACGATCTGGCGGGAAAACCGCAGCCGCCGCAGCGCAGCCCTGACCTTCTCGGCGCCGATCGCCCCATGCTCCAGAAGCGCGGCGTCGGGCATGCCCGGACGGCCGATATCATGAAGAAGCGCCGCCAGGCGCAGATGCAGTACGGCCGGAGCGCGGCTCGCGCAGCCCACACTGTACGAAAGTCCGTCCATGCCCCCGATCGAAAGCCCGCGGCAGGCCGCGACCTCGGGCAGTACGCGCTCCAGTGCGCCGATCAAGTCCAGCGCAAGAAGCGCCTGGCCCACGGGATCGTCGCCGGGGCACGCGCCAGGGTAGCGCGTGTCGGCCAGCAGTATGCGCATGAGCTCGTCGGCGATACGCTCGGGCGCGATGTCCGCTAGGCGGCCCGCGCGGTCGCGGGCGGCGCGCACCGTGCCCGGATCGACGCCGAAGTTGAGCTCTCCCGCAAGGCGCGCCAGCCGCATGAGACGCAGCCCGTCGTCGTCGAAAACGGCCTCGGGCTCCCGGGTCGTTCGCAGCATACGGCTTCGGATATCGGGTATGCCCGACAGCGGGTCGATGATCGCTCCGGAGAGTATGTCAAGGTAAAGCGCGTTGACGGTAAAGTCGCGCCGGAGCGCGTCGCCTTCGAGCGGTACGCCCAGCGTCACGGTCTCGGGCCGGTGGCGTCCCCCGGCGCGATAGCTCTCGCTGCGAAACGCCGTATACTCGGCCTGCCGCCGCACTCCGCCTATATCGACGCACAGTATCAGCGTACCCAGCGCCGGAGCGGCCGGCGTCGCCCGGATCCACGGGTGATCGCGCAGACCCTCGATGAGCGGCCCCGGGAGCGCGGGCCCGCACAGGTCCACGTCGTGCGATGGAAGGCCCAGCAGCCGGTCCCGCACCCAGCCCCCCACCGCGTAGAGCGCCCAGCCGCGCTCCCTGAATTCCTGCGCCAGCGCGCGCAGCCAATCGGGCGGTGCGTCCGCCTTCATGCACTCACCCCCTCGCACGGTCGATTCATTATAACGCATTTTCCGGGCGTCTTCAAACAGGAGATGCTTCCATCATCGTTCATACCGGGATAAGAAAAACGCTCAGGCGACAGCCCGAGCGATCCGCGCATGAAGCGACGGTACCGGTCGCTATGCTCACCGGTCTTAGCGCCGGTTTGTCATCCGCGGAGACCCTTAAGGAACGCGTCCATCCTTTCTCCGATGCCGCCGTCGCTGCTCCAGACAGTGTTTTGGGGCAGCGCGGCCAGTTCCTTTGCAAGGCCGTCCCTGAGCGGCATCAGTTCCGACTGCGATAAACCGGTGATCCGCAGTATTTTCGAGTTGTCGATGATCCTGTTAAAACAGCGATCGTACCGGAGCTGGTACGCTTTTGGCGACTCCATATCGTCGCTGCCCAGTATTTTCAGGTATGTCCGCATGTCAGCCGCAACATATTCCAATCCGATCACGTCGCGATAATACCCTGCGATCTCTTCCCATGTGTGGTGCTCGCAGGTGGAGACGATATAAGCCTGCGTGCAGGCGTCGGGATTCAGCACCAGACGGGACAGCATTTTGGCCACGTCGCCGGCCCAGGTCATCGTGCCCTGCACGGCAAGCGCTTCCCTGGGAAGGACGACCGGCCGCTTCTTAAATGCCCTCGCCACCACCGTATTGGCCTCCAGCGTCACCAGCTGATACCGCAGCTTTGAATACGTGATCGCCGGGCGCACGATCGTCCAGTTGCGAAAGCGGGAGTTTTCAAGGATATCTTCCTGACGGGCCTTTACCAGCGCGTAGTCGTCGGTGGCAAGGAACCGCTTGTTATCGGAAACATCAAGAAGCTGCGCGGAATCCTCGTTGATCGGCGCGTCGCTGCCCGCGAATACCCTGTACGAGGACAGATAAATATAGTGCTTCGTATTGCTCAGCAGTATTCTGTATCGGTCCAGAAACTGTATCGTCGAGTAAAGCAAAAAGTCGACGATCGCGTCATAGTTATTCCGCAGTATCGCGCGCAGGGTATCGCAGTCCTTTGCGTCTGCCTGGAAATAGCTGATATTCGGACTGGTACTCTCTTTTTTGTCGAGCGAAACAACATGGACATCGTAGCCCATTTGCGCAAGCTGTGGAACCAGATAGACCCCCATGGCGCCGGTGCCGCCCAGTACCAATACCTTCTTACCATTTTTTTCTGCATTTTCTCTTACTCCGTCATTTAATTATGTTTATTATTATCCTGAATCCGTGAACAACAACCGGCAGGAAGCCCAGCAAAAGCCCGTAGGATATGGTAAAATGGAGGGGGTGCATGGAAAAATTACTGCACCGGA
>JBMNNN010000096.1:0-7840 GCA_050942555.1 Christensenellales bacterium
CCTGCGCCCGAAGCGAACAGCCCGGCGGATGATGCGGCGCAGCACATAGCCCTGATCGACGTTCGAAGGCGTTACGCCCTTCGGGTCGCCCAGTATGAACGTGGCGGTGCGGATATGGTCGCTGACGATACGCATCGCGCGCGTGATGTCGGGGCTCTCGCCATACTCCCTGCCCGAAAGCTCCGACAGCGCGCCCAGTATCGGCGCGAACATGTCGGTCTCGTACACCGAGTTTTTGCCCTGAAGCACCGTGATGGTGCGTTCCAGGCCCATGCCGGTGTCTACATTGCGCTGCCTGAGCGGCTCGAATGTGCCGTCCGCCTTTTTATTGTACTGCATGAACACATCGTTCCATATCTCCAGATACCGTCCGCAGTCGCAGGCCGGGCTGCACGAAGGCCCGCAGGGCGCCTGGTCGCGGACGATGAACATCTCGGTATCAGGCCCGCACGGACCGGTCTGCCCGGCGGGGCCCCACCAGTTGTTCTTCTTGGGCAAATAGAATATGCGCTCGGCCGGAAGGCCGCATTCCCGCCACAGCGCAGCGGATTCCTCGTCGCGGGGGGCGTCCTCGTCGCCGGCAAACACGCTGACCGCAAGCCTCGCCGGATCGATTCCAAGCCACTCGGGAG
The DNA here is from genome assembly GCA_050942555.1 of Christensenellales bacterium. Lineage (GTDB taxonomy): Bacteria > Bacillota > Clostridia > Christensenellales > UMGS416 > JAAYXU01. The sequence goes on from JBMNNN010000096.1 coordinate 633, forward strand.
AAGTCAGGAACTCCCAGCTCCATGCGATTGCCTCGGCCTTGAAATAGTCGCCCAGAGACCAGTTGCCCAGCATCTCGAAGAATGTGAGATGGCTCGCATCCCCGACCTCATCGATGTCGTTGGTGCGTATGCATTTCTGCACGTTGGTGAGCCGGGTTCCGGCCGGATGCTTTTCACCCAGCAGATGCGGCACCAGCGGGTGCATTCCGGCTGTCGTGAAAAGCACGGTCGGATCGTTCTCCGGGATCAGCGACGCGGAGGGGATCACCGCGTGTCCTTTGGATCGGAAGAATTCAAGATAGCGGCTTCTCAGCTCACCGGATGTCAATTGATTCATCGTAATCACTCCTCTGTTCGGTTCCTGGCATATAAAAACCTTCGTCCTCGCTTTGGGACGAAGGTTCGCGGTACCACCCAAATTCCCGGCGAAGCCGGGCCCTTGCGCGCGCTGTATCGGGCGCTCCCGCACGGCTCCTCGCCGCCGGCTCGGGAGGTGGCTTCTCCGGAATCCGCCCGCCGGCTCGCACCCGCCCGGCTCGCTGCATGAGGGATTTCCCCGGAAATGACCTCTGTCTTTGCCGTTTGCAAATATGGTTCATATTATAGGTATAAGGCGCAGGATTGTCAAGGTTTTGGCGATTATAAGGAGATGCGGGCCGTTATGGTTGATACAAATGAGATAATGCACGCTTGAATTCCAAAATATACTGTGTTATAATCAGCCTCGCATTTCGGTGCGGAGCAAACTGCGCCCACTCGCTGTTCCCCGATCGCTTCGCGGTGGGGTTCTTTCGTGCCGCTGCGTTGCTCCTCTCCTGCAAACCCTGAAAATTTATGGGGTTCCCCGCTCTTCCATTCTTTAGCCCCCTTCACGGGGCCTTTGGTATGGCCCAGGAATGGCAGGAGCGCTCCCGCGAAGCCCCGGAGGAGCAAAGGCTATGAGCGAAAAAGAGCAGACGCCGGATAGAGCCGATCAAAGGATTGTGTCAGTCAGCCGTACAGCTTTAGGCTGGATCGGACGCATGCTGCAGGGGGTTATAATGGGTATTGGCGCCATACTCCCGGGCATCAGCGGCGGCGTGCTCTGCGTCATTTTCGGCATATACCAGCCCATGATGGCGCTTCTGGCCCACCCTGTCAAGGCATTCAAAACGCATGGCAGGCTTCTGCTGCCGGTCCTGATCGGGTTTTTGCTGGGGGTCGTAGGCCTGGCAGGCGTTGTGAACTGGATGTTCCGTTCTTCGTATACCGTTGCGGTATGGCTTTTCATCGGGCTTATTTGCGGCATGATCCCTTCCCTTTTCCGGCAAGTGGAGAAAGCGGACCGGAAGGCAGGGGTATGGGTGTCGCTTGTTGTCAGCGCCGCAGTGGTGCTCACCGTTTTGTTACTGCTGAAAAGTCCGGCACTGATCTCGGTACGGCCCAATATATGGTGGTACCTCGTGTGCGGTATACTCTGGGGCATATCGATCGTCGTGCCGGGGCTGTCATCTTCCTCCATTTTCATTTACCTCGGGCTTTATGAGCCCATGACGGCGGGAATAAAAGTCCTCGCACCGGAAGTCGTCATACCGCTTGTCGCAGGCATACTGACAACGATCCTTGCACTGGCGCGCACCGTCGACTATCTGTATAAAAGGCATTATTCGGTTGCCTCCTATATGATATTGGGCTTTGTAATCGCCTCGACGATCGCGATTATTCCCGTTGCCTACCAGGGGATGACGGAAATCATATTAAGTGCCGTGTGCTTCGCCGCCGGATTTGCCGCAACTTTGCTCATGGATACATTTGGCAGGAGAGTTAAAGCGAATAGTTAACGGAAATCTGCATCGTATGCGATAGGGCGACCCTGTTCGGTTGCTCGCTCATGCTTTTTCATGCCGCTTTTCCCGCAAAACAAATGCGCGGCGGCCCTTTCATTTTTCTCCCGCGATGTGTACAATAAGACAACAGGGCTGGGAGGTGAATCCCGTGCATATTGAGCTCGACCGCGACAGTCGGCAACCGCTTTACCTGCAGCTCCACAGCGCGCTCCGGGGCATGATACTCACGGGCGCGCTTCCTGCCGGGAGCAAGCTTCCGGCTTCCCGGGAAATGGCGCGGCTGCTCGGGCTCAGCCGGAATACCGTCGACGAGGCATACGGATGCCTGGCCGACGGCGGGCTTGCCGACGTGCGGCCCGGACGGGGAACCTACGTGCGCGGCGATATCAGGGCCGAGCGACAGCGGGCCGAGGGGGCCATCGACTGGGAGACGCGGATCAATGAGACGGTGCGGGAATACGTGCGCTACCGGACGGGGATCGGCGCGGTGCGGCAGGGCGGCCGGGACGTCATATCGTTCACGTCGCTCGCGCCCGACCACCAGCTTTTCGCGGTGGACGCGTTCCGCAAGTGCATGAACGACGTGCTGGCAAACGAGGGCGCCGTGCTCCTCAACTACGGCTACGTGCGCGGCTACGAGCCGCTGCGGCGCTATCTCACAGGCTACCTGGAGGCCAAGGGCATTGACTGCGGCGGCAATGAGCTGCTGATCGTCAACGGGTTCCGCCAGGGGCTGGAGCTCACAGTGCGCGCGCTGTGCCGCCCGGGCGACACGGTCGCGTGCGAGTCGCCGACCTACAACGGCGCGCTGGGCATGTTCTCGGCCTGCAGCGTCCACTGCGCGGGCGTGCCGATGGACGCAGAGGGCATCGATCCCGAAGCGCTGGAGCGGGTGCTCCGGGAGGAGCGTCCGGCGCTCCTCTATCTCATACCCACCTACCACAACCCGACCGGCGTCAACATGACGATGGGACGCCGCCGGGAAGTGCTGGCCCTGGCGCAGCGGTACGCCGTGCCGGTGCTGGAAGACGGGTTCAGCGAGGAACTGCGCTACGACGGAACGGCCTACCCTTCGCTCAAGGCGCTCGACGGAGGCGGGTGCGTCATATACGCGGGTAGCTTTTCCAAGGTGCTTTTCCCGGGGCTGCGCGTGGGATGGCTGCTGGCTCCCAAAGCGCTGGCATACTATCTGTATCACCTTAAGTATAATGAAGACATCCACACCGGCCTTCTGCACCAGGCGGGGCTGTGGGCCTTCTGCGAGAGGGGTTATCTGGAGCGCCATCTGCGGTACTGCCGGAAAATTTACCGGGAGCGCATGGCCGCGATGGACGCTGCGCTGCGCCGCCACATGACCGGCCTGGCCAGATGGACAGCAGGCAGCGGCGGCTTCTCGTTCTGGCTGGAGTTCCCGGCCGGGACAGACGCGCGGGCGCTGGCCGACAGGGCGCCTGAATACGGCGTGGCCTACGCGCCGGGGGACTCGTTCTTTCCCGGAGGCAGCGGGCGCAATTATGTCCGGCTGGGCTTCTCGCGGCTGGAACCCGCGCAAATCGAGACGGGCGTTGCGCGTCTGTCCCGGCTGTTCAGCTCCGCCGCGCACAGCCCAAAGGAGATGACCTGATGACGCGAGACATCCATGAGACGATAATGGACACTGCGGTTCACTGCCGCGTCGAGGGCGACGGCCCGCCGTTCGTGCTGCTGCACGGCTGGGGCGGATCGGCCGACAGCTTTCTGCCGGTCGCCCGGCACTACGCGCCGACGCATACGGTCTACAGCCTCGACTTCCCGGGCTTTGGAGCAAGTGGTAAGCCACCCGTGCCCTGGAGCGTCGACGAGTACGCGGCGATGCTCGATGCGTTCATGGAGCGGCACGCGCTTGTCGGCGTCCCGGTCATCGCGCATTCGTTTGGCGGAAGGGTTGCGATACTGACGGCGGCGCGGTATCCCGGAAGGTTCTCGCGCATCATCCTCACGGGAAGCGCCGGGCTTATTCCGCGGCGCGGGATCAAATACTACTGGAAGGTGTACGTCTATAAGCTGATGAAGCGCATGGCCCGCCTAAGCGGCCTGCGCCGCCTGCTGCGCGCGCTGGGTCTTGATATCGAGGAATGGCTGCGGGCGCGCACGGGTTCGGCGGACTACCGCGCACTGGACGAAACGATGCGCGCGACGTTCGTGCGCGTCGTCAACCAGGACCTGCGGCCGTTCCTGCGCGAAATCGCGGTGCCCACGCTGCTCATATGGGGCGGGGACGACCGGGAAACGCCGCTCGCGTTCGGCAGGATCATGGAGCGGGAAATCCCCGACGCGGGTCTCGTGGTATTTGAAGGAGCCGGGCACTTCGCGTATCTTGATGAGTTCGAGCGCTTCGTGCGGATAACCGACGTATTTCTGGGAGGAGAGAGATGACGCTCTCATTTTTTGGACTGTGGCTGCTGGCGATCGCGGCCATGCCGCTGTCGCTGCCCTGCGTCCACGCCTGGCAACTGGAGGCATACAAGCCCCCCCAATACATGCGCTGGCTGCGAACCGACACGCGCCGGATGGTGCGCGCGCTGGCCGCCGGAGCGGCGTGCGCGGCCGCGCTCTCGGCCATACTGCTTGCGGCGGCGCTGGCGATCCCGGCCGATATACCGTCCGAAGTGGCCGGATGGGCTGCGGCGATCCTTCCCGCGGCGGCCGTCGGCGTATGGAGCGCCGTGCGCTTCCTGCGCGCGCTCCACAAAAAGCCGCTGAAATTCACAGCGCGGATCCGCCGTCTACTGACCGCACATGCCGCGCTGTCGGCGGTGTGTGCAGCGGCGCTGATCATACCGGTTTACGCGCTGACGCGGATGCTGCCATCCGCCTGGCGGGCCGCCCAGACCGCGATACCGCTGGTCGCGTACTATGCGGCGACGGTCATGACGCAGCCCCTTTTCGTGGTGCTGACCGGCATACTGATGCGGCCGGTGGAAAACGCGATCAACCGCTGGTATTTCAACGACGCCAAGCAAAGGCTGGCGGCGTGGGACCGAATGATCCGGGTGGGCATCACCGGAAGCTACGGCAAGACCAGCGCGAAGATGATACTGGGAACGATACTCGCGCAGCGCTTCGATACGAAGGTCACCCCCCACAGCTACAATACGCCGCTGGGCGTGGCCCGCGTCATACGCGAGCAGATGACGGGCCGTGAAGAGGTCTTCGTCGCCGAGATGGGCGCACGGCACCGGGGGGATATCGCGGAGATGTGCGAGCTGGTCGCGCCGCAGTACGGCCTGCTCATGTCGGTCGGGCCGCAGCATCTGGAGACGTTCGGCTCGCTCGACAACGTCGCCCGCACGAAATACGAGCTTGTTGAAGCGCTGCCGTCTGACGGCTGGGCCTTCTTCCCGTCGGACAACGCGGTCTGTCTGGAGCTCTACCGCAGGACCCGGGGCAACCGGATTCTATTCGGTATAGACGGCCACGGCGATCCGCTCTACATGACGGCGCGCGATATCCGCGTGACCGCCGAGGGCAGCCGCTTCACGCTGGTGGACGGCGAGGGAAACGCGATAGAGTGCGCGACGCGGCTGCTGGGCCGCCACAATATCATAAACATACTGGGCTGCGCCGCGGTAGCCCGCAAGCTGGGCCTCACGATGAACGAAATCGCGGCCGGCATCCGGCTGGCCGAGCCAGTCGAGCACCGCCTGCAGCTTCTCAATACGGGCGGCAGCGTCACCGTCATCGACGACGCGTTCAATTCGAGCCCCGACGGCGCAAAGGCGGCGCTCGAGGTGCTGTCGGCGTTCGAGGGCCGCAGGATCGTCGTAACGCCGGGACTTGTGGAGCTGGGCGAGGCCGAGGAGCGCGAGAACGAGGCGTTCGGCCGAAACATGGTCGCCGTGGCCGACGTCGCGATACTGGTTTCGCGAAACGGCGAGGCGATGGAGCGCGGACTCCGGCAGGGCGGGTTCGGCGGCACGATACTGCGGACGCGCAATCTGGCCGAGGCCAGCCGGGAGCTGGCCGCCCTGACGCGCGCAGGCGACGTGGTGCTTTTTGAGAACGATCTGCCCGATCATTACGAGCAGTAGCAATTATCGGAGGGATACTATGCCTGGAAAACAGAATATCGCCGTCGTATTCGGCGGCAGGACATGCGAACACGATGTGTCGGTCATCACCGGACATCAGATTCTGGAGAACGCGGACCGCAGCAAATACGATCTCATCCCCGTCTACATCGCGCGCGACGGCCGGTGGTATACCGGCCCCCGCCTGCTCGACATCGGGTTCCTGAACGCATTCGACCCGCAGGAGGTTGCCGAGGTTTATATCGAGTCGACATACGGCACGCGCGGCCTGTACGAAAGCAATCCCCGCGGCCGGTTTTTTAAATCCGGACGCGCTCCCCTTCATGCGCTGGACGCCGTCATTCCCGCGATGCACGGCATGAACGGCGAGGACGGGACGCTGCAGGGGCTGCTTGAGATCGCGGGCATACCCTACGCGGGCCCGGGCGTCTTTGGTTCGGCGCTGGGCATGGACAAGATCGGCATGAAGCGGTTTTTTATCGGTAGCGGGTTTCCGGTGCTGCCCTTCGCGTCGCTGGAGCGCGGGCAGTGGGAGCAGGATGTGGGCGCGGTCGTCGCGCGCATCGAGCAGGCGCTCCGCTACCCGATGTTCGTCAAGCCCGCGAACCTCGGCTCGTCGATCGGCATATCCCGGGCGGAGGACCGGCAGGGCCTTAAGGAGGCCATCGCGGTGGCGCTGGGATTCGACCGGCGGGTACTGGTGGAGCAGGGCATCGACTGCACCGAAATCAACTGCTCGGCGCTCGGCATCGGCTGCCGCGCCGAGGCGTCGGTATGCGAGCAGCCCGTCAGCTGGAAGGAGTTTCTGACATTCGACCAGAAATACATGCACGGCGGCAAAGGCGGCAAGGAGACCGAGGGGATGCGCAGCCTGTCGCGCATCCTTCCCGCGCCTGTCGGTGACGAAATGACCGAACGGATCCAAAAAATGACTGTCGACATATTCTGCGCGATGGATTTAAAGGGCGTCGTGCGGGTCGACTATATGATCGATAAGGCCGACGGGGCGCTCTACGTCAACGAAATCAATACGCTGCCCGGCTCCTTCGCGTACTATCTGTGGGAGCCGATGGGCATATCGTTCCCGGCGCTCATCGACCGGCTCATCGATCAGGCTTTCGAGGCGCACCGCGAGAAGCGCCGCAACAACTACGCCTACGGCACCAACCTGCTGTCTCATTACCACGCGGGAAGCCGCGGCACGAAGGGGAGCAAGCGATAAACCTGCGGGGCGACCGACCATGTCGCTCCGTTTTTTTGCGTAAAAGATAGGATCCCGCACAGCGATGAATAAGGCCCGGTATTGAAAAGG
>JBMNNN010000097.1:0-7830 GCA_050942555.1 Christensenellales bacterium
ATACCACGATTCGCTTTGTCAAGGTCGGGTCGTATTTGCTGCGCAAATCTCCACCCTACCCTTGACAAGACCGATCGAAGTTTTTCTTTCGGAAAAGTGTAACCTATGTTTGACGCCCGTACATTATCCAGGGTCTCATATTTATTACCTCCCCATTCACATCGGCCCCATTTGTATTATAATGGAGGAGTCGCCCATATACAACCAAAAAATAGCATACCTGCGCTTTTTGTTGAACTGCGCCAATAATGGGGATCGGATCGGGCCGCCCCGGCTGCCGGAGCGAACCCGCCGCTTTGTTGTCAAAGCCGGGAAAAGCCGCTATAATGGGCAGGCGCGCACGGGCAGGCGCGGAAACGCTCGGGCCCTGCGGAAAAGCCGTGACCTGGGGTGATCGTATATTCGTCGAGACAGAATAAAAAAGCTGGCCGAGTTGTTTTTCACGTTTTTTAAAATCGGTCTTTTCACATTCGGCGGGGGCTACGCGATGCTGCCGCTCATCGAGCGGGAGGTTACGGGGAGGCGGCGCTATATATCGCGCGAGCAGCTTACCGACATACTGGCGCTCAGCCAGGCTGTACCGGGCGCGATCGCCATTAACTCCGCGACGCTCATCGGGTACACGCTGTACGGGCGGCCGGGCGCGCTGGCTGCGACGCTGGGCGTGATCCTGCCATCCTTTCTCATCATCTCGGTGATCGCCGCGTTTTTTGGCACCTTCAGCGAAAACAGGTTCGTGAAGCTGGCCTTCGCGGGAATACGGGCCGCGGTGGTCGCGCTCATCGGGGCGGCGGTCTTGCGGGTGGGCCGCTCCTCGATACGCGACGCGTTCGGTGTGGCGCTGGCCGCCATCTCCGCGACGCTGGTCGCGTTCTTCTCGGTAAGCCCGATATGGGTGATACTGGGGGGCGCGGTGGCGGGACTCGCTCTCTACGGTGTGCGTCCCCATAAGGATAACACGGCTCCCGATCAGGGGGAGGAATCCCGCCCATGATCTATCTGCAGCTTTTGTATTCCTTCTTCAAGATCGGCCTGTTCGCGTTCGGCGGCGGCTACGCGATGATATCGATGATCGAGCGCGAGGTCACGCTGCACGGATGGCTGAGCGCTCCCGAGTTCATCGATATTATCGCCATTTCCGAGATGACGCCGGGCCCGATCGCCGTCAACTCCGCGACGTTTGTCGGGTACAGGGTAGCGGGCTTGGGGGGAAGCGCGGCGGCGACGCTGGGCGTCGCGCTGCCGTCGCTCATTATTATACTGAGCATATCGGGCATATATATGCGGTTTCAGCGCACTCCGCTAAGCCGAAAGATCTTCTATGGGGTGCGGCCGGTGGTGACGGGCCTTGTCGCGGCGGCATGCATATTCGTGGCCCGCACCGCGCTCCTGCGCGACGGCATGACGCTTGCGGAGATCAGACAGTCGCTGCTGCGGCCCGGCGACTGGCTGAACCTGGGAGGACTGGCCATCGCGGCGCTCTCGTTCGTCGCGCTTAGGCGGAAAGTCCATCCGATACTCATTATCGCGGGCGCCGCCGCAGCCGGAATACTGCTTGGCGTCTTCTTCCCGTCGCTGCTGCCGGTGTAGCGCGGTTACGGTACGGCCGGTTCCGCGCTCTGCCACGGAATTTCCGCCTCGGTGGCGGGCGGCGGCCCGGGCGGCCTGTTGCGAACCAGCAGCCCGTAGGGAATGGTAAAAGCCTGTATGCCCGACACGTACGGGGCGATCGTGTAGAGCGGATAGTATATGACGAGGCCCGCCGGCGTGAGGTAATAGTTTTCCTCGTCGAAATAGCGGCGGATGTTCGCGGGCAGATCATCGAAATATTCGGCCTCTCCGGCTGCCTGCCGGCGCGCCGCCTCGGCCTCGATCGCGGGGATGATGACGCCCATGTAATCATATCCTTCGACGAACAGGTCGCCTAGCTCCAGTCGGCGGCCTTCGTCCACCTTCCATGTTTCGGAGGTCCGCGTGGTCAGGCCGTGCGCGCCCCCCGTATACTCGTATATGTCGGAATAAAGGCTCAGCAGCGACGACCTGCACGTAATCTCGAACGTTTGCAGCAGTATATAGTGGTTGAACGGGTATCCGTTCATCTGCGCGTTGCGGTACTGCTCCACCGCGGCGGGATACAGCGTCTCCTCCGCGTACCCGATGAGCGACGCCGCGCGCTGGCGGTAATAGGTATTGATGTCGTCAATGCCATCGGAATCCGGGCCCGCAAGCTGAGGGAAATGCACCACCGCGTCTACCATCAGCGTATCCCGGTACAGGAATTGCTGCTCCACCGTTTTTGCAATGATCATATACTGCACGAGAACCACCTCGCTACCATGATATTTCCGGGCGGGCATCGGCGTGAGCCGGTTTGCGCCGGCTCTTTCGGCGAACGCCTGTCCATGTATACGCATACAGTAAAATCAGGGGCCAGTGGCTATACAGCACACCGGCCATCCTTAGGAAAGGAGTATTGTGCCATGAGCTATACCGACAGAACCATCTGCTCGCGCTGCGCGGTGCCTGCAAGCCTGATCGCCGGTCTTGTGCTGGGGTTCCTGACGGCGCTGCTGGCATATCTGGGGCTGCTGCCCCTGCTTGCCGCGGTCATCCCGTTCGTATTCGCGTTCGCGCTTTTTGCGCTGGCGCTTATAATCATACTGACAGCGGTGCTGGGCTCGGAACACCGTGACGGGCTTGTGCAATGCCTGTGCCCCGGCGGGGGCGCAATCGGCGTCGCCGCCGCGATACTTGCCGCGCTCTCGGCGCTCGCGCTGACGCTTTCGCCGCCCAATTCGGGATATTTATTGGGCGCGTTTTTCGTATTTGTGATCTCGGGCCTGTTCTGGTTCCTGATCGTGTCGTTCATTTGCCTGGTGCTTTGCCTGGTCGACGCGGCATGCCGGAAGCAGTTGTACCGTCCCTCGCGCGGCGCGTGAGCTAACAAATGATAAACCCGGTATAAACTGACGGAATTCTCTCCCGGCGGCGCGCCGCGCCGCCGGGTGTTTCTTATTCCCGCGCATGGCAGGCCCAAAGCTTGTTATAATAGGAATCATATACTATAATGCTGCTGACGGGAGGGATATCCCATGCTGACCGATGAAATCAAAAAACTGCTGCTGGCCGGTATCGGCGCGGCGGCGATCGCCGTGGAGAAATCCGGCGATACCGCCCGGATGCTGATTGAGAAGGGCAGGATGACCCTGGGACAGGGCAGGGTGCCCAACGAGGAGCTGCGCCGCAAATGCGCGGCTGCCGCGCAGCCCGATGCCCCGGGCGCGCCGCAGAGCGACCCCGTGACCGATGAAACGCTGGCCCGGACGCTCGAGCGTATGGGGTATGTCCGCGCCGACGAGCTTCAATCGCTGGCCGCGCGGGTCGAGGCGCTCGAGAAGCGCGGCGGGGAACACGAGGACAGCGGTGAAGACTAAAAAGGGCCTCCGAACCGGAACCGCGCTGCGGCTGCGGCAGATACTGGGTGTGCTGCGCAGGTACGGCATACTCCATGGAATCACGCCCGAGAAGCTCCGGCTGATGCTGGAAGCGCTTGGCCCCACGTTCATCAAGATCGGCCAGATCATGTCGATGCGGCAGGACATGCTCCCGGCCGCGTATCTGGCGGAGCTGGAGCACCTGCGGGCCGACGTTGCGCCGATGGCCTATGAGACGGTGCTCCGCGTACTTGAGGACGAGTACGGCGTACCGCCGCATACGGTGTTCGAGACGCTCGATGAGGAGCCGCTGGGCTCGGCTTCGATCGCGCAGGTGCACGCCGCGACGCTGCGCGACGGGCGCAGGGTCGTCGTAAAGGTGCAGCGCCCGGGCATCCGGGAGACGATGGCGCGGGATATCACGTTGCTGCGAAGGGCAGCCGACCTCCTGCGCATCGCGAGTGGCCCCGGGGACATCGTGGATTTCCGAGCGGTGCTCTCCGAGATGTGGGCCACGGCCCAGGAGGAGATGGATTTCCTATTGGAAGCCGGGCACATGCGCATGTTCGCGGAGCTGAACAGAGACGTCGCATATATGGCCTGCCCGCAGGTGGAGCAGTCGCTCACCACGTCGAAGGTGCTGGTCATGGAGCACGTCGAAGGCATTCCGATCGACCAGACCGACGCGCTTACCGGGCTCGGGTACGATATGGGCGACATCGGCCGCAAGCTCGCCGCAGGCTATGTGCGGCAGATACTGGACGATGGTTTCTTTCACGCCGACCCGCACCCGGGCAATCTCCGGATCCGGGAGGGGCGCATCGTGTGGCTCGATCTGGGCATGATGGGAAAGCTGTCGGCCCACGACAGGTATATGATCCGCGAGGCCGCTCTTGCCGTCGTGCGCCGCGATGCCGAGGCGCTGGAACGGTTCCTGCTGGCGGTCGGTCAGCCCTCGGGCGAATCCAACCACAGCAGGCTGTACGGCGATATCGACGAGCTGCTGGTCCGGTACGGCGATAAGCCGCTTGGAGAGCTCAATATCGGCAGGATACTGGGCGAGTTTGTCGCGCTGGCGCGCGCGAGCGGCATACGGATGCCGCCGGCCTATACGATGCTGGGGCGCGGCATCATGACGCTGGAGGGAGTGCTGCAGCGGATCTCCCCTGATACCAGTTTCGTGGAAATACTGGCCGGCCATATCGCGGGGGACGCCGTGGACTGGGAAAAGGAAGTCCAGCATATCGGCCGCGCGCTACTGCATTCAGGGCGCAAATCGGTCGAGCTTCCCGGACAGCTGTCGGATCTCATCCGCAGAACGCTCAAGGGGCAGACGCGCCTTAATGTGGAGATCGCCGGGTCAACCCAGCCCCTGCGCTCGCTGGACGCGATGGTGAACCGCGTCGTGATCGCGCTGCTGGATGCGGCAATGCTGCTGGGCAGCTGCCTTCTTTGCACGACGGCGATGCAGCCGCGGATACTCGATATACCGCTTCTGGGCGTGGCGGGCTTTGCGGGCGCGTCGGTTCTGGGAGTATGGTTGATCGTGCAGATACTGCGCAAAAGACGGCTCAAATAAACTCGGATCGCATTCTTTTTATATGCTCATAGCTCATCATTCTCATATACGATTTAATGCATATTTATACCATTTTTGTTTACCATATGTTTGAAACAAAGCGCGGCAGCTTATATATAAGTAGCGATATAGTATGAGGAGGATACGATGCTTCCGGGTGTTTTCAATCAGGTACAGGTAATCCGAAACGGGCTTGACAAGGCCTGGGTCAACCACCAGGTGATCACGAACAATATCGCCAACGCCGAAACCCCCGGGTATACCGCCCAGAGGATAGAGGCCAGGGCGGCGGGCGAGGGCGTAAAGGACGGCTCGACCCGCTGGGAATATGAGATCGCCATGTCGGCCGATCCGGCCAACGCGAACGGCAACAACGTTAATATCGAAAAGGAAATGGCGGAGCTTGCCAAAAACAGCCTCGCTTACAACGCGCTCGTACGCAAGATCGCGATGGAGCTGCGCCAGATTGAGGCCGCGATCAACGAAGGGAGATAGCAATGAGCATCACGCAGAGCGCGATTGGCATCAGCATGAGCGGACTTGCCGCGCAGCGCGCCCGCATGGAGGTCATCGCACAGAATATTGCAAACGCCGATACGATCCGGACCGACGAGTCGGAGCCCTATCGCAGGCGCACCGTAGCGCTCTCCCCCGGGGATGTGCTCACGTTCGAGCAGTATCTTGAGGACGCGCACACTGCCGGGGTCACGGTGTCGGATATCGGCAGCGACGAATCCCCGTTCCGCGTCGTATACGATCCGGGAAACCCCTACGCCGATGAATACGGGTTTGTCACGATGTCGAATGTGGACACGACGCGCGAGATACTGGATCTTATAGCGGCCACGCGCTCCTACGAAGCCAATCTGACCGCGTTGAACGCAACGAAAAGCCTGCTGACCAAAACGCTGGAGATCGGCCTCTGACTCCTTTTTTAATCAGCGGTTAGTAAACGGAATATCCCCGGTACCGTGTATTCCTTTCGGTACCGGATCAGTCAGCCGCGAGCCGGCCTGCCCAGGCACGCCGTCCGCGCGTTCCATAAAGGAGGAAACCACGATGATCGAGAGTCTGTCAGGTGCGCAAAACTTGCAGCGCGTCGGACAATTGCTGTCGGAAGCCGGGAAAAGCGGCGAACCCGACGCTTTCGCGCATATTCTGAAGGATCTGCTGTCGGCCGAGCACACGAACAACATGAGCACCGAACAAATTATTTCGGACGACATCAACAACCTGGCCGCCGCGATGGTGGATATGGCACAGGCCGAACTGACGCTTCAGTATACGCTGCAGGTGCGCAACAAGATCGTCGAGGCGTATCAGGAAATCATGCGGATGCAGGTGTAAGGAACAGACATGAGCGTATCGTCTTTGTTTGGCAAACTCAAGGGATTCTGGACGCGGATGGATTCCGGAAAGCGCAAGCGGCTCGTCGTGGTCGCCGTATTGCTCATTGCCGTCCTGTCGCTGACTACGGCAGTTGTGAACCGGACGCAGTACTCGGTGCTGTACGCCGGGCTTTCCACCGCCGAGGCAGGGGAGATATACCAGAAGCTTACCGATATGGGCGTGAGCGTCCGGCTGCAGGGTGAGTCCACACTGCTCGTGGACGCCCGCAGGGAAGAGGAATGCCGCATGCTGCTGGCGGCGGAGGGCTACCCCCGGTCGGGATTCAGCTATGATCTGTATATGAACAACTCCACGATGGGAACCACCGAGTCGGAGCGGGACAAGATCCTGGTATTTCAGCTGCAGGACAGGCTGCAAAAGACGATCGAAACGCTAGCGGGCGTCAAAAGCGCCATCGTGACGCTGAGCATTCCCGATAACGATATATTCATGCTGCCCGACGAGCGCCCCGACGTTACGGCTTCGGTGGTGCTTCATCTCACATACGGGACGCTGCCGGCCGACAAGGTGGAGGCGATCCGCAATCTGGTAGCGGGAAGCGTAACGGGGCTGTCCCCGCAAAACGTGTCGGTGGTCGACTCGAACATGAACCTCATCGGCGGCGGAAACGAGAACGCGTTCAGCATGACGTCGGAACGCTACGCATTAAAAAAGAACCTCGAAAAGGATTTTGAGGCGCGGATCCTTTCGATGCTGGAGCCGCTGTTTGGAGACGGGCAGGTCATGGCTGCGGTCAGCGTGTCGCTGAACTTCGACGCGCAGTCTACCGAGAGCGTGCTCTATGACGGGGGCGCACCCGTGACCGTCGAGGAAATACGCGACAAGAGACCCGCCGGGGACGACGCGCGGTCGGGCTCAAGCTCGCTGCAGACATCCACGACCTATCAGGTCAACCAGACGATCCGGCGGCTGGAGCAGGCCCAGGGGTCGATACAGGACATCAAGGCATCGGTGATCGTGAACCGGGAAAGCCTGGACGCGGGCGCGATCGAGCAGATACGAGACATCGCGGCCTATGCCGTGGGAGCGGGGGGCGAGTCGGTCAATGTGGCGGCGCTGCCCTTCGTAGAGATTTCCGACCCTGAAACAGTTCCCGCCGCAGCCGGGGAAGCGCCCCAGTGGCTGACCGAGAAGCTGATACTGGGCGCAGTCGGCATACTGCTCGCGTTTGTGCTGGTGCTTGTGGGAATCATGACGTTCCGGAAAAAACCAGTCGATACCGCCCGCGCGGAGCAGCAGGCGGATGCCGCCCCCCGGGAAGAGTCTCCCGAGAATATGGACGAACTAAGCTATAGGCGGGAGATCGAGATATTTGTAGACAAACGGCCCGACGAAGTCGCCCGGCTGCTGAGAAAATGGATAGCCGAATAGAGCAAAAAACGGGGAAGCCTATGGCAGAAGCCAGCG
>JBMNNN010000098.1:0-7827 GCA_050942555.1 Christensenellales bacterium
CGCTGCTCATCGGCCAGACGCTGTGCATTCCGCCCGCCGAAGCGGCGCCCTGCCCGGAAGGGTACAGGGTGCATACCGTGGTCGCGGGCGATACGTTCTTTGCGCTGGCGCAGCGGTACGGCGTGACGGTCGACGCGATACGCGCCGCCAACCCGAATGTGAACCCCAACGCGCTGCGCATCGGCCAGACGTTGTGCATACCGCCCGCTGATGGGAACGGAAACGGCGTCTGCCCCGAGGGTTACACCATACATACGGTAGCCGCGGGAGATACCTTCTACCGCCTGGCCCGGCGTTACGGCGTGACGGTCGACGCGATACGCGCCGCCAACCCGAACGTCAACCCCAACGCGCTGCGCATCGGCCAGACGCTGTGCATACCACCCGCATCCTCCTGATACCCCAAAAGAAAACACCCGGGCCCCCGAAAAACGGGGGCCCGAATTCGCATTACTTGCCGCCGCGCCACCCTCTGCGCAGCTCCACCGCGCGGCGCGGACACAGCTCCTGACAGCAGAAACAGCGTATGCAGCTCCTCCGGTCGATGACAGGGCGCCCGGAGGACATGTCGATGGCGCGGGCGGGGCAGGCGCGCGCGCAGCAGCCGCAGCCGACGCAAAGATCTGCGAGTACGACGGGCTGCGTGCGCAGCAGTGCTTTGAGCCGCGCGGGCACCAGACGCCCGAACGTGCGCAGCAGGAAGTGCTCCGGAAGCCCCGCGGGCTTATAGGGCGGATCCGCGATGAAGCGCTCGAGCGGATCGCCAAGAAGCGCGACGTCGGAGAAATCGGGCGCCAGCAGCCCCCGCGCCGCGGCGCGGCGCAGCAGCGGCATCGATTCGGGATTCATCCCCATCAGCCGGGCTGCCGCCACATCGACGGCGTGCGGGTTGCGCCCGGCCAGCAGAACGCCTGTGAACCGCGGCGTTCCCGCCGTGGGGCCCGCCCCCTCCATGCCCACAATCGCGTCCACGATATGAAGCGGCGCGCCGACATATTCGCACAGATCCAGTAGCGCTTCCGCGAAATCCTCAGCGCGCGGGAAGCGGGCGTGAAGCTCCGCCTTGTGCACGCCCGGCACAACGCCGAAAAGATTTTTTACCGCGGCAGTCATGCCCATCAGGCTGTGGGTCTTGAGCTTGGCGATGTTGATGATACGATCCGCGCCCCGCATCGCCGCGGCCATCGGTATCTCGCGCAGCACCGCAGCACCGGGAAGCGTCACGCGCGCGCCCGACGCGTCGTCGCACATGTGCCCGCCGGCCGCCTCCACGGGCCCGGTATACCCGCTCTGGCGGTATATGCGGCGCAGCGAAGGGCTGTCCGTATATAAGCCGGGGCAGTCGCCTGTGATGACGGTATAGCCCGCGCCCGAAAGAAGCCCTGTGAGCTCGGCGACGACGGTCGGATGGGTGGTGATCGCCGCGGCGGGCGGTCCGGCCATGACGATATTGGGCTTTAGATAGACGCTGCCCTGTCCGGGCGCAATAAGGTCGTCCGCGTCAAGGAGCGTCAGGGCCCGCAGCAGCGCCTCGCGGACATGGGCCGGGTCGTAGTCGGGGCAGGCCACGACGGCCACTTTCCTGTCGTCCCGCGCCTTTTCCATACGGTCGGAGTCTGGCATGATCTTTGCTACCTTCTTATTACATAATGATAAATCAGAGCGCCGCTATATGCAGCGAATGGTCTCCGGGCGGATAGTGTTCGGTCTGTCCCGATGGAAGCGTTACGCGGGCCGGCGCGCCCTCGGGTATCGAGAACTCCCAGCGGAATCCTTCGTCCAGCGCGGTCCACGCCGAGCGGATAACGCCCCGTGGGGAGCGATAGCGTACCTCGAAACGCCCCACTTCGCGCGCGAATACGGGCTGCAGCGCGAATCGCCCGAACGCGCACTCCCCGCCCGGGCGTCCGCGACGCCCGTGTCCCACAGCGCGCCGTCCCTGCGGGGGCGGACGGTATGACCGTTTATATAAAGAGTAAATTCGTTGTCGCACTGGAAACGCAAACGCGCCGTGCGCACCGGACCGTCCACGGTAAAATCGCGGCGCATGTAGACGCGCACCGCGGCCTGGGGCCATATCCATTTCCCCATCGGAACCCCTCCGCCCGGAAAGCGTTCGATCCCGGAGAGCATATCGTCGGATGCGGTAATCCACTGGGCCTGCCAGCTGCCGGTTTTATTCGTTTGCATCGCTTTACTCCTCATATGCCGCAGCCGCGAACCAGACCAGTATACCATACGCAAACGCACGCAAACAAGCGCCGCGCTCCGGTTCAGGCTACGCCTGTAGCTGTGATATAATGGGAGATCCCGCGACGGTTTCGCGCGGTCGATAGCCTGGAATACCTTTCTGCGCATCGTCTCATAGTGCGCATAATGGAAGGAGAAGAAACGAACCGCGTCGAAACTAATATTATTGTCGCCGATGGATGGAATCGGCTACCGGGGATCATAATGGACAGGAGGAAACGAATATGCCCGATATGCTGGTCAAGCTGTACGAACTGCCGCCGCTCGAGCCCGAGCATGCCCGAATGGAAGAAATGGGTATATCGATCCGTCCCGCGCTCGTCGGGGAAAAGCGTCTGGTGCGCTCGTTCGTCAGGGCGAACTTCTCGCCGGGGTGGGAGGACGAGACCGATGTGGCGATGGCCAGGATGCCGGTGGCCTGCCATATCGCCGTGCAGGACGGGAAGATACTGGGGTTTGCCTGCTGGGACTCGGTCGCGCGCGGATTCTTCGGGCCGATGGGCGTGCTGCCCGAGACGCGCGGGAAAGGCGTCGGGCGCGCGCTGCTTTTAAGCTGCCTTCACGCGATGCGCGCATACGGGTACGGGTATGCGATCATCGGCTGGGTAGGCCCGGCCGCCTTTTACGAGAAGTGCTGTGGCGCCCATGTGATCAACAGCTCCGAGCCGGGCGTGTACCGGGGCATGCTGCGCGAACCGGGACAGCGCGCCCAATAAACCGATAAAGGAGTATTAGCGATGCCGCGAAAAGAGCAATTCATGCTGTCAGTCGTAGTGCCCATGTATTTCGAGCAGGAGGTTGCCCGCGAATGCCATCGCCGCCTGACCGAAGCGCTCGCCGGGCGATTTGACTACGAGATCATATACGTGAACGACGGCTCCACCGACGATACGCTGCCCATACTGCGGGAGTTGGCCGCCGCCGACCACCATGTCAGGGTCATCAGCTTTTCGCGCAACTTCGGCCACCAGGCCGCCGTGACCGCAGGAACCCGCGCGGCCGACGGCGACGCCGTCGTGATCATCGACGCCGACCTGCAGGATCCGCCCGAGCTGATACCCGATATGGTCAAACTGTGGCAGGAGGGCTGGGACGTCGTATACGCCAAGCGCGTCAAGCGCAAGGGCGAAAGCCTGTTCAAGCTGCTGACCGCAAAGCTCTTTTACCGGTTCCTGCGCATCATGACCGATACCGACATACCCGAGGATACCGGGGATTTCCGTCTGATGGACCGTCGGGTGGTCGCAGCTTTCGGAAAAATGCCCGAGCACAACCGGTTCATACGCGGCATGGTCGCGTGGCTTGGGTTCCGGCAGACGCCGATACTTTACAAGCGCGACGAACGCTACGCCGGAGTGACCAAGTACCCGCTGCGCCGGATGCTCAAATTCGCGGCCGACGGGATACTGTCCTTCTCCACCAAGCCGCTGCGGATCATGATCCAGCTGGGCGCGCTGTCGCTGCTGGTGGCGCTGGGTATACTCATCTACGCGCTGGTCGTCCGGCTGACCGGCCGCGCCCTGTCGCCGGGCTGGGCTTCGCTGATGGTCACGATCACGTTCCTGGGCGGCATACAGCTGCTGTCGCTGGGCGTGTTGGGCGCGTATATCGGGAGGATCTATGCCGAGAGCCAGAACCGCCCGCTCTATCTTGTAGCCGAGACGATCCGCGTCGACGAAGAAAAGCTCCGGTAACCGGAGCTTTTGCGGCAAAAAAATCCCCTGATCATACGATCCGGGGAGGAGCAAGGAGGGAAAGAAGAAGACACTACTGACACTTGCTGCTGTTGCCTGCCGACCACTGCAACCATCTATATTATACCCCCGAATTTGCTTTAAAAACAGGGAAAAACGAAAAGATTATAAAATTGGGAAGGGATGTTAATAACCCCGGCGGAAGGTAGTGCATAATTCACGACAGGTATGCATAAAAGGAGCGCATATGATATTAACTGGATGCCAAAAGCCTGCTCTGCGTGGAATTCTAAGCTTTCACAGCCCCGGGATTTTGGTCAATCTGACGGGAATTTTAATCGACAGGCAAAACCCGGTCTTTGCCGATAGGAATGAGCAAAACGCGCCGATGCCATCGGAAAGGAAAACTCTGCGATGAGGCTTTTTGTCGCGATTGAACCGGATGAGGCGTCGCGGCGCGCCGCGTTCCGCGCAGCATGCATAATCCGCGACACGCTGGGAGGCCGGGCGACGCGGCCTGAGAACCTGCACGCGACGGTTCGCTTCCTGGGCGAGTGCCAGCCCGGCATGGTTTTCGCGATCTGCGACGCGATGCGGGCGTCAGCACGGGAAGCCGCGCCCTTTTCACTGGCGCTTCATCGCGCCGACTGCTTCCGCAGGGGCGGGGAGCTTATTGCATTCGCGCGGCTCGCCGGAGACATCGCGGCGCTCAGGCGGCTGCACGCGCGCCTGGAGCAGGCGCTCGCGGATATCGGCATTCCGCCTGATAACCGGCCGCTCGAGCCGCACATGACGCTGGCGCGGCGCGTTCCGGCCCGGTGTTTGCCCGCGCTGTCAGAAACGCCCGTGGAACCCGCGGCGTTCCTCGTGCGCCATATTACGCTTATGGAGAGCGCGCGAGGCGACGGGCGGCTCATCTATACGCCGCTGGAGAGGGTCAGCCTCGCCGCGTCGCTGCGCTCGGTCGTCGATCGCGTCGAGGGGCCGTGGGCCGTTTGCCGCGCAGTGGCAGACAGCCGGGAATGCCTGTACCATACCGCGGCGCTTCCCCCGGGGCTCAAAGAGGGCGATGTGCTGGACGTGGGCCCGGACGGCATCCGCATTAACAACGAGGAAACCGAGCGGCGCAGGCTGGACGCACAGCGGTGGCTGAGCCGCTGGAAACAATAATTTGGAGGTTATTTATGTACGTGAGTGTGTGGTCCAATTACTTCTACGGCCTCGGTATGACGCCCGAGGAGAAGATCGACACGATGGCCCGCTGCGGCCTGGGGCACTCGGAGCTGTCCAGCGAGGACGGCGCGGAGCTCCTCGGGCGGGGCGATCCGCTGAAAACCGGACGCGCCTTCCGGGAAATGGCCGACGACTGCGGCGTCCGTATTCCGCAGGGGCATCTCGACCTTGGCGCCGATATCAGCCTGAGGGAGACGGTCGAATCGCTCAAGGCGTGGCTGGACCTCTTCCTGGCCATAGGCGTGCGGGCCTGCGTGCTCCACTACGGGAAAGGGCCCCTCGCAGGCGAAGCGCCCGAGTTGCATATAGAAGAGCGCGCCCGCGCCCTGCGGGAGCTCACCGGACATATCGCGGGGAGCGATGCGTGCATCTGTCTGGAGAATCTCCGCTACCCCCACGACAGCACCTGCGGCGCGCTGCTGTCGCTCATCGAAGCGGCCGGGGGCGAGCATCTGGGAATATGCCTGGACACCGGCCACCTGAACCTTGCCGGGGGCGATCCCGCCCGGTTCGTGACCGAAGCCGGGCCGTGGCTGCGCGCGCTCCATATCGCCGATAACGAGGGCGCGGCCGATCAGCATATGCTGCCCTACGGACGCGGCACCGTCCCCTGGGAACCGTTCCTCAAAGCGTTGGGCGCGAGCGGCTACGACGGGCTCTTTAATTTCGAGATACCCGGAGAAACCCATGTGCCCATGGAGATCCGGGTGGCGAAGCTCAGGTATATACTGGAGATGGCCGATTATATGGCCAGGATCGGGGGGTTCCGTCTGGAGCGGTAGGGCGGTGGGAAATCAGGGCATGAAGAAAGCAATATACGTCATTACCGGTGTAATGGCGTCGGGAAAATCTACCGTAGCGGAATTGCTGTCACGTAGCCTTGAAAGGTGCGTGCATCTTCGGGGCGATGTGTTTCGGAAGATGATCGTAACCGGCAGAGAAGATATGTGCGAGAATCCGAGCGCCGAGGCACTGAGTCAGCTCGATATGAGGTATGCGATTGCCGCGAAAGCCGCCATAACGTATTACGAGTACGGGTTTTCGGTTGTCGTACAGGATAATTTTCTCGGTGAAAAGCTTTTGTATTTCGTCGAGCTTCTGGGGCGGTGTACGAAATATGTGATCGTACTCAATCCCGATCTGGGCGCGATAAAGCAGCGGGAACAAAACAGGGCCAAGAAAGGGTATGTCGGTTTTTCAGCGGAAAGCCTTTACAGGACTTTCCTTAATGAAACCCCGAGAATCGGTCTATGGCTTGATACCTCGAAACTGTCTGCAGAAGAAACGGTCGGTGAAATACGAAAAAGAGCCCATAGCGAAGCGAGGGTTCAATAATCAAATCGATAATCCATCATAAAAGGGCGGCCCGCAGGCCGCCCTCAACCATTTAATAGCGTCAACCGAGATCCACGTCGATCGGCTTGCCCGTATCCATCGACTCGTTGCAGGCAAGCGTGAAGGCCAGCGAGCGCACCGCGTCGGCGTACGGGGAACGGATCGCGGATGCGTCGCCGGTCAGCACCGCGTCGACGAACGTCCGATCGCACCGAACGCCCGCCAGCCCGTCGTCCTCATACACGCGCTGCGCGCCTCCCCCGGCGGCAAGCGTCCCGTCCCCCTTGAACACGAGCCCTTCCCCGCTCTCGCCCGCTTTGGCGAACAGCTTCGCTCTGGAGAGTATATAGTGATCCAGTCGCGCGTCCCGCGCGCCGAACGTGATCTTGCTGTCCGACGCCTCCGCGCCCTGGGCATAGCAGCCCGTCGCGATCGTCGCCAGCGCGCCGCTCGCAAAGCGTACCGCCGTTACCGACACATCCTCGGTATCGTACCCCTCCACGCCGGTCACAAATCCGCGCGCCCCCATCGTAAAGACCGTTTCGGGCTCTCCCAGCATATAGCGGATGAGGTCGAACTGATGGATCGTCTGCTCGACGATCTGGCCGCCCGACGTGGCCCGCTTCCTCCACCATTCGACGGCGGGGATGCCGCCCACGCGCGCACAGGAGACCAGTACGGTCGGATGGCTGTCTACGAACTCCCGTGTCGGCGGCACCAGGCTGCTGTAGCGGCACTGGAAACCCGTCGCGGTGATGACGCCCGCCTTCTCGGCCGCGTCGCGGATGCGACGGGCCAGATCAAGGTCGAGCGCCACCGGCTTCTCGACGAAAAACGGGATGCGCCGGTCGATGAGCTCCATCTCGATCGCGCCGTGCGCGGTAGGCGGCACGCACACGAACACCATGTCGGGCTTCACCGCATCCAGCATGTCTTCGTAGCGGACGAAGGCCCTTCCGCCCGCTTTCTGCGCGAAGCTTTCGGCCCGCTCGGGAATGAGGTCGCAGAAACCCGCCAGCTCGATGTCGTCGTAATTGAGGAAATGCCTGAGATGGTAGTCGCCGATGCCACCGCATCCGATCATCGCCAGTTTTTTCATGATGCTCCTCCTAAAGACTGATAATCACGTCCAGCGCATCGGACGTGGAACGGTACAGGTAATCGGGGGTATGGGGCATGACCGGGAGTTCCGCCGTCAAACAGCCGTCGAATCCGGCGGCGCGCAGCGACGCGACGACCCGGTCCCAGCGGATCGAGCCCTCCAGCAAATTGACAAAATAGCCACGGTATCCGCCGGCCCGGAGGAAATCCTTGA
>JBMNNN010000099.1:0-7720 GCA_050942555.1 Christensenellales bacterium
CCCAGGAACTCGAGATCATTCGCGGTGGGCCTGTACTCCTGGCGGCACAGCGGGCATATGCGGCGCACCAGACGCTGGGAGATGATGCCCACCAGCGCGGAGGACAGCATATAGGGCTCCACACCCATGTCGATGAGCCGCGAGATCGTGCTGGCCGAGTCGTTGGTGTGGATCGTCGAGAGCACCAGGTGGCCGGTGATCGCGGCGCGTACCGCGATATCCACGGTCTCCTGGTCGCGTATCTCGCCGATCATGATGATGTCCGGGTCCTGCCGCAGTATGGACCTGAGGCCCGTGGCGAACGTAAGTCCCGCCTTCGGGTTGACCTGCACCTGATTGATGCCGTCTATGAGGTACTCTACGGGGTCCTCGATCGTAATGATATTGTCGGCCTCGCTGTTGAGTTCGCTGAGCATCGTGTACAGCGTCGTCGACTTTCCGCTTCCGGTAGGCCCGGTTACCAGTATGATGCCGTTTGGGTTTTTGAGGAGCTCGTCGAACTTGACAAGGTTCTCCTGCGTAAATCCCAGCTCGCTCTTGGGGCGCAGGAAGTTCGTGCGGTCCAGAAGCCGCATGACCACCTTTTCTCCGTACACGCCGGGCAGCGTCGAAATGCGCAGGTCGATATTGTGCTCGCCGATGACGACCTCGTAGCGCCCGTCCTGCGGCACGCGCTTCTCGGCGATGTTCATGTCGGACATGATTTTGATACGGGTGATGAGCGCCGACTGCGCCTCTTTGGGGACGGTGAGCTCGGTGTGGAGCTTGCCGTCCACGCGGAACCGGACGCGGACGCTGCTTTCGGCGGGCTCGATGTGGATGTCGCTGGCGCCCTCGCGCGCGGCCTGCTCGATGATCGAGTTGACAAGCCGCACGATGGGCGCGCTGCCGACCTCGATGCCCGGGTCGACCGCCGCTTCGGCCGCGATTTCGTCGAGGCTCTGGGTGCGGCTGAAGTCCTCGATCGCCTTCTCGGCGTACTCGTTACCGTAGAGCGCTTCGATCGCGTTGAGGATCGACTCCTCCCTGGCCAGGAGCGGCTGCACGTCCATGTGCGTGACCATGCGCACGTCGTCGACGGCCAGGAAGCTGAAAGGGTCCTCCATCGCGACCAGCAGCCGGCCGCCCTCGTTTCTGACGGGCACCAGCTTGTGGCGGCGGGCGATATTGACGGGCAGCAGCGAAGCCATCTCCGGGGAGATCGTGATCCTGTCCAGATCGATATAGGGCACGCCCAGCTGCTTTTCCAGCACCCGCATGATCTGCGTGTCGGTGATCAGTTTTCTTTTTTTCAGGATATCGCCCAGACGCTGCCCGGTTTCGCGCTGCACGGCTAGCGCGTCGTCCAGCTGCTCGCGCGTAATGATGCCC
The DNA here is from genome assembly GCA_050942555.1 of Christensenellales bacterium. Classification (GTDB taxonomy): domain Bacteria; phylum Bacillota; class Clostridia; order Christensenellales; family UMGS416; genus JAAYXU01. The sequence goes on from JBMNNN010000099.1 coordinate 1,372, forward strand.
TCTTCGAGCAGCATCTGGCCCAGGTATTTCTTCTGCTTGAGTTCAGCCATGAACTGTACCATCCCTCCGCTATAAGGGCTGCCTATACTCATTATCGGACGGTGACCGAATAGTAAACTCCCGCGCCTGCGCATACTGGAGCGCAGGTGATTCTCATCCCGGTTGACAAATATATAATAACACGAAATAATATGGGTAAACAGAAAATTATGAAAAATTATCAATATGTAAATAAAGGGATATGGTGCATATGAAGCAGGGGTACAGTTGCGCGATCGCGGTGCTGGGAAGCCTCAACTATGATTTCGTCGTACGGGGGCCCCGCCTGCCCGCCCGGGGCGAAACCGTGATGGGCGACCGCTTCAGCATGCAGTGCGGCGGCAAGGGCGCAAACCAGGCCTGCCAGGCAGCGCTGCTGGGCGCGCGCGTGACGATGATCGGCTGCGTCGGGCGGGATTTCATGGGCGACGAGCAGCTCAAGTCGCTGGGCGGCGCAGGCGCGGAGCTCGCGCACATATACAGGCACCCGGAGCTTCCCACCGGCGCATGCGCGATCCATGTGGACAGCCGCGGGGACAATACGATCATGGTCGCGGTCGGCGCGAACGACGCCGTGACGCCCGCGATGGTCGAGGCGGCGCGCGGGGAAATCGAGAGCGCCGACGTATTCGTCACGCAGCTGGAGATCGGCGAGGCCGCAATTATACGGGGGCTCGAAATCGCAAGCGCGGCGGGCCGCTTCGTGATACTCGACCCCGCGCCCATGCGGCCCGTCCCCGGGTCTGTCTGGGGCATGATCGATCTTGTCAAGCCCAACGAGACCGAGGCGGCCTACTATACGGGCATTGAGCGGGAGGGCCGCAGCCTCATAGAGTGGGCCGCCCTGATGGCCACGAAGCTGCGCGCGATGGGCCCGCGCCATGCGGTCATCACGCTGGGCGGCGCGGGCGCATGGTACGACGGGCCTGAGGGCGCGTTCCTCGTACCGGGGTTTGCCGTCGACGCGGTGGACACGACCGGCGCGGGAGACTCGTTCTCGGGCGCGCTGGCCGTCGCGATCGCGGAGGGCATGCCGATGCGCGACGCGATCCGGTTCGCGAACGCTGCCGGCGCGGTGACGGCGATGCGCGACGGAGCGCAGGTCTCGATGCGCGGCAGGGAGCATGTGGAGGCACTGCTGCACCGATGAACATACTGACCCTCATCGAAAAAAAGAAGCGCGGCGAAGCGATTTCGGAGGCCGAGATCCGCTTTTTTATCGACGGATACGTGCGCGGGGAGATACCCGACTACCAGGCGTCGGCGCTCCTTATGGCGGTTTGCTTTATGGGCATGGACGCCGCCGAGACCGCGGCGCTGACGCGGGCGATGGCCGAGTCGGGCGAGCGGGCTGACCTGTCCAGCATCCCCGGCATCAAGGTCGACAAGCATAGCACCGGCGGCGTGGCCGATACGACCACGCTGATCGCCGCGCCGCTGGCCGCGGCCTGCGGGGTCCCGGTCGCGAAGATGTCGGGCCGCGGGCTGGGACATACCGGCGGCACGCTCGACAAACTGGCCGCGATACCCGGCATGCGCGTAGAGTTCACGGTGCGCGAGCTCGTGCGCCTCGTGGAAAGGATCGGTATCGCGGTCGTCGGACAGACCGGCGACCTGGCCCCGGCCGACCGGATGCTGTACGCGCTGCGCGACGTGACCGCGACGGTAGACAGCCCCCCGCTGATCGCGTCGAGCATCATGAGCAAGAAGATCGCCGCGGGCTGTCAGGCTCTGGTGCTGGACGTCAAGTTCGGTTCGGGGGCATTTAACCCGACGCCCGAGCGCGCATATGAGCTGGCCCGCACGATGGCCGATCTGGGCCGCCTGAGCGGCATACGCACGACGGCGCTCGTCACCGATATGAACGAGCCGCTGGGGCGGCGCGTAGGAAACGGGCTGGAGGTCGCCGAAGCGCTCGATGTGCTGTCGGGACGGATCACGCAGGGCAGACTCCGCAGTGTGGCGCTGGCGCTTGCGGCCGAGATGCTGACGCTGGGCGGCATAACCCCTTCGCCTGAGGCGGCGCAGCCGCTGCTCAGGCGCGCGCTTCAGGAGGGCCGGGGCATCGAAAAGCTGCTGGCGATGGTGGCGGCCCAGGGCGGGGACGCGGCGGCGCTCGAGCGGCCCGGCGCGCTGTGGCCCGTGCGCCGGACTGAGGAAGTTCTGGCCGGGCGGGACGGGTACGTGGCGCGGATCGACGCGCGCGCCGTCGGGCAGGCCGCGGGCCTCCTGGGCGCGGGCCGCTTCCGGAAGGACGACGTCATCGATTCGGCGGTAGGTGTAACGATGCACTGCCGGCTCGGGGACGCGGTGCGAAGGGGCGAACCCCTCGCGACGCTGCATATCAATGCCGAGCGGCACGCCGCCGAGGCGCGCAGCATGCTGCTTGCGGCCATCGGTATCGCCGACGAAGCGCCCGCTCCCGCGCCGGTCATCTTTGGGCGCGTCGGGTCGCAGGGGTAATCATGGCGTTCCCAAACCCGCTCCAATCCTGTATAATGAACATCATGCACAATGAGGTCACGATGAAACGAATCTCCGTTATCGCGCTGCTGCTCGCTGTGGCGCTTTCGGCCTGCAGCCCGGAGCCGCAGGCGACCGCGGGCGAACTGCTGCCGCGCCCGACCGGCGGCGCGGCCCTCCCCGAGGGCTGCACGCTGCGCGTCGAGTACTGGGCCGAAAGCGCTGACGGACGCTTCCCGTACGCCGAGGCGGACTGCTCGGATGAGACCTGCGCGGCGCTGATCGCGCTCCTGTCGGGCGCCGTGGAGCAGCCCGCCGAGCAGGTGGGCGCGCTGTCGCCCGAAGCCGGGTGCTGTCACCGCATCACGCTTGCCGTCCCCGGCGGCGCACGGCTGGAGTTTCTCTATATCGGGGAGCGCGATTTGCTGGCATACCGCGAGGAAGTCGCGCTCGAGCAGGGCAGCGCGTACGAGTACCGGTTCTTTAGCGCGGCAAACGATATGAAAGCCTGTCTGGCACAGCTCAGGCAGCGGGCTGCGGAGCCCGAAGCGGAGACCGCGGAGATACCGCTGAGCCCCGCGCAACTGCGGGCCGCCATCGACGGGGACGCGCTGGCTGCGGCGGGCACTCCCGTCGGATACGAAGCGTATCCGGACGCGGAGGACTTCATCGCCGATCTGGGCCCGGCCTGCTATGTGCTGACCGGACGCGACCTTCCGTCCCTGCCAGCGGGCAGGCTGCTCATAGTGGCGCGCACCGCCGCCGCGAGCGGCGACCCTGTGAACCTCGCCATTACCGGAGTCGAAATCGTCGACCGCTACGTGAAGGTGCGCGTCGCGCCCGCGGACGCCGACAGCCCGGACTGCGCGGTTCTCGTGGACAGCGCCTGCGCGGACGCGGAACGCATATTCGTGTTCGTCGACGCCGATGGGCGGATCGTCGATGCGCTTGTGATTGACACATAAAGCGCCGGATTTGAAAATGCATTCGTCCTGATGCCTTTTACGCCGGGCTGTTCATCCGCGGGTATATATGGTATAAATATATAATGCAAAAAGTACCGGAAGGAGCGGCCGGATATGCCCTGCTGCATCGTCGCCGCGGCGGTCGCCGCCTTCGTACCCGTGTGGGGAATCGTGACCTTCCACCGGTTTACCGGCTGCCGGAACCGGATCGAAAGCCTCTCGGCGAAGCACGCACTTTCAGGACGACAGGGAAGCGCGCAGGGCTGTAAAGACGGTATGAAAGCGCGAAAAACAGCGGCGTTTCTCCGCTGTATGCGCATCGTGGCGGCGGCGGTAGCGGTCGCCTGTATCGCGCTGTGCTCCCCGTCGGCCCGGGCCGACGAGGGCGGCTATACGATCACCCGCTACCACGTCGTTATCGACGCGCACCGCGACAACACCTATGACGTGACCGAGACGATCGCCGTTTTCTTTCCGCAGGCGCGTCATTGCATATACCGGGATATCCCGCTGCGATTCGGCGACAACCGGGCTGCCTTAACCGGCGTATCGACGCACGGGCACCAGGTCCAGATCGAAATGCGGCCCGACAGGATCCGTCTCAAGATTGGCGACCCCGGCAGGACCATGACCGGAGAGCAGGTCTACGCGATCCGCTATACGCTCGATCTGGGCCAGGATCGGTCGGACAGCGAGGATGTCGTATACCTCAATGTAATCGGCGCATATTGGGACGCGCCGATCGAAGAGGCCGAGTTTGTGGTCCGCCTTCCGGCCGCGCCCGGGCCGGGACAGGCCGCGCTCATGCGCGGAAGCAGGGGAAGCGCGTCGTCCGCGCATTTGCTCTGGCAGATCGGGGATGATGATCGGACAGGCTTCGTCGAGGACAATGTGCTGACCGGACGGATCACGAGGCCGCTTAATCGCTATGAGGGCGTGACGCTTCGGGTCGCGTATCCCGAAGGAACCTTTTCGGGTGACAGCGACGCCGCCGATCCGATACGCCGGGCAGTGCTGCTCCTTTCGGCGCTCACCGTGGGAGGAGGACTCGCGCTGTGGCTGCTGCTGGGCCGGGACCGCGCGCTTTCCCCGGCCGCCGCGCCGCGCGCGCCCGACGGCCTGAGCCCGGCGCAGGCAGGCTACATCGTGGATGAAAAGGTGGACGGCATCGATCTTGCGTCGATGTTCGCATACTGGGCAAGCCACGGGCACATGGATATCGCCGAAACCGGGCGCAGGGGCTTCCAGCTTACGAAACGGAGCGATCTGGACGAAGCACATCCCGAAGAGGAGCGCGCGGCGTTTGATGCGCTGTGGCGCCTGGGCGACGGGGGCAGCGTCGAGTCGGGCGATCTTGTCAGCGCCTATTATGTGGCGGCAGCAGCTTTCCGGGAGAAGACCGCCGCGCGGTTTCAGACCGGCGAACAGCGCCTCGTCGACCCGAAAAGCCAAATAGCGTCGGGCGTCATCGCGCTGCTGGGCCTTCTGAGCTTCTGGGCGCTCGGCTTCCTGTGGGCGTGGATGACGGTCGGATCCGCCGCAGGCGCCGCGTTCATCGGGTTCGTGCTGTGCGTTCCATACCTTCTTTACGCGGCGGGATGGCACTGGCTCTGGCGGTACTGGCAGCGCAACAGCGCGGCAATCCGCGCGCTGTCGGCCACGGTGATGCTGCTGGCTACGGTGCTGCTGCTCGTGATGGTCCATTACCTGACCGGCGCGATTCTGACTCCATTTGAGCGCAATACGCTGGCGGCCACCTCGCTGGCCGCCGTCGCGCTCCGGCCCCTCGTGCGCAGGAGAACGCCCTGGGGACACGCGATGCTCGAGCGGGCGCTCGGGCTTAGGCGCTTCATACTGGCCGCCGATCGCGAGCGCATCGCGTCGCTTTGTGACGAGAATCCCGAATACTTCTACGACGTGCTGCCCTACGCGATGGCGCTGGGCCTGACGCAGAAGTGGGCCAGGCATTTTGAGGGCCTGCTGCGGCGTGCGCCCGAATGGTACCATACCGCCCCGGCCGGAGCCTTCGCGCCGGGCCGTTTCGCCGCGTCGCTGGCGCGCACCGCGGGCGCGGTGCAGTCGGCCGCCACATCGCGTCCCGGCGATTGGAGCGGCGGCGGGGGCGGCAGCTGGTAACCGGCGACGAATACACCGAATGAAAGTGAGAGGGTGCCCGATGGCCTCGTATGACGTCATTTGCCTTATCGATACCTGCGTTGACTTTATCGTGACGGGCGATACCGTTCCGGAGTTTGGCCAGGTGGAAAAATGCGTGGACGATTACAGATTGGAGCTCGGCGGCTCGGGCAGCATATTCGCCTGCCAGTGCGCGCGCCTGGGCCTGCGGACCGCGGCTGTGGGAGCGGTGGGCTGCGACGCGTTCGGGGACCTCTTTATCGCCGCGCTGCGGCAGGCCGGGGTATCCGACGCTTACATCCGCAGGGATGCGCGCCTTAAGACCGGCGTCACCGCCCACCTTGTGCACGGCTCCGACAGGGCGATGCTGACGTACACCGGCACGATCGACGCCGTTACGCCCGCCGACGTGCCCGATGCGGTGCTAGGCTCGGCGCGCCACCTGCATATAAGCAGCTACTACCTGATGCGCAATATGACTCCCCATTTCGCGGAGCTTGCGCGCCGCGCCCGCGCGCTGGGAATGACGGTCAGCCTGGACACCAACTGGGATCCCGATCAGACATGGGACGGCGGCCTGTGGGAAACCCTCAGGCATACCGACTATTTCCTGCCCAATGAAAACGAGCTGCTGCGCATATCGGGGGAGCGCGATGTGGAAAAAGCGCTCAGCGCGCTGGGCTGCACGGTGCCCTTTGTCACCGCAAAACAGGGCGAGTCCGGGGCGCTTTTATGGGCCCGGGGGC
>JBMNNN010000100.1:0-7645 GCA_050942555.1 Christensenellales bacterium
AGCGCCCTGACGATCGAAAAGGCATCTTCGGTTAGCGAGGCGTATCTGGGTGACGAGGTGACCTTCACGATCACCATCCGGAACATCGGCAACCAGCCCCTGAGCGGAATCAAGGTAACCGACGCGCTCCTGGGCTACGACAGCACGCTGGCTGATGCGCTCGAACCCGACCCGATCGGCACGCTGAACCCCGGCGAGGAGTGGTCGGTGACGCTCAAGAAGACGATGGACACTCTGGGCGCGTTCACCAACACCGCGCGCGTCGAGAGCACCGATCAGGAGCCCGCGTTCGAGCCCCAGGAAGACTCGGCTACCGTCGAGGTCCTAGCGGTTCCCGAATACGGCGTGGACATTAAAAAGAGCGTAACGACCGAAGACACCGACGAAGGGCTTGCCGCGACCTACACCGTCACGGTACGCAATATCGGAAACCAGCCGCTCCCCGCGGTGCTGGTTAAGGACGAAGCCCTTGGGTTTGAGCAGACCGTATCGCTGGCCGTAGGTGAAGCTAAAGTGTTCGTGATGCCCGTCGTCACTTATACAATCGAGGGTACCTATGAGAACACGGCTACGGCCGAAGATCCCGGCGAGGTTGATCTGTTCGAGAAGAAGCTCGCAACAGCTACCGTTATCTACATCCCCGAGGAAGAACCGCCGTACAACCCCGTAACCGGTCAGGGCGGCATCTGGGCCGCGATCATGGGCGCGCTGGCTGCCGTAACGGTTGCGCTGGGACTGTTCGGACGCCGCCGGAGAGCGATGTACAGAAGATAAAATAAATAATAAATAAGGTTCCGAGGGGCTGGCCGCAAGGCTGGCCCCCCTTTTTTGCTTAATCAGTGGCGGCGGCACACCCGCCGCTTTATTTCGCAGCGCTGCGGTTTTCTTCCGCCGACGGGACATGCGCCCGCACGGCGGGCGCGTCGAAGCGCGGCAGCCCCTCGCTGTCGTACAGCGCCGCGGCCCGCACGCATATTTCCAGCGAGAGGCGGAGGCATTCGGCGCTGACGTTGTCGCCCGTATCGTAGCGCGTATGGTAATAGGGCGGGGGAGTGTGGCTGACACCGCACAGCCCGCACGAGGCAAGCCCATAGCGTGAAAACGCCTCTGCGTCGGTCGCGCCCGGGTACGGCTTTGCTTCGGGCAGCGCGACGCCGCACTCCCGGCCGGCCCGCGCGAGCAGCGCTCCGACAGCCCTGCTGTTTTTGCACAGGCCATTCTGCCCGCGCAGATAGAGCTGCAGCTGGTCCGCCTCCCGCAGCGTGTCCAGCACGATGAAAACGGTTTCGCAGCGGCTGAATTCTGCCAGGTGCTTTTTCGCGCAGGCCAGCGCGCCCCGGAGCCCGGATTCCTCGGCGCCGGTAATCAGACAACATACCTGCGTGTGCGCAAACCGGAAACCCCGCTCCGCCATTTCCTTTAGCACGCTCATCGCGACAAAGCACCCCGACAGGTTGTCGTTGGCACCATCCACGACGCACCTCCAGTTAATGAAAAACAGCGCGGCGATCAGAAACGGTATATGAGCCGCATGCAGTATCCCGGCGAATCTCCACAGGCCCGCGGCCGCTGCGCCCGAGCCCAGCAGCGTATCGATAAAGCGCGCCGCGCTTGTAAGGAATATGAGCAGTATCCCTGCAGCCGAGCCCGCCAGCACGATCCGAGCCGTCCCTTTCCAGCGGGACAGCGCGTAGCGCAGCTCATAGGCTGCGTCGGCGTGTCCGCAGAATACGATTCTGCGCCGTATCTCGCCTGTCGGATTACGGTATGCGAGTATATTGCGCGAGACCGCCCGGGGAAACAGGAAATCGATGAACGGGCGGTATAGCACGAACTCGAAGAGCCCCATCGCCGCCGACAGCGATATGAGCGCGAAGCTGGCGAGCGACAGCGTCGCCGATCCGACTGCAAACCGCGCCCAAAACAGCGCAACCGACGCGATGCCCAGCAGCGAGGCCATCAGGATCCAGCCCATGAACGCGTGCGGATGGAAGTGGAACGGTTCTTCGTCGACGCGATCCGACCAGGCTCTTAGTTCCCCGGCGAAGTACCGCTGGCAGGCGCGCTCGGAGTCGGAACCGGCGCGCCTGCGCCTGAACGCGCGGCAGGTATCGCGAATGCCTTCCATCATATAGCGCACCGTAGACGGGCTTATTTTCTCCAGGCGGATCCTCTCCCGACGCTTGAACGGATCCATGCGCCGCTGCGCCGACAGGGCGCATCGAAGCCGCATGAAGCCCGATACCATTCCGGTATTCGCGCAAAGATGCGGGCCTGTTACGTACCGGAGGTCATCGCAGCCTGCAGCGCGAAAGGTATTACGGTTAGGATACGCGCCCGATACCCGTTGTTGCGTTGTATTATTTGGCATTTACAGCGGTATGAAAAGATATGACAAAAAGAGTCCGCCCCGCGCGGGTGCATCGCCGGTATCAAGGTTTGCGGTATTCGATGAAAAAGGTAAGCCGAATAAGACTGTGCCCCGCGCGTTCGGGCTTGCGGTTAGGAAACGACGACCTCGATCTCGACATCCGGTATCCGCGCATTGAGGCGGCGCATGAGCCCCCTGACGGCCGTATTGCCCTGGCGGGTTTCGCCCAGCACGATCACCGACGCGTTGTGGGCGCTCGCGTACCGACACAGCGTTTCCACGACGTCGTCGCTGCGCAGCATCACCATCTCGGCGCCGTGGGTTTTTGCGATGCCGAAAAGAAAATCGAGCGCCGCGCCCTCGTCGCTGACGTTGCCCAGCAGATCTTCTCCGTCCCGGGCCACGTGGACGACCGTGAGTGGCATGTCCCGCGCAGCAGCGAGCTGCGCGCCATGCTGTATAAGCCGCTGACAGGCCTTTTGCCGTGTGACGCAAACCATGATCGGTCCGGGCTGTTTGGTTTTCAATGAGATTCTCTCCTTTTTGGAACGCGGTTACAACAGCTCGTATCCCTTTATATGGTTTCCGTAGAGGACAAGGCGCACCCGCTGCCCTTCCCTGAAGGGGACGGGTAGTTTCATCGGGTCGTAGCGGAGCAGACGCTCGGAAGGAGTCGGATCGGATGCGTCGTCGGGCAGCAGATGAATGTTCAGATACTGCAGATTGCTGGATTCGGCGGGCGTTTCCTCGATCCGGGTGACGACGCCGGTCGCCTCGCGCTCCAGTCCCTGATCTACATCCCTTAGAAATTTGCGATAGGCGTTGACGCGGGAGACGAACATACCGTAGATGAAAACGATGGCGGCCGAGCAAACCCCCGAGGCTACATAGCCCGGCCAGGCAATGCGCGTTTCCCTGTCCTGGTTGCTGGCCAGCACGATCCACACGGCAATGCAGACCGCCGCAATACCGAGGATCAGCAGCCATATCCGCCTGAACTGCCTGACAATATCCTCGTAATCCTTCTTCGTGTAGAGCATCTTCATGCAACATCCCGCCGTTTCAATATTGCCCACCGGGGACAGCTTTTCCATTATGTTCATTATAGCATTAAAAAAATTCCCCGTCCATATTCCGCCGACCCAAACCCGCACTTTCCGGGCTGCGGAGATGTCTTCGGGGAACGAAATGCCTGGGACGGTCGGTTTAGTTGCGCGTACTGCGCCTGAGCAGAAGGCGCGGCATATGCTCCCGGACCTGTGTGGGCAGATCGGGGTTCGCGATACGGGCCAGCAGCAGCTGCGCGGCGTCCCTGCCCATTTCGCGCATCGGCATGGCCACTGTGGTCAGCGATGGGTACCGCGGGTCCTGCGTATCGGAACCGCCGCCAAAACCCGCCACCAAAACATGCTCGGGAACGCGTTTGCCGTGCTCAAGGAGCGCCTGTATGACGCCAAACGCGACCTCGTCTGTCGAGCAAAGCACGGCATCCGGACACAGAGCCTTGCCCAGCAGCCGCTTCATCGTTTCGAAACCGTCCTTTTTATTAAGGCCGCATTCGACGACGTGCACGTGGTCCTCGCCCTGGGATTCGAGCATTGCCTGCCTGTACCCCTGCTCGCGCTCGAAAGCGGCCAGCGAGCGCTCTCCGCCCGAGAAATGGCATATCCATTGGCGCGTGCGCAGCATGTGCCGCGTCAGCAGGTATGCGCCCTGCCGGTTATCGAAATACACGATGTCGGCGTCAAGGCCGGGGATCCGGTTGTCGACCAGCGTCAGCGCACGTCCCCTGGCCGAGTGCTGGCTGCTCTCCACCGACAGCGCACCGATGACGATCATGCCGTCCACGCGGCCCACGCTGAATTCGTCAAAATAGCGCTGCTTGCGCTCGATCGTGGAGCCCGAAAGGAATATCGGGATGAATCCCGAATCGGCCAGGCCTTCCTCTACGCCCTCTATAAAGGGGAAATGAGACTCGCTGCACAGCGTATCCATGAGCACCGCGACGGTTCCCGTCCGTCCCTGCACCAGCGACCGGGCCAGCGTGTTGGGCTGGTATCCCAGCTCCTCGATGGCCGCCGCAATCCGCTGGGCCGACTCGGCCCCTACGCCCTTTCGGGCATTGATATACCGTGAAACCAGCGTAATCGAAACGCCCGCCTTTTTCGCCACATCCTTGATGGTTGCCACGAGTCGTCTTCTCCCCCTCAACTTCCACTCAAATGTTCAACGTTTTACCACTGCCATATATTGTATAGCCCGAATCCGTTCTTGTCAACCAATATGCGGGATTTTTCAGTTTTCAATAAAGAGCGCCAAAAAAGCAGGAAATGGCAGAGAGCAGATTTGCATACGATAAATGGCAGGAGTAATCGGTTGGCCATTTCCTGGGAGAGCAACAAGGACTGCGCCCCCGGCGGAGCGCAGCCCTTTTCCGTCCGGTCCTCAGTTTATGTTTGGCTCGCGAGCATATGCATGACGCCCACTGTGCCCGGCCCGCAGTGGCTGGCGATTACGCTGCCGCAGCCATATACGTATATCTCCCGGAACCGCCCGGTTGCGCGCGCCACTTTCTCGGCTGCCTCCACGACGCCGGGCTCGCAGCGGGAATGCACGATGAACAGTTCGCGTCGTATCGATGCTGTCGATATCGCGCAGTACGTCCCGTGTATACTTCTCGACCACCCGTGCGGGACGGCCCCGGTACCTGTCCTCGGGCCCCATGAAGCCGTCGCGCAACACGATCTTGGGCTTTAGATTGAGCGCGTTCGCGCCCATCATCTGGAGCCGCGAGCATCGTCCGCCCCGGTACAGGTATATGAGCGTGTCGATTACGAAGCTGGCGCGCACGAGCCCGATCCGCGCCTGGGCGCGATCCGCGATTTCCGGGGCCGAAAGACCGGCCTGCGCTTCCTCGGCAGCGCGGGACGCCAGCAGCGCGATGCCCGACGACAGGCTGCGCGAATCCACGACCCGTATTGTCACATCGGGGAACTCCCGGGCTGCCAGCAGCGCGTTCTGGTATGTGGCCGACATCTCCGACGAGATGCAGAAAAAAACGATATCGCGCCCCTCGCGGGCATAGGGCCTGAATGCGTCGATCAGGTCCTGTACCGAGGGGGCCGACGTGGTAGGGGTCTGCTGGGTCCTCTCGAAGTGTGCGTAGATATGCTCCGGATCGATGTCGACTCCGTCCCTGTATGCCTGGTCTCCCAATAATACGTATAAAGGTATGATGCCGATGTCCAGACGTTCCTTAAGCTCCCGGGGCAGATCGCAGGTCGAATCTGCCAGTATTTTTACGTCATTCAATGATAGCCTCCTTTCCCGATCACTCGAATAACATAATAAAACAAGACAATTATATCATCCATGTTTGATGAGGTAAATATCCGGCTGGCCATTTTTCGGCGTTCCCGGACGCCGGGCAGCGGCGCGCACAGCACTCATATGCGCAGCCAGGGCGGCAGGCTCCGTGCCGCCGGGTAATCCGGTTTTTCTATGTATTATCTTTATGATCGTGACCGGCAGGCTCCGTGCCGCCGGGTAATCCTCCTCCGAAACGCTCGCGATACCGCCGCGGCGACAGACCGGTGCGCGCCCTGAAAAGGCGGCTGAAATAGAGCGGATCCTCGTAGCCCACGTTGCGGGCGATCTGCTTAAAATGAAGGTCGGTGCGGCGTATCATATCGGCGGCCATCCGGATGCGCAGGTCAATAAGATAGGCGCGGGGGGATACGCCTGTCGACTGGCGGAAGGCTGCGCTGAACCGGCTGGCGCTCAGATGCTCCATACAGGCCAGCTGCGCGACGGCGATGGGCTCGGCGTAATGGCTGTGCATGTATTCGAGGGAGCGGCGTATACGATCGGCTTCGCCCGATTCGTCGGCCGGTATCCGTCGGTCCAGCGCGCGGCGCAGCTGCACGCACAGCAGCGTCAGCCGTGCCGCGGCGGCTTCCTCGAAGCAGCTGTCCCGGAACAGGAACGGTTCAAAGAGACGCCGAAACGCGCCGGTCACCGACTCCACGTCCCCGATCTCGTACAGGCGGCCCGTTTCAAGACCGCAGCCGCCCAGCATTTGACCCGCTCCATATCCCGTGAAATGCGCCCAGTAATAGACCATCGGGCCAGGGTCCCGCTTCGCATAACGGTACGGCGTTTCGGGGGGATATATGATCATGTGGCCCGTGCGCACGATGCGCGGCACGCCATCAAGATCCATCTCGAGGGCGCCCCGGGCCATCACCATCATGTAATAATCGCGGCGGCCTGCGCGGCTGTGCGTGGTAAATGGCTCCGAAAGCGCGGTGGTTCCGGCGCAGTTGACCGTCAGATAGCGGTCGTCGACGCGTACATTGCATTCCTTGACGTCCCCGAGCCTGTAGTAGGACTGCATTTTCATGCTTGGATTCCCCCGGCATCGCAGTCGTTTCGTCCATGTTTACAGTCAATGAGTTTATACCTTCGATCGTATATATAGGGTATACTAATTCCTGTGGGAATGCAAGTATGGTATAGGAGGCACACGATGAAAAAGGCGATCAACGCGTGGTCGGTTCCGCCCGGGGAATCGTTTGAGGCGATGTTCGAATCGGTGTCGGAAGCGGGATTTGACGCGATTGAACTGAATGTCGACCGCGAAGGGCATTCGGCGCACAGCCTGCCCCTTGCTCCCCGGCTGGATCTTTGCGCTCTGATACGCGAGCTTTCGCAAAAATACAATCTTCCGGTTTGCTCGATCTCCACATCGCTTTACGGGGGCACGCTGGGGTCGCCCGACCAGGCGTCGCGGGATAGGGCGAAGCGCTTGCTGTCAAGCCAACTGGAGTGGGCTGCCGCGCTGGGCGCGGGCGCGATACTGGCGGTGCCCGGGGGCATCGGCGACGATGTGTCCATCGCCCGTGCGTGGGAGGTTGCAGCGCAGGGGCTGCGCGACATGCTTGCGACGATCGCTGACTCGGGCGTGCGCGTGGGCCTTGAAAACGTATGGAACGGGTTCTTCACATCTCCGATGGAAATGGCCCGGTTTATCGACGAGCTGGGCAGCCCGGCTGTCGGCGCATACTTCGACGTGGGCAACGTGGCGGTGCTGTCGCCTCCCGAGTACTGGATAGAAATACTGGGCGCGCGCATCGTGCGGGTCCATGTCAAGGATTTCCTCCGGGCCGGCGGATACCGTGGCTATTTTGTCAATTTGCTGGAGGGCTCGATCCGCTGGGACCGGGTCGTCGCGTCGCTGCGCGCCGCCGGATTCGACGGCTGTTTGACGGCGGA
>JBMNNN010000101.1:0-7610 GCA_050942555.1 Christensenellales bacterium
GCGTCACGCCCATGATGTGCCAGCAACCCGGCACCGCGTGGCAGAACGTGTGAACCCGCCCTCCGGGATCGATGCGCACGCTGTCGGTATGGGCGAACACGACGCCCGACGTGCCGATCGTGGAGGATACGACGCCCGCGCGCACGATGCCGTTTCCCACCGCCCCGGCAGCCTGGTCGCCGCCGCCCCCGGCCACCGGAAGGCCTTCGGGCAGGCCTGTCAGCGCCGCAGCCTGCCTGGTCAGCCGTCCGCTGATCTCATAGGACTCGTACACCGCGGGCATCCAGTCGGCCGGTATGCCCAGCCTGTCCAGCACCTCGGCTGACCAGGCGCGCCGGGACACGTCCAGGAACTGCGTACCGCTCGCACCGGATACCTCGGTCGCGTATTCGCCGGTCAGGCGGTACCGGATGTAGTCCTTGGGCAGCAGCACCTTCGCGGTCCGCTCAAAGATCCCAGGCTCGTGGTTGCGTACCCACAGCAGCTTCGAGGCGGTAAACCCGGTGAGCGCCGGGTTGGCGGTAATCTGTATCAGCCGCTCGCGGCCCACCCGCTCGTGGATCTGGTCGCACTCCCGGCCGGTGCGCTGGTCGCACCATATGATCGAGCGGCGCAGCACCGCGCCGTCCCGGTCAAGCAGCACGAGCCCATGCATCTGGCCCGACAGCCCCAGCGCGCGGATATCGCGGGTATTGACGCCGCTTTTTTTAATCACCGCGGCGATCGTCTCGCATACGGCCCGCCACCAGTCGTCGGGGTCCTGCTCCGCCCAGCCGATCTCAGGCTGATACAGCGGGTATTCGGCTGTCGCGCCGGCCAGCGCCCTGCCCGATGGATCAAAAAGCACGGTCTTGGTTCCCGACGTTCCCAGATCGACTCCGACGAGGTATCCCATCGCTCATTCCTCCCGCCGCTCATCACTCTCGGTCCGTACACGCACCCCGGCACGCCGCAGCGCAGCGCATGTGACGCCGTCACCTGGTTTTTTTACGCCCATAAAACTGCCGTCGTAGATAAGGCCGCACCCGCATGACGGACTGCCCGACTTGAGCACAGCCTCGCGGATGCCGTACCTGCGGCACAGCGCGACCGCCAGCTTCGCGCCGCGCAGGAACGCTTCGGTCACGTCTTTCCCGTCCCGGTTCACGACCCGGGCCTTTCCGTCCAGCACGTCGGCGCCGTCGCCGCCCACGATCTCGCTGGGCGTCCGGGGCACGGGCAGCCCGCCCGCCATCTCGGGACACATCGGCAGCGCCTCTCCCGCGGCCAGTTTTTCAAGAAACATGCGGCAGGCCTGCGCCTTCCCGTCGTACCGGCACGCAGCGCCCGCCAGACAGGCGCTGATCAGTATCACCATGCCCCGCCTCCTATTTGAGTTTGACCACCGTGACGCCCGCGTCGCCCTCTCCGTACTGGCCCAGCCGGTAGGTATCGACATGCGGATGGCGCCTGAGGAACTGCCAGACCGCGTCGCGCAGCGCGCCCGTGCCCTTGCCGTGTATGATGCTGACCTCGCTAAGGCCCGCCAGGAACGCCTCGTCCAAATACAGGTCCACGGCCTGTACGCCGCTCTGCCCGTCGAATCCGCGGATATCGAGCTGAGCCGACACCGTAGTCCGCAGCCCGAACGAGCGGCCTGTGCCTGCGGGTTCGGGCGCATCGGCGCGCTCCGCCCTGCGCAGATTGGATAGCCGGGTGGTAAGCCGTATGACGCCGACCTGCACCTGCACCTCGCCCCGCTCGTTCGGGGGTTTGAGCACCGTGCCCTGTTTATCGATATCGACGAGCAGCACCGTTTCCCCTTCCCGCAGGTCTGTGGGAGGCTTGAGGGGGACGCCGCCCGTGCGGGCGGCAGCCGGGCGCTCGGCGGTCTCGTCCTCGAGCGCGCGCAGCGCGTCGCGCGCCTCCTGTATCGTCCGCTCCCGTTCGGGTACGCTTTCGGGCTGCAGCGTCCTGAGCCGGGCGATCGCGGCCTCGGCCTCCTGCCTGGCCCGGCGAACCAGCGCACGAGCTTCGTCCCGCGCTTTTCCGAGTATCGCGCGCTGCTGCTCCTCCAGCCGGGCGCGCTGCTGCGCAACCTGCTTTTTTAGTTCCTCCATCTCCAGCCGCGCTTCCTCGGCCACCTGCCGCTCCCTGGCGGCCATCGCGCGGTGGTACTCTGCGTTCTCCATCACGTCTTCGAATCGCACGGCCTCCTTGGACATGAGCTGCCGGGCTCTTTCGATCAGCGTCTCGTCCAGGCCCAGACGCCGGGAGATCTCGAACGCGTTGCTCTTACCGGGTATGCCCATCGTCAGCCGGAATGTGGGACGCAGCGTTTCCACATCGAACTCCATCGACGCGTTGTCGACGCTGTCGGCCGACAGCGCGTAGGCCTTAAGCTCGCTGTAGTGGGTGGTCGCCATCGTGCGCACCCTCATCGCGGTCAGCCGCTCCAGTATCGAGATCGCGAGCGCTGCGCCCTCGGTGGGATCGGTGCCCGCTCCCAGCTCGTCCAGCAGCACCAGCGAGTCGCTGTCCACTTCGCGCAGCGTATCGACGATGTTGCGCATATGCGAGGAAAACGTCGACAGGCTCTGCTCGATGCTCTGCTCGTCGCCTATGTCGGCGAATATGCGGCTGAAAACCGGAAACTCGCAGCCCTCCGCGCCCGGGACGTGCAGCCCCGCCTGGGCCATCAGCGCCAGCAGCCCGCAGGTCTTGAGCGTGACGGTCTTGCCGCCCGTATTGGGGCCGGTGATGATGAGCGATGTGAACTCCCCGCCCAGCCAGAAGTCCACGGGAACCACCTGCTCCCGCGGAATGAGCGGATGGCGTCCCCGGCGTACCCGGAGCCGTCCCTCGCTGTTCATGACAGGCTCCACGGCGTCCATATCGAGCGCCAGCACGCCCTTGGCAAATATGAAGTCGAGCGTCGCCAGCGTGGTAAGGGCGACCGCGATCTCATCGCCGTTGCGGGCCAGCATCGCGGTCAGCGCGCGCAGTATCCGCTCTATCTCCTCGCGCTGCCGCGCTTCCCATTCCCGCAGCTCGTTGTTGATCTCCACGACCGCCATGGGCTCGATAAACAGCGTCGAGCCGCTGCCCGACTGGTCGTGTATGAGTCCGGGCATCTGCCCGCGGCATTCCTGGCGCACCGGCACCACATAACGGCCGGCGCGGATCGTGATGATGGGCTCCTGCAGTATCTTCGCGGCCGACTGCGACTTGATGAGCGATTCCAGCCTATCGCGGATGCGGCTGTGGCATACGCGTATCTGGCGCCGGATTTTCGCGAGCTCCTCGGAGGCGTTGTCGTGTATCTCCTCGTCGCTCAATATGCAGCGCTTGATCTCCTCCTCGGTGCCGCGCAGGTCCACGAGCCCGTACGCGATCTGGGCTATCAGCTCCTGGGAGCCGCATTCCTTTTCCAGCTTCAGCTTGATGAAGCGGGATATGCCCAGCGTTCCGGCAGCCATGTTGAGCTCCGCGATGGAAAGCACCGCTCCCATCCGCGCGCGGCTTACGATGTCGCGTATGTCGTCGAAGCCGCGCATCGGGTTCACGCCGGTACGCTGCACGAACGAAGCCGCCTCGGCGGTTTCCCGCTGTCGCTGCCGGATCTCCGAAAGCTCCCGGCTGGGCATAAGAGCCCGCGCCAGGTCCGCGCCCATCGACGAGCAGCACCGCTGGGCCAGCAGCTCCCTCACCTTGTCGAATTCCAGTTTTCGGATCGTATTTTCGTTCATCACCATGCAAAAAGGGGGCGAAGCCCCCTGCCTTCCCGGTTCATTAAATGCGGCCCTTTTTGAGCACCGCCACGTTTTCCGCAGGAGGATCCCGGCGCGCCTTCCCCTCCCGCAGATAGCCCGGTCGCGCCGACGCTTCCCGGGACGGAGTCTCCCGCCGCTCGTCCTGGGCTTCGGGCAGCTCGTCGAGCTGCTGGTTCCGGCTGCGCTCCCGGATGAGCTCGTCGGCGATATTGAGCGCGGCCAGCACCGCGATCATCGCAGTGCTCAGCTCGGGAAACCGCTTTGCGATTTCGTTCATCTTTCGGTCTACATATATGGCTACGCGGTGCATGTATTCCTCGGACTCGTAGCCCGACAGACGGTATTCCTGTCCGCCGATATGCACGACGGTCCTCACCTTTTCACTCATCGCCGTCCCCCTCCATTTTCCTATATTCTACAATAATCCCGATGGTCTTTCAAGCAGGAAAACCACGGCGCAGCGGCTCATATTCGTTCACTCTTCATCATTCGGGCGCATGTGTCCCGGTGCGACGAGACGCGTTTCCTGTTGCATGGCAATGCCGCAAAGCCGTTCGCGGCTGTTCTTTTTGCCCGATTTTTTCAATATGTTTATAATAAGGCGATACCGACGATAAGAGCGGAACGATATTTTTCCCGCTCTTTTTGATTGAGCGGGGTATATCAGGACCGTACACGGTTCATAATGAGAGCAGTAAATAATGGCAGGGGGATCGATATGGCAAGCCAATTGGCAGTCCAGCGCGTACTCAGTCGGAGCGGCTGGAGCGATAAGGAAATATCACTGCTCAAAGGAAAACTGTACATCGCGGCCAAGACCGGAGACACGCTCCGGACGGTCTTCGAACAGGTGGCCGAGGAGACAGGGCGCAAGGCCAACAGCGTGCGGAACTATTATTATACAGCCGTACGACGCGAGCTGGCCCAAAAGGGAGGTGAAGGCCTGGTACGGCGTCCCGAGTCCCATTTTGTGCCCTTTACACCCGAAGAAATCGACGATCTGCTAAAAGCGGTGCTGACCGCACAGGCGCAGGGCATATCGGTGCGCGCCTGTACGATGCGGATGGGAAACGGCGACCGGGCGCGGATGCTTCGCTATCAGAACAAATACCGCTCCCTTGTCAGAAACCACCGCGAACTCGTCGAAAAGACGATACGGGAACTGGAGGGTCAGTCCATTCCCTGCTTCAATCCCTACACCCGGAGGGTCAAAACGGGCGCGGATACCCACGGCAGCTACATTCCGGCGCGGCGCGGGCGCAAGCCCAAATGGGACGAGGAGCTGAGCAGGCTATCAAGAGAAGCCGTCGATGAGCTGAAAAAGGTGACCGACGTCGAAATCCCTGCGCTGATGCGCGGCATCATGGCGCTGGCCCGCCTCGCATCGGAAGCCGAGACCGAGCGCAGGCGCAGCGAATCGCTGAAAGACGAACTCGAACAGGCCAACCGCCAGGCCGAATATTACAAAAAGCGCCTGGAGCAGCTCGCGCGGGACATACAGGATTACCTGGCGACCCGGGACGCGTCCCGGATCAGCGATATCACCGAAACGATCCGCCAGATCGGCACCCCGGTTCACCCGGTGGGCAAGCTGAAGCAGTAAGCGTCGGGCGCTAAAGACACGAAACAGCGGAGCCGGGAGACCCGCGCATTGGTGGCATACCCACATGAATGCATCGGTTTCCCGGCTCCTCGCATGCGTCCGCTGCCGGAGCGGCCGCGCTACCGCGTCGCGTACACGCCCAGCTCCCGGAGGATCGCCGCAAGCTTTTCCCTGTTTTCGGGCGACATTTCCCCGACCGGGGCCGCGGTCACGCCGGTGTCGATGCCCACCATCCGGATGGCTTCCTTCATGACGACAGGGAACGTGCCCAGCCCGAACGCGATGCGCAGCGGCGCCAGCCGGTACTGGTATTCCCTGGCTTTATTAAGGTCGCCCGCCATGAACGAATCGAATATGCCGGTAACCAGCCCGGGCACGATATTCGCCGAGGCGGCCACCGCCCCGGCGCCTCCGTATACGAGATTGGCCAGTATCAGCGTGTCGCGGCCGCTGAATACCCGGAATCCGAATTCCCGCGTGCGGCGTATGTATTCGCCCATGCGGGTCATGTCACCCGTCGAATCCTTGATGCCCACGATGTTGTCCACCCGTGCCAGTTTCACGGCCAGTTCGACGCCGATGTCCACATGGGTGCGGTCGAGGTTGTTATAGAGTATCACATCCATGTCCCCGGCGGCCTTCGCGATGGCGGTAAAGTGTGCGTAGAGCTCGTCCTGGCTGGGGGATATGAAATAGGGCGTCAGCACCGATATGCCATTTACGCCGCATGCCTTCACCATTTCGGTCGTCCGGATGCACTCGGCGGTGGTCACGCTGCCTACTCCCACATAGACGGGCACGCGGCCGTTATTGTGGCGGACGGTCTCCTCCACGAGTTTCCGCTTCTCGTCCATGTCGATGCCGTAAAATTCGCCCGTCGTCCCCAGCACGAAGAGCGCCGCCACGCCGCCCTCGATCGTATAGTCGATGAGCCTGCGCAGCGAGTCCACCATCACCTTCCCGCCGGGCGTGAGGGGCGTGATGAGCGCGGGCATGATGCCGAACCGTTCCCTGATGGCCATGTCGGTTATTCCTCCCCCGTATCAAAGTCTTTCCTGAGCGTCGCGCCGGTCGCCACGCTGCCCACCAGCGCGGCGTAGCGCCTGAGCGCGGGACTTGTGACAGCCTTGCGGAGCGGCCGGTGCTGCGCCAGGCGGCGCGCGATCTCCGCGTCGTCCACGAGCAGGCTGAGCGTGCGCCCGGGTATGTCGAGCGCGATGGGATCGCCGTCACGGATGATGCCGATGACGCCGCCCGCCGCCGCCTCGGGCGATATGTGCCCTACGCAGGGGCCCCGGGTCGCTCCCGAGAACCGGCCGTCGGTGATGAGCGCGCAGTCGTGTCCCAGCCCCATGCCCATCATCGCCGACGTGGCCGTGAGCATCTCGCGCATGCCCGGCCCGCCCTTGGGGCCCTCGTACCGGATGACGACGACGTCGCCCTTTCGGACGATACCTCCATAGATGGCGGCCGTGGCCTCTTCCTCGCTCTCAAAAACTCGCGCCAGACCGGTGTGACGCAGCATCTGCTCGGCTACGGCCGTCTGCTTGACGATCGCGCCCTCGGGGCAGATATTGCCCCGGAGCACGGCGTACCCGCCGTGGGGCGCATAGGCATCTGAGAGGGGTCGGATGACACGGGTATCCCTGTTGACGGCCCCCGCCGCGATCTCGCCGATCGTCTTTCCCGACACCGTCATGCGATCGGTAAGCAGCGGAGCCATCTCGTGCAGCAGCGCCGGTACGCCGCCCGCCCTGTGAAAATCCAGGAGCGTATGCGCGCCCGAGGGCTTCAGCTTGCACAGCGTCGGGGTTTCGCGGCTGATGCGGTCGAAATCGTGCAGCGTGATGTCAAGCCCCAGCTCGGCCGCAATGGCGGGGATATGGAGCGCCGCGTTGGTCGATCCCCCAAAGGCGCTTGAGGCGCGGATCGCGTCCAGCAGCGCGTCGCAGGACAGGATGTCCCGGGGCGCGACGCCCTCCCGCGCCAGCTCCACGACCCTGCGGCCGCTGGCCTTGGCGATGCGTTTCTTTTCGCCGGTGACGGCGTGGGACGCGCCGCATCCCGGGAGCGACAGCCCCAGTATCTCGGCGACCAGCGACATCGTGTTGGCGGTACCGGCCATCGCGCACGAGCCGGGCCCCGGACAGACCGAGCACTCCATCTCGTAGAACGCTGCGTCGTCCATCTCGCCCCGCTTCCAGCGTCCGGCCACCTCCCGCATATCGGATATCGCGTATTCTTTTCCCCCGTAA
>JBMNNN010000103.1:0-7513 GCA_050942555.1 Christensenellales bacterium
ACCGCCACAACGCTCGAAATCGTATACCGCAACGAGGAGAACGGATACACCGTCGCCACGATAGAAGCCGGCGATGCGGTGCATACGGCGGTGGGCATGCTTCCCGGGCTGCGGGAGGGCGAGCGGGTGGTTTTGACCGGGGAGTGGACCATCCACGCGGTCTACGGGCAGCAGTTCCGGGTCAGCATGTGCCGCTTGCTGCCGCCCGACAGCCGGGAGGGTCTGATCCGGTATCTTTCCTCGGGCGCGATATCGGGCGTGGGCCCGGTTACGGCAACAAGAATCGTAGACGCGTTCGGGCTGGACGCGCTCGATATCATCGCCCGCGAACCCTGGAAGCTGCGCAGCGTGGAGGGAATCGGCGCTGCCCGTGCCGTGCAGATCAGCCAGAGCCTGGCCGAACAGCGAAACGTGCAGCAGGCCATGGTGTTTCTCAGCTCCCTGAACCTCTCTCTCAACATGACCACCCGCATATACCGCAAATACGGGTCCATGACGGTCGAGCTCATACAGCGCGACCCCTACCGTCTGGTGCGCGATATCGAGGGAATCGGTTTTCGAACCGCCGACAGGATCGCCCGCATGCTGGGCGTGGAAGACAGCGCTCCGACGCGCATGGTGGCGGGCATACTCTACCTGCTGCAGGAATCCGCGGCCCAGCGCGGCCATACGTGCCTGCCCGCCGACGCGCTCTACGGTAAAGCCGCAAGGCTGCTGGGCGCCGACGAGGAGCAGGTCGTCGAGGCGCTCCGGGACATGGTGGAGGAGGGAATCCTGTCGGTCGTGTACCGCGGGGGCGCTTCGTATGTCTACCTGCGCGCGTTCCTGGAGGCGGAGCAGGAGGTCGCACGACGGATTACCCGGCTGGCGGGCTCCCAGCCGCCGGCGCTTTTCGACGACCCGGCTGAGGCGCTCAAAACCGTATCGGTCATGCGGGGCATCTGCCTGGCCGATGCACAGGAAAAGGCGGTGTACCAGGCGCTGTCCAGCGGCCTGACGGTCATTACCGGCGGGCCGGGCACCGGAAAAACCACGACGATCAACTGCATACTGGGCATGCTGGAGCTTGCAGGCGTCAGGGTGATGCTGGCCGCGCCCACGGGCCGGGCCGCCAAGCGCATGACCCAGGCCACCGGCCATGAGGCGCGGACGATACACCGGATGCTCGAGTACGGATTCACCGACGACGAGGAGCTCAGTTTCAACCGCAACGAGGACAACCCCATCCCCTGCGGCGCGCTCATCGTGGACGAGATGTCGATGGTGGACCTCACGCTCATGCAGCATATGCTGCGGGCGGTGCCGACGGGGTGCCGGCTGGTACTGGTGGGCGACGCCGATCAGCTTCCCTCGGTGGGCCCTGGCAATGTGCTGCGCGATATCATCATGAGCGGCATCGCGCCCGTTACGAGGCTTACCGAAATCTTCCGGCAGGCGCAGGAAAGCCTCATTGTGGTCAACGCCCACCGCGTCAACGAGGGAAAGATGCCCGATCTGAACTGTGTGGACCGCGATTTCTTTTTTGAGCGCAAGGACGACCCCGCCGCCGCGCTGGAGGCGGTCGAGGCGCTGGTTTCCCGGCGAATACCTTCTTTCTACGGCGGAAACCCGCTGGAAACGATACAGGTGCTGGCCCCGATGAAAAAGGGCGAGCTGGGCGTGTACAACCTGAACGCCCGCCTGCAGCGGCTTTTCAATCCTCCCGGCCCGCACCGCGCGGAGCGCAGCCTGGGCGACAGCGTGCTGCGGGAGGGCGACAAGGTCATGCAGATCCGCAATAATTATAAACTCGAGTGGCGCAGGGAGCTGCCGGGCGGCGGGGAAGAGGAGGGCGAAGGCGTATTTAACGGAGACGTGGGATTCGTCGAGCGGATCGACGAGGAGGGCAAGCTGCTGACCGTGCGGTTCGACGACGGACGCGTCGCCGATTATGACTTCGCCCAGACCGACGAGCTGATGCTGGCCTACGCGGTATCGATCCATAAAAGCCAGGGATGCGAGTTCCCGGTGGTCGTGCTGCCGCTACTGTCGGGCCCGCCGATGCTGCTCACGCGAAACCTCCTCTATACGGCCATCACGCGGGCCCGCGAGATGGTCGTCATCGTGGGCCGCCGCGACTGCGTCGCCCGCATGGTAGACAACGACACCGTCGCGCTGCGGCATTCGGGTCTCCGGGACGCGCTCCGGCAGGATGGCGGCAATGGCGTGGCCTGAGCGGATCGGCCGGGGAATACTCGCGCTCCTCTACCCGGAGGACGACCGGTGCATGCTGTGCGGCGCGCCCGGATGCCGGGCCGTGACGGGGGTCTGCAGCGCGTGCGAGGCGGGCGCGAAGCGGCATCTGCCGCCCCGGTGCGGCCTGTGCGGCCGCCAGACGCGCGGCGGACTGTGCGGGAACTGCCGGGACGCGCAGGTGCGCTACCGGGGCGCTGTGGTCTACCACTACGAGGGCGCGATACGCGACGCGCTGCACAGGCTTAAGTTCGAGGGTGAGGCGCGATTTACCGCGTTTTTCGCGGCGGGCATGGCTCGCGCGCTCAGCGAGAGCGGCTGGCCGGCCCCCGATGTGCTGGTGCCCGTTCCCACCCACGGCTTTCGCCGGTTGGGGCGCGGATACAGTCTGCCCGGTAGGCTTGCGCGCGCGCTGTCGCGCCAGACCGGCATCCCGGTCGCGCACCGGGCGCTGCGCCGGGTCACACTGGGCGCGATGCCGGGCCGCAGCCGGGAAGAGCGCATAAGGCTGGCGGAAAAGGCCTTCGCGGCGGGACAGGCCGGCGCGGTCGCGGGGAAGCGGGCGCTGCTCGTCGACGATATCACCACCACCGGCGCCACGCTCAACGCGTGCGCGGTACTGCTCCTCGATATGGGAGCAAGCGCGGTCTACGCGCTGGCCGCGGCCGGCGGCCCGGATCCTCTGACGTGAATCGGCAGGCTGTACATACGGGACATACCGGAAAGGGCGGTAACCAACGAATGGATGAGGGAGGAAAGAGCATGCCAGGCATGATATCCGCGTCGATGATGTGCGCGGACTTCCTGCATCTTGCAGGCGATATTCGCGCCCTGTGCGACAGCGGGGTGGAGTACCTGCATATCGATGTCATGGACGGGCATTTCGTACCGAATTTTACGCTGGGGCCCGACTATGTGCGGGCGGTGCGCAGCGCCGCCACGCGCCCCATGGACATTCACCTGATGGTGGAGCGGCCCGCGCGATTTATCGCGGCGTTCGAACCGCGCCCCGGCGACATCGTGTCTGTGCACGCGCAGTCCGACGCGCATCTCCACCGCACCCTTTCGATGATCCGCGAAACCGGCGCGACTCCCGCTGTCGCGCTCAATCCTGCCCAGCCGCTTTGGACGCTCAACGATGTGCTGGGCGATATCGACGTCGTGCTGCTCATGACGGTCAATCCCGGGTTCGCCGGGCAGAAGATGGTTTCTGGCGCGCTTGAGCGTATCGCCCGGATGCGGAAACTCGCGGATGAGAGGCATCCCGGTCTGCTCATCGAGGTCGACGGCAACGTAAGCCTGACAAACGCGCGCGCGATGCGGGCCGCAGGAGCGGATATATTCGTTGCCGGATCTTCGGGGCTTTTTACGGGCGGTGATATAGCCCGGGCTGTCGCCGCGCTGCGCGGGGCGATCGGGTAGGCGGGCGCAGCCGGTCAGACGGGCACTTTCCGGATCCGGTACATCGAGGAGAGCACCAGCCAGTTCTGCGGGAAAAAGCGGTTGATCGTCCAGTAGCTCACCCCGCCCAGATTGTATTCGTCCACAAGCCTCAGTCGGGCCTGGATGCTGCGCGCGTCCTCGAAGTAGACGATATGACGCGCGCCCGCGCTGTCGTAGTAGTAGAAGAAGGGCGCCTGCGCCTCGGCGTCGAACTCAATCGCCGCGCCGCGTGCCGCCGCGAGCTCCACCGCCTCGGTGTTGGATATATTGCGCGCCGCCGTGCCCCTCCGGTATGGAAGCGTCCAGTCGTATCCGTAGTTGGGCATTCCCATCAGTATCTTGTAGGCCGGTATGACAGTCACCGCATAGTCCAGCACTTGGCTGACCGGGCCGATCGGGGACACCGCCATGGGCGGCCCGTATGTATAGCCCCACTCGTATGTCATCAGTATCACATGGTCGGCGAAATACCCGTGTACCGGATAGTGATGCGCTTCATACAGGAGCCCCGGCTGCTGCGCGCTTAATTTGGGCGCAAGCGCGGTCGTCAGTATATATCCGCGTGCATGAAGGAGCTCGGACATCCGCTGCACGAACGCGTCGTACGCCCCGCCGTCCTCAGGGTACACATACTCGAAGTCGATATTAAGTCCCATGTAACCCTTTTGCGCAAGCGTGCGGAATATCTCGTCTATCAGCGTCTGCTGCGCCTGCGGGTCGCGCAGCAGCGTGTTGGCGAGCGTGCTGGAAAAACCGTTTCCCTCCTCGATGTTGGTGATGACCATGAGAGGTGCGACCGAAGCCTGCCGGGCCGCGGCGATGATCGGCGTGTCGTTGATCGGTATCAGCGTGCCGTCGGGCCGGGCCTGGTAGCTGAATATGCTCACAAACGTAAGGTAGGGAAGCGTGCGCGCCAGCACACTCTGGCTGATGCCGGGAAGCACGTATCCGTTGACGTCGATCGCGCGTCCCGGCGGGGGAGCGACGGGTATGTTTATGATCTGCCCGACGTATATGAGGTCGGGATTTGTGATCTGCGGATTGGCGGCCAGTAGCGCCGACAGCGAAACGCCGCGGGAGCGGGCGATCGCGTACAGCGTGTCGCCCGGCGCTACCCGATAGGTGACGGTGGTTCCGGTTCTGATTACCAGAGCCTGCCCGACTACCAGTACATCGGGGTTCGAGAGCGCGTTGTCCTCGATGATGGTCTGCATGCTGACCCCGAAGCGGAGCGCGATCGCGTAGACGCTGTCTCCGGGTCGCACCACATATATGGTCAAGTTGGCCACTTTCCTTTTATCGGTTCTCTCTTTCAGTATATGTCTGTGGGCGTTCGGATGTCTCAGGTGCGCTCCCGCCGATTAGGCGTCGCCCTCTTTGGGAGAGAAGATTAACGCAAGCAGGTATTATCGGCGTTCCGCTCCTCATTTTTTTCAGCCCTTGTCAAATCCCCGTATGAATGATACACTGTATGTAGTTTACACAAGGACTTTCTTTCATGGGAAGCGTCGCCGGACCTTTTCGGGAACCGAGAGTACTATCCCGGGAAGCTCGGGCGATTTTCGTATGAGGAAAGAAGAAAGGAGGTGAAATGCAGTGGAACGGAATAATTATGCGCTGCTCGTGGACCTGGAGAACTGCGGCGGCAAGGCTGAGACGCTCAAGGATGTCATCGAAAAGGTGAAGATTCGGGGCGATATCCTGCTGGGCAAGGTATACGGCTACAACGAGCGGTATTCGGATCTCAAGGAGCTGCTGCTGTCCAACACGTTTAACGTGGTACCGTCGATCAGGTGGGGATATAACCAGAAGAACAACCTGGATATCCTGCTGGTCATCGATGCAATCGAGCTTGCTTTCAGCAATCCGCTGATCGACTGCTTCTGCATCGTATCGGGGGACAGCGACTATACGCCGCTGGTAGGAAAGCTTAAATCGATGGGCAAGTACGTGCTGGGCATTTCCCGCAGCGAGGTCGCGAGCAAGGTATTTATCAACGCCTGCAATGAGTTCATATTTCTGGAGTCGGTCAGCGCGTCGGTCGGCAAGCGCCGGGAAGAAAGCGCCGAGGAAACCGCGCTGAGCACGACAGCCGAACTCAACGAGCTGGTACAGCGCATCATCAACGAGCAGGCGGGCGAGGAGGGCTACCTGTACGCGAGCGAGCTGAAAAAGACGATCAACCGCATCCGGCCCGATTTTGATGAGAAGAATTACGGATTCGCATCGTTCGGCAAGCTGCTGGCCAACCTGGCCAAGCAGTACAAATCCATCAAAATCGAGGATGATAACCATTCGCTGAAGGTGAGCCTGGTTGCCGAAAGGGTGACCAAGGGGAATACGATGACCCGCTCGAACTGGAAAAAGGCGTTCGGCGAGATACTGAGCGATTTCAAGCAGGACGGCTTTACCCGGGTCAATCCCAGCATCGTCAAGGCCGCGATACAGCGCGACTATCCGGATTTCGACGAGCGGCAGATCGGCTTTAACCGCTTCTCCGATCTTATGAAGGATCTGGAGAAGGAAAAGATGGTCAAGGTGGAGTTCGACGAGTCGCACTCGATGCTTCTGAAGATCCTGTAGGGAGCCCGACAACAAGCGGGTCGAACCGGTCACCGGGTCGTCCCGCATTTATCGTGGGAAAAGGGCTTTAGGATTATATTTCCAAGCTTTTAGCCAGTAAAACCCGCTGCGTATTGAATGAATTCTATCAGTTTACAGATTAGACAACGTGACGGGCGGATAGGGAGCCTGCTCTCCAGTTTTACTGCCGCTTCCATAAAAAATATTGACGATCCGGTAGCGCTGGCATTATAATAAACAATTGTTGCATAGTTAATTAATCGATATGCAGTCTGGAGAGAAGGTGCAATATGACCCGTACGTATAACCTTTACGACAACATGCTTCAGGTACTCGACCGGGCGGCCGGTATGCTGGGCCTGAGCCCCAGCGATTATACCGCGGTTCGCTACTGCGAACGGGAACTCAAGGTATCGATACCCGTGGTGATGGACGATGGCTCCGTCCGGGTGTTCGAGGGATACCGTGTGCAGCACTCGACGTCCCGGGGCCCGGCCAAGGGCGGCCTGCGGTATCACCAGGACGTGGATCTTGATGAGGTCAAGGCGCTGGCGGCCTGGATGAGCCTCAAGTGCGCAGTCGTCAATATCCCCTACGGCGGAGCCAAGGGCGCCGTGAAGGTCAATCCGGCAGAGCTCAGCAGGGACGAGCTCCGGCGGCTCACCCGCCGCTACACGTCGATGATACTGCCCCTTATCGGGCCTGAGCGCGATATCCCCGCGCCTGACGTCGGGACCAACCCCGAGGTCATGGGATGGATCATGGATACATACAGCGTGTTTCAGGGCCATACCGTACACGGGGTGGTTACGGGCAAGCCCCTGGAGATAGGCGGATCGCTGGGCCGCCGGGAGGCGACAGGCCGGGGCGTCATGATGATGACCCGGGAGATGCTGTGCCGCCTGGGCATGCCGCTAAAGGGAGCGACCGTGGCGGTGCAGGGCATGGGCAATGTGGGCAGCACGACGGCCAAATACCTCATGCAGGAGGGCTGCCGGGTCGTGGCGGTCAGCGACGTGTCGGGCAGCATCTACAGGGAATCCGGGCTTAATATCCCGGAAATACAGGAGTTCCTTGGAGCCGCGCCAAACCGTCTGCTGCGGGACTACACGGCCGAAGGAATCACCCGCCTGACCAATGAGGAACTGCTGACTCTTAACGTCGATGTGCTGGTGCCGGCAGCGCTGGAGAACCAGATCACAGCCGCCGTCGCGGAAAAGCTCCGCGCACGGGTCATCGTGGAAGGCGCCAACGG
>JBMNNN010000117.1:0-6677 GCA_050942555.1 Christensenellales bacterium
GACCGGGGGAGCCGATCCGATAAAGGAGGATAAGGACACTGTGGACGTGCTGCTGCTGGGGGTGGACAGCCGTTCGAATAATTTCGCGGGCCGCTCGGACGTCATGCTGCTCATACGGGTCAATACGCGCACAGGCAGCATCAAAATGGTATCCTTCATGCGCGATCTTCTCGTCAATATCCCCGGACACGGGAAAAACCGGATCAACACCGCCTATATGTACGGCGGGCCCGACCTGGCGCTTCAGGTCGTCAACGAGACGTTCGGACTGCGCGTCAAGTACTATATGCTCTTTAATTTCTACGGCACGACCTCCATCATCGACATGATGGGCGGGGTGACCGTCGACATCGCGTCCAATGAGATCGCTACGACCAACCAGATCATCGACGAGCTCAACGGGATATTCAAGTCGGATTCGCCGAGGCTTAGGAAAGCCGGACCGCAGCGCCTTGACGGTGTGCAGGCCACAGCGTATATGCGAAACCGCAAGTCGGGGACCGACTCGGCCCGCACCGGCCGCCAGCGCACGGTGCTCATGGCGCTGCTGCGCTCGCTGGGCGGCGTGGAGCTCACCCGGCTGCCGGGACTCGTCGATACGGGCGTCAATTACCTGCGGACCAACATACCGCTTGTCGACCTGCCCGGCTATGCCACGACGCTGATGGGCATGAGCGACGCCCAGGTCGGGCAGATGGTCGTGCCCGAGCCCTACAAAAACGTGAATTACAACGATATGGCCGTCGTGATCATGGAGGACCCCGAAGCCGAAATCTCCGAGCTGCACGCATTCCTGCTCGATTGACGGAGGACGCGATGCCCCGTCCCGATCTGCTGCTGGTAGCCCTGAATGCCCGCTATATACACACGAATCCGGCGGTGCGGTCGCTTGCCGCCTACTGCCGGGACGCGGCGCGGGTCGAGTACATCGAGTATCCCGCGGACCAGCCCGCCGATGAGGCGCTGGCGGCGATCGTCCGCCGCCGCCCGCAGGCCGTGGGCTTTTCGTGCTACCTGTGGAATATCCGTCCGGCGCTGGATCTGGCGTACGCGGCGCGGCAGCTGATGCCCGACTGCGCGATCATGCTGGGAGGTCCCGAGGTATCGTGGAACAGCGCAGACGTCATGGCCGCGCATCCGTATATCGATTGTATTGTGCGCGGGGAGGGAGAGGAAACGCTCCGGCAGTGGCTGCTGCTGCGCGGGCGCGGCGGCGACACGCGCGCGCTGGCAGGCACGACGGCGCGGGACGGGGACGCGGTGATAGAGAATCCCGACCGGCCGCCGCCCGACATGGACGCGCTGCCCTTTTGCTACTCCGACGAGGAGCTTCGATGCGAGCGTATCGTGTACTACGAATCCAGCCGGGGGTGCCCGTTCTCGTGCGCGTACTGCCTGTCGGCGGCGACTAACGGCGTGCGCTTTCGCTCGATAGACCGCGTCTTTGCGGATCTGGCGCGGTTTGCCCGGTCGGGGACGCGGCAGGTCAAGCTTGTGGACCGCACGTTCAACTGCGATCCCGGGCGGGCGCGCAGCATATTCGCGTTTCTTATGTCGCTGCGCGAACGATGCGGAAACATCCGCCCCGTCAATTTTCATTTCGAGCTGTGCGGCGACCTGCTGGACGACGAGACGCTGCTGCTGCTGCGCGACGCACCGCCGGGGCTTTTTCAGTTCGAGATCGGCGTACAGTCCACGCACTCTCCCGCGCTGCGGGCCGTGAACCGCCGCTCCGGCTTTGACGCGCTGGCCCGGCCCGTCGCCCGCCTCATTTCGACCGTACCGGCCGCGGTGCACCTCGACCTTATTGCGGGTCTGCCCGGAGAGGACATCGACGCCTTATCCCGGTCGTTCGACGACGTCTACAGGCTGGGGCCCCACCGGCTGCAACTGGGATTCCTGAAGCTCCTGCATGGCGCGCCGCTGCGGCGGCGGGCCGAAGCGCTGCAAATACGCTACGCCGCGCATCCGCCCTACGAGGTGCTGTCCACGCCCGATCTGCCGTACGAGGCGCTCATGGTGCTCAAGGATATCGAAAAGCTCGTGGAGCTCTACTATAACAGCCATATCGCGGACAGTTTGCTGCGCTACATCGTATCGCTGGCCGCTTCGCCGTTCGCGCTCTATCGGGACATGGCCGCATGGTGGCGGAAGCGGGGCCTTTTCGACTGCGCGCACGGGATCGACGCGAAGTTCAAGCACCTTGAAGCCTTCGGGCGCCTGCTGCCCGGCGCGGACACCGCCCGGCTGC
This sequence comes from Christensenellales bacterium, assembly GCA_050942555.1. Classification (GTDB taxonomy): domain Bacteria; phylum Bacillota; class Clostridia; order Christensenellales; family UMGS416; genus JAAYXU01. The sequence goes on from JBMNNN010000117.1 coordinate 2,252, forward strand.
GCTCGCTTGCGCGCTACGACAGGCTGCTGCTGGGGCTGCCCGGCAGGCAAGAGCGCAGCAGCGAGCCGCCATGCTGGAGGGAGCGGACGCGCGCATTCTTCCGCGATCCCGATCTCGTCGCGCGGTATCTGCCGCATCTTGCGGATAGGACGCCCCAGCAGCGCGGCAGAGTGTGCCTTATCGAGGCGTTTTCGCCGCCGATCGACGGCGGTTACCCGTGCGATACGCAGATACTGCTCTTTGACTACAGCAAGCCAGGCCGCGCCCGCGCGCAAACCGTCGCGCAGGCCGATCTGCCCGGCTTGCCCGATAATGATAAAGGAGGACGCAATGAAACTTAAGTATCTGGGAACCGGCGCTTCCGAGGGGATACCGGGTGTTTTCTGCCCGTGCCCGGTCTGCGAAAATGCGCGCCTCGTGAAAGGGCGGGAGATCCGGACCCGCTCGGGCGCGCTGCTGGACGACTGGATTTTGATCGACCTGCCGCCCGACACATACGCCCACGCGCTCACGCACGGGATCGCGCTGGGCGCGCTGCGCTCCCTGCTCGTCACCCATTCGCACCATGATCATTTCGCGGTGCGGGAGATTGAATACCGGCACAGAATCTTCGCGAACCTGCCCGACGACGCGCCGCCGCTCGTCGTATATGGCAACAGCGCGGTTGGACAAGCGCTCGGAAGTCTTTCGCATGATATGACGGGCCGCGTCGCGTATCACCAAATGAAGGCATTTGAGACGACCGACATCGACGGATATCGGATCACGCCGCTGCCCGCCGACCACAATCCTGCCGAGGATTGCTTCATCTACTATATCGAGCGGGACGGGCGGCGCCTCCTGTACGCCCACGATACCGGCGAATTCCCCGAGGCGGTATTTGAGTGGCTGGCCGGGCGGGAAACGCATCTGGTCAGTCTGGACTGCACGCTTGAGGGCCGGGATCACAGCCGCGGCCATATGGGGTTCCCCGCGAATATGAGGATGCGCGACCGCATGCGCGCGGTGGGCGCGGCGCACGATGATACGGTCTTTGTCAGCAACCATTTCTCCCACAACGGGGGTATGACCCACGCGCAGCTCGTCGATTTGGCGCGGCCCGAGGGCTTTCTGATCGCCTGGGACGGGCTGGAGCTTACCGTATAGGCGGAAATCCCGAGACCCAGGTATGATAAAAGGGCTGCCCCGGTTTTTCACCGGGACAGCCCTGCTTTGCGATTGCTGCCCGGACTACAGCACCCGCACCCGCAGCACGCCTTCGATCGTGTCCAGCTCGTTTATAAGATTCCGGCCTCCGTCGCCGTTGGGCTCCTCGTCGAGATCCAGCAGCGTGTAGGCGATCTCGCCGCGGCTGCGGTTGACCATGTTGGCGATGTTATGGCCCCGGCCCGCCAGTCTGGACGTGATCTGGCCCACCATATTCTTGATATTGCGGTGGATGACCGCGACCCGCGTCGCGCCCGAGCGCGCCATCGAGCAGGCCGGAAGGTTGACCGAATTGGCGATCGTGCCATCGGTCAGATAATCGTGCAGTTCGCGGGCGGCCATCGCGGCGCAGTTCTCCTCGGACTCGGGCGTGGACGCGCCCAGATGCGGTATCGCGATGACCCGTTTGTGCCCCAGCAACGCTTCTGTCGGGAAGTCGGTGACGTAGCGCCTCAGGCGGCCGCTGTCCAGCGCCGCCAGCAGCGCGGTCTCGTCCACCAGCGCGTCCCGGGAGAAGTTAAGAAGCACCGCGCCTTCCTTCATCTGCGCGAACGCGTCGGCGTTCATCATGCCCCGCGTTTCGCTAAGGAGCGGCACATGAATCGTTACGTAGTCGCACCGGGTCAGCACCTGCTCAAGGCTGCCGGCGCGCTCGATCGCGCGGGAAAGGCCCCATGCCGACTCGACCGATATGAACGGGTCGTAGCCCAGCACGTCCATCGAGAGGGCGTGCGCGGCGTTGGCCACCATGACGCCGATCGCGCCCAGACCGATGACGCCCAGCCGCTTGCCAAGAAGCTCAGGCCCCACGAACTGGCTTTTCCCCTTCTCGACGCGCTTCTGCACGTCGCTTTGGCCCCTGAGGGACTGCGCCCAGGCGATGCCGCCGATGACGTCGCGCCCCGACAGCAGCATGCCGCACAGCACCAGCTCCTTGACCGCGTTTGCGTTGGCGCCGGGCGTATTGAATACCGCGATACCGGCCTTCGTGCACCGGTCGATCGGTATGTTGTTGACGCCCACTCCGGCCCGCCCGATGGCCAGCAGGTTCGCGGGCAGCTCCATCGCGTTCATGTCGGCGCTGCGCACCAGTATCGCGTCGGGGTCCTCGCACTGCGTCAGATGCGTATACGCCGGTTCGGGCAGATACTGATAGACCGCATCGGATATGTTGTTAAGCCGCAGTATCTTCATCGTCGTTCCTCCTTCAATGAGCCGCCTCAAAGTCTTTCATGAACTGCGCGAGCGCCTGCACGCCTTCCACCGGCATCGCGTTGTAGATGCTGGCGCGAATGCCCCCGGCCGACCGGTGCCCCTTGAGGTTGATGAGGCCCCGGCTGCTCGCATCGGCGACGAACGCGGCGGTCAGCTCCTCTGTGGGCAGCGTAAATGTGACGTTCATCAGGGAGCGGCAGTCGGGACGGGCGACACCCCTATACAGCGAGGAATTGTCGATGATGTCGTAGAGCAGCGCGGCTTTGTGGCGGTTCGTCTGTTCCATCGCGGGTACCCCGCCCTGACTGAGCAACCAGTCGAACACAAGACCCGCTACGTAAATCGCCCAGCAGCAGGGCGTATTGTACAGCGAGCCGCTCCTGTCATGGGTGCTGTAGTCCAGCATCGTCGGCGTGCCGGGCCGGGCTTGCCCAAGAAGGTCGTCGCGGATGATGACCACGGTAAGCCCCGCGGGGCCGATGTTTTTCTGCGCCCCGGCGTATATGAGCGCGAACTTCGAAACGTCGTACACTTCGCCCAATATGTTTGACGACATATCCGCGACGAGCGGAACGGGACAGTCGTGGATCGCCGGCCAGCGCGTTCCGAATATCGTATTGTTGGTCGTGATATGCAGATATGCCGAGCCGGGAGAAAGCTTCGAGAAATCCACCTGCGGCACATAGGCATAGCCGTCCTTTTTGCTGGAGGCGATCGCGCGCGCGTCGCCCAGCTTGCGCCCTTCTTCGAGCGCCTTGGCCGCGAACGAGCCGCTGTCCACGTAGTCGGCGCAGCCGCCCGGCGGCATCAGGTTATACGGCACCATCGCGAACTGCAGCGACGCGCCGCCCTGCAGGAACAGAATCCTGTAGTTGGCGGGGATGTTCATAAGCGTGCGCAGCTTTTCCCGCGCGTCGCCGATGATGGACTCGAACCACTTCGAGCGGTGGCTCATCTCCATCACGCTGTGCCCGGCGCCGGGCCAGTCAAGAAGATCCCTTTGCGCCTTTTCCAGCACGGGCAGCGGCAGTACCGACGGGCCGGGAGAAAAATTGTATACGCGGGTCATAGAATACCTCCTACTATAAAAACTAAAATTTTAAATACATCGCCAGAGGGAACAATTTCCCTGTTCCCGGGAAGAATATCGATAGTATACTGTGAAATATCCGGCTTTACAATATATTTAGCGGTTTCATGTTCGCAGTTGCGCTGCCGCTCAGCCCGCAACCGCATGCGCGAGCGGCCGCGGCGCCGTGTCCTTCCCGCTCATTGCTTCACCTTCCCGCATTGGGCTTGTCGACATTATACACCTACCTCCCCCCATACGCAATAAAGCGCCGGACGGTTTTCGTCCGGCGCGGTGGAGTCTGGAATCGCTGTTGTATCTTGGCGACGGGTCAGCCTACCCGCTTCATCCAGTTGGCGTTATATGCGGTGCCTTCGCCGGGATCGCGCAGCATCATCCATTCGCTCTGCGCATGGTACCAGAACGTGGTCGAATACTGCCCGTCCTCCACCAGTATGAGGCTGCCGTCGGTGTCAATATTCCAGGCGAGCGAAAGCTGGTTGCTCATGTTGCCCGCGTCGTCCAGTGCGTATGTGTATCCGGTCCCGTCGGCATTGAATCGAACGCCCCATCTGCTGCAGTCGACCTGGTTCCCCTGGCTGTCCAGACAATGGGACAACTGCCATTCGCCGTCGAGCTGCGGCCCGGCGGCGCGCACGAAATCGAACCGGTCGGTGTCGTCGGCCAGCGCCATATACTGGTCGTCGCATGCGTACTGGTACTCAAAAATATTCTTAGCACCTACAGTGCCTATCATTTTCTGATGAAGCTGGTACGGGAAGCGCCGTTTCCTATCCGGGAGATTCAGTCCGATAACGGGACGGAGTTTACAAATGCGTTGTTGGTCGTGAAGGCAGCTCATAAAACGATGTTCGAGGAGGCGCTCGAGCAAATGGGAATTCTTTATCATCGCATCCGCATCGCAACGCCTCGCCA
>JBMNNN010000104.1:0-7305 GCA_050942555.1 Christensenellales bacterium
ATTCTCGCGCAGCGCCCTGTAGTTCTGCCGCTTCGTCGCGAACGCAAGGCTGGGGTTGGCGTGGGGATGCCTGCTGTCGTGGCAGAATACGGGCCCCATTCCTCCGATGTCGTACAGCACGCCGTCGGCTCCGTAGGACAGGATCCGGTCGGCCGACTCGATCATCTTCTCCTGCCATTCGGGCGTAGAGGGGCACATCGCGACCATCGGCTTGTTGCCGTTCATGACCTTGCGCCAGGTTCCGTGGCGGAAGTAGGTCTCGCAGAACGTGCGCTCCCTGCCCCACATGTCCTTGATCGCGATCCGGCGGCCCACCTTCTGGTGGAAATCGGTGTCGGGGTCGACGATATAGTAGCTCATGAACATAAATACCTTGCCGCCTGCCTCGTGTATCCGGCGGATCTGCTCCTTGAGCTCCTCCTCGCCGCCCAGCTCGTCGTCGGCCTCGTACTCGGGCCACAGCCGCGAGAACCCGCCGGGGATCCAGCCCAGCAGGAAAAGAGTGTTCATGCCCGCGCCGCGCACCTGGTTAAAGAGCCTCTCCATGTCGCTGTAGTGGAAGTTGATCTCCCCGAACTGGTTTTTCATGATGATCCGCAGCCAGCCGGTGAATTCGTCCATCCATTGGGGACGCACCGGAGCCTTCCATCCTGTACTCTCGATCCATGCGCGGTACTTTTTCGCGCCCGCGTGCCAGTCGCCGCCGTGCAGACTGATGCAGTAGGGCATCGTTTCAAATATCCCGCCTTTCTTGAGGAACGGGTATTTAATGAACGAGAACGCCAGCGTCTTGTCGGCGGTCTTCTTCTCAAAGGCCAGCGCGGTGCTCTGCTGCGTGTCGTCGTAGGACGCCATGTAGAGTCCGGCCCGGTCGCCGTCCAGCTCGAACCACTGCATGCAGGCGCGTCCGGGATAGGTTCTGTAGAAGTTGGTGTGCATGTGCTCGGGGCCTTCATATATGCGGGTGCCCATGACCGCGTTGTAGTCGAGCTCCCGGGGGTTCTCGTACCGGAATCCGAGATCCGAAGGGACATAGAGCACGTCGCGCGCCGGATCGGCCGATATCGAGCGGATCCCCCGCACCATCGGGAACACCCACTCCATGATCTCGACGTCGGCATTGTTCTCGATCCTGGCGCTGGCCAGTATCTCGTCGTCCTGCAGCGTAAACGTGCACGAGACGGCGATGGGCAGCATCTTATCTTTGAATTTCAGCTCCTGTGCCGACACGGTGATGGAGCTTCCGTCAGCGGTGATCGTATATTCCTGCCCGCACCCGTCGATGCAGTTTTCCTCGATGCGTTCGTCCTTGAATATGAGCCGGAAGAAATACTCTGGCGTGTCGATGAGCTCGACACCGCTCGCCTTGTTGTATATGCTTGCGATGTTCCCCCTTTCGTCGATCGTAAGGGTCAGTTTGTCGTTGGTGATCGTTGCCATCGGTGAATCCTCCTTATTTTTCCCACGAGAACCCGCCACTCTTCTTGCGCCGGGTATAGCTCATGGTTTCATCAAGATACTTTTTAATGTTCTCATACTCGACGCTGGCGACCGCAGTATAGAGTATGTCGATGATATTGAGCTGCCCGATCCGCGAGCTCATCGCGCCGCTTCGTACAAACGACTCGGTGGATGAAGTCTGCAGCCGTATGTCCACCAGTTTGCTCAGGCGGTTGGGTCCGTACCGGGTGATGCCTATCGCGGTGGCTCCGGTCTCGCGGACGACGCTGAGCGTATCGAATATATCCCTCGATTCGCCCGAATAGGATATGAGCACCGCCACATCGTCCTTTGTAAGGCCCGCCGCAGAGAGTATCTGCATATGGGGATCCGACGTCGCCACCGACACCTTTTTTATACGCAGGAATTTGTTCTGCGCGTCGTAGGCCACGAGCCCCGAGTTGCCCACGCCGTAGAAGTCGACGCGTTTCGCCTTCACGATTGCCTGAACAGCCCGCTCCATTTCGGCGGGATTTAGCACGCTGGCGCTGTGCTCAAGCGTACGGATGTTGTTCTGGCATACGTTGCGGATGATCGACTGTATGCTGTCGTTGGGGTGGATGTCCGAGTATTTCAGGTTCTCCCGGTTGGAGAGCGCCAGATCCGCGGACAGCGCGACGCACAGCTGTTTGTAACCCCTGTATCCCAGGGTTTTGCACAGGCGGACCACCGAGGATTTGCTGACTTCGCTGCGGGTCGCCAGCTCCTCGATGGGCATGTTGATCGTCTCCTCCGGATATTCGACGATGAACTTTGCGATCCGCATCTCGGCGGGCGAGAGCGTATCGAGCGAATCCCGAATCCTGACATAGCATCCGGACATCTCCATTGCGCTTACCATCTTTCTACTATCCCTGCTGCCGCATCCCCCTTCTACAGATGCGCCGCATCCAGCCCCAGCACCACGAACGCGCCGGTCGTCACGACGGGCAGTTCGACGACGGTTCCCTCGGGGCCTGTTCGGACGGCCGCGGGCACGATCCCTTCGGGCGTCGCGACCGCCGCCTTGTCGGCCATGATCGGGCTTCCGCCGGGAATGACCAGCCGTGCGCCCTCGACCGGACGCTCCAGACTGTCTATATTGGTCAGGCACGCCACATAGTAGGGACTGCCTTCGTGTGTCCCGGTTACGGTCTGCACCGCAAGGCACGGCCGGCTGGCATCCACTCGGAGCGCCGGCTCGATTCCGGCCTGCTCGAGAGCCTCTGCGGCGCTCAGAAGCGCTGCCTGCCCGCCGGTCTGGCGGCGTCTGAATCCCTGGTTGAACGCGTCGTATACATAGACCGCGCCGCCCGATGCGGCAAACGCGTCGAGGCCGGCCAGCTCATCCTCCGAGAGGCCCTCCAGCACCGGCACGAATGCCACGCGCGCTCCCAGCGCACCGGCCGCAAGGTCGGAGGCGCGCAGCACGTCGACCGAAACCCCCGCCTGGCGCAGCGCCGCATAGATGTGCCGGGCATATACGGTACTGCGCTCTGCGCACTCCTGCGTTTTTTTCGCGCCGCCGTTGTCCCGCGCGTCCCAGTAGGCGTTGGCGTGTTCCGAGAAAAGGATGGCCACGCCGCTGCGCAGCCTGTCGGAAGAAGCCAGCCAGCAGGAGAGGCGGTTAAGGAGAGCCGTCATGGCCACGGCGCGGTCGTACTTGACGGTGCGCGTGCCGTTATTAAAGACCATGCCGAAGCCCTCGGGCTCGGGCCCGTCGGCATACGGGTAGTCGGCCCGCCACTGGTAGTAGAGTATGCCCTTGTAGCCCGCGCCGATGGCGGCGTAGGTCTCCCGCTCCCATTCCTCGGGCGCCAGAGCCGTTCGGGCGTTGTATTCGATGAGCCATGCGTGCTTGCCGTACACGGCTGCCGCCGACTCTGCGGCGTCCAGCACAAGGGCCGCCGAGTAGAAGCTGGGCCCTTTGCAGCCGATGTAGTGGGTGATGCCCACGATATCCATCCGCTCCGCCACACGGAAGTAATCCTCGCCCCGGATGGCCGATCCCGGCATCACAGGGCACGGCATATGGCAGGTGAGGGTTTCAGGCAGCGCGTAGCCTTCCTTGGCCCTGTCGCTCAGATCGTTGAGGAAGTCGTTCATCCGCTCTGTAAGGAACAGCCGCCAGCGCATCCACGGAGCCGGATCCTCGTCATAATACGGACGCCTGCGCGGCGGCTCGTAGCGCTCGGCATCAGGCTGGCTCATGTACCCGCGCTCCACCAGCCAGCGGCGGTGCGCCCGTATGGTTTCCGGGTGATAGTCGTAGAATCCCACGTTCGGATACGCCGGTTCATTGTAGATCTGGAAGCTGACCATGCCCGGCACGCCGTCAAAGTGGCGGGCCGAGGCGACGGTCGCGTTCCGGTTGTCCTCAATGATTCCCTCGTGATTGAGACAGTTGCGGACGAACCAACCCCAGTGGAAGCGCATCTCTTCGTCGTTCTCGTCCAGCATCGTGATGTTTTCAAAGCCCCGCAGGTTGAAATAATAGCCCTGCAGCCGGACCATGGTCGCGATGCCGACGCGATCGGCTTCCCGGAGCGTCTCGTCTATGAACGGAAATGATGTGATGACCTGGCTGTTTTCGAGCTTCGCATCGCCCAGCGCCGCGACGCGCACGAAGTTGAATCCCGCCTCGGCCATTTCCCGCAGATCCTTCTTCATCTCGCCCACGCGATCGCCCTCGGGCGGTACCGGCACCTTCTGCGGGTGATAGGATGGATAGTACGACATGCCCAGCGCCAGCACGGGCTTTCCGTCCCTGTGAAGTATCCCGTTTTTCAGCGTATACATCGGTATTCTCCTTTAGATCGTGGTTTGTCAGTGCTCGATTACGATAAACGCGCCAAGTCCGACCTCTGGAAGCGGTATATGCAGGCGTCCGTCCCTCTCCCCGGCCGTGAGGGCGATCTCCTCCTCGGGGGTGAAAAACGTCACCCTGGTTACCCGGGCGGCATCGACGCCGATCGCAAGGGACAGCGCCGCGGCACCGGCTGGCAGCCTGCGCTCTTTTGTATCGGTATTGATCAGGCACGCGATGTGGTAGCCGTCTCCGCGGAGCATCTTCACGTCAATGAGAGCGCTTCCCAGAAAGAGCGCCATCGGCGCAATCCCCCACTCGGAAAGCGTTTCCGCCGCAGGGTTGTCGGCGTATAGATAGCCGTGGCGGCGCCTGACGGGCTCGGGCGCATAGTTGAAGAACCCGTCGCTTCCGGCCACAAACTCGACGACCGCGCCTCCCGACTGCCGGAAAGCTTCGATCTGGTCGAGCTCAGCCGGGCTTAATCCCTCCCGCGCGGGCACGATGAGCAGCCGGACACCCAGCGGATTGTCGGCTAGATCTGCGGCCCGCGTAAAGTCGACGGGTACGCCCGCCTTGCGCATCAGCCGGTAGGCCTGCAGCATCGCGTGGGCAACGCGGCTCCTTCCGTGGTCCACGGCGTCAAAATATGCATTTGCGTTTTCGGAGAAAAGGATGGCCACACCCGCGCGGCATTTCTCGGCCATCGCGATCAGGCTGCTTAGTTTTTCATTGATAAGCCGGTTCATGCGGACGGCGCGCTCGAACGCCCCGGTCCGGGTCCGGTCGTTGAAAAGGATTCCGAACTGATTGGGCTCGGGGCCGTCGGGAAACGGATAATCAGCCCGCCACTGGTAGTAAAGAATGCCCTTGATGCCGCTTCCCACTGCCGAATAGGTTTCCCGGTCCCACTCGTTGGCCGGCATGTCGGTGCGGGCGTTGTACTCGACAAGCCAGGCATGCTTTCCGAACGTGGCGGCGGCGCTTTCGGCGGCGTCGAGTATTTCGCTGGCGTTATAGTGGAGTTCGCCGAATGCAGGTATGTAGTGAGTGATCCCCAGTATCTCCATGCCCTCAGCGGTGCGGTAGTAATCCTCGCCCCGCATGGCCGCCGTGGCGGTCATCGGGCAGCTCATATGGCAGGTCAGCGTCTCGGCCTTCGGGTTGCCTTCCCGGGCTTTGCCCGCCAGATGGCACATGTACCAGTTGAGCCGCTCATAGTGGAACATACGCCAGCTGATCCATTCGGAGGAATCCTCCCCTTCTTCGGGCCGTTTGCGCGGAGGCTCGGTGGCCATCACCTCGTCTCGGCCCTTTATCCCCCGCTCGACCAGCCATTTCCGGTATGCGGCGATCGAGTGCGGGTTATAGTCGACGTTGCCGTGGTATGCCGGTTCGTTGTATATCTGGTAGCTGACCACCGAAGGGTACTCCGCGAAGTGCCTGGCCAGCGCCACGGTGCAGTCCTCATTATCTTTGAGTATCCCCTCATGGTTGAGGGAGCTGCGCAGGAAGCATTCGTACAGGCCCAGCTCCCGGCCCTCGGCGGTGACCATGGCCTCGTTCGTATGCCCGGATACGTTCAGCGTATATCCCTGCAGGCGTACCATCGTGGCCATGCCCGCCTCCGACGCATACCCGACGCCCAGGTCGATAAGGGGAAGGCTGACCTCAATCCCCTCCGGACCGCTGCCGGTGCGACGAATATCGCCCAGCGCGGCAAACCGCAGCAGATTAAAGCCAGCCTCCGCCATCTCCTTCATGTCCAGCCGGAGCTGCCCTTCCCGGTCGTCGCCGGGCAGGACCGGAAATTTCTTTGGATGGTAAGATGGATAATACGACAGGCCCAGAGCCAGTACGGGTTTTCCATCGCGATAAAGGATTCCGTTTTTTAGATGGTACATCACATCTCATCCTTTTCTGTTGCCAGGCCCGGTATTTTTTTGTAGTCGGAATCAGTCCGTTTCCTTCTTCTCGGTCTCCGCGCGTGTATAGAGCGGATCGCCGACCGGCCTTGCCTCCTGAGCCGGATCGTAGTCGGACCAGTCGATGGACCATGTCTTGCGGCGGCGGAATGGCTGATGGAACTTGTTGCCGATGACGCCGCGGGCTTCCATGCTGATCATGCAGGCGCGTGTGCAGCCGCGCGAGCCGCAGATCGCCTGACCGGTATTGTAGAGGTTGCGGGGCTTCTTGAAGAAGGGCGAGAACCAGGCCGGCTTGAACTGATCGGAACCCGGCTTATAATAGCCCTTCTCTCCCTTGGGAACCCGTACCGCGCCCACAAAGGACTCATCGCATAGCTGGACGTCGATATCGGTCCACTCTACGTCGTGGCCTCCGAGCTTCACATTGACGGTCTTTGTCTCGCTGAGCGCTCCGGCGGGGCAGGCCCTTACGCATGCCATGCACCGGTTGCACAGCGTTCCGGGCGCCATAATGGGATCGGGCTCAAGCTCCATCTCGGTGATCACGATGCCAACCCGCTGGCGCGGCCCGAACTGGGGCGTGAGCAGCATCTTGCTGAATCCGATCTCGCCCAGGCCCGCCAGGTACGACGCGATGCGCAGATGCACCATGACGTCGGGATGTGCGCGGCCGGGCTCGACGGCCTTGCTGTAGTTCTTGCGCAGCTTGCCCACGCCGTCGATCGCGCGCCAGTCGCTCTGGTGTCCATAGGGTATCGCCTCGTATCCTTCGTCCTCGATCGCCTTTGCCAGGTTGATGACCGTCATCGGCATATAGAGGTACGTGATGCCGCCGTAGCCCATGCTCGAGTAGTTGCTGAAGAACGTCCCTTCCTCAACGCCGCGCAGGCTTCCCCGCATGACGCGGAACGCCATCGCGATAACCGACTTGGCCTCGGGCATGATCTGGCGCGGGTCCATCTGGATGGGAGCCCCCTCCCAGCGGTCAATGGAGCCGATTGCCACCGCGTCGGCGCCCAGCGACAGCGCCAGTTCCTTGACTCTTTGTGCGTCCAACATTATTTGTTTTCTCCTCTCCATTATTCCTGATCG
>JBMNNN010000106.1:0-7212 GCA_050942555.1 Christensenellales bacterium
CGTCACATAGCTTCCATCAACAGCCCCCGCAGCAGCAACTGGTCTTCTTTTTTTCCTTTCCGCGGAAAAAGTTTTTCAGGTTTTCCGGAATGGTATAGTCGCTCTCATCCTCGGCTTCCGGTTCGTTTCCGTAAACGGCCCTGAGCATCGCGTCCACGATCATGGCATTGGGAGGCACTTCATACTCCTTCCCCTCGTATTCAAAAACCCTGCAATCGACAGGCTGGTCGCTCAGATTGCTGCAGCAAGCGCATTTGTTTTCTCTTACAGCGAGGCAGATGTCACGGCCATTGATGCGTACCGTGGGAGACGACAGAAACCTGTACTGCCCGGCAAGCTGCTCGCTGGATATCTCGACCTTGTTGACTACGACCGAGTATCCTGCAGACTTCAGAACGGAACCGACCGCATCGACCGCGCTGAGCAGCGCTTCGTGCGTTCCGATGCAACGGTCGCAGGTCGCAAGGTCAAGATACAGGAAATCGATGGTGATCGTCTTTCTGCCCGAAAACGTCTCGTCCTCACCGCAATCGCATCCGCAGCCGCAATCGCACCCGGCGGCGCAGCATGCTTCGCCCTCTTCCTTCCTGCCATGGGGCGGCTGCCAGCCCGTCCTGTCGCCTACGTACATGATCGCGCCCTGCGGGCAGTTGTTGCCGCAGGTATGACAGCCCTCAATGCATTTATCAGGGTTTATCACGACGGGTAAAGGCATTTTCCTCGTGTCATAGACACCGAGCGGACACCTCTGCACACACAGTCCGCACTCCGCGCACTCCAAATAGTCAACCACCGGATACCAGTTCTTGGACATTATTGGTCCTCTCCTTCTATACCAGTATGGACTGAATCGCGTTAAAAAGGTAACCGATGATAATAATCCCTACGGTTACGATGCCGATAAATATGGCCAGCAGCTTTGGCTTAACCGCGCGGCGCAGCATGATGATGGAGGGCAGCGAAAGCGCGGTCACACCCATCATAAAGGACAGAATCGTACCAAGACCGGCGCCCTTGGCGAACAGCGCCTCCGCAATCGGTATGGTACCGAATATATCCGCATACATGGGCACCCCGACGACAGTAGCCAGGATAACGGAGAACGGATTGTTATCCCCGAGGATACTCTCTATGACGTCGCCGGGAATCCAGTTGTGGATGATCGCGCCGATGCCCACGCCAACGAGCACATACCAGAATACTTTTTTGACAGTAGTCCTGACCTGCTCCCAGGCATACTCGATACGGTCGCGCCGTGTAAGCTCAGGCGAATCAATGTCCACATTGGCCGCCGACATGATGAAGCTCTCCACCTGACCCTCCATACGCAGCTTTCCGATGATCGTGCCGCCTATGACCGCAAGGACCAGACCCATCACCACATACACGATGGCAACCTTCGCGCCGAAAACGCTCATGAGCAGTACGAGCGAGCCCAGATCGACCAGCGGAGAGGATATGAGGAACGAAAACGTAAGTCCCAAAGGCAGCCCCGCGCTCGTAAAGCCGATAAACAGCGGTATGGACGAGCAGGAGCAAAACGGCGTCACCGTGCCCAGAAGCGCCGCCAGCGAATTGGCCCCGATGCCGTGGAAACGGCCAAGGATCCGTTTCGTCCGCTCGGGCGGGAAGTAGCTTTGTATATAACTGATGATAAAAATCAGCACCGAGAGCAAAACCAGAATCTTTATGATATCGTACACAAAGAACTGCGCGCTGCCGACGAAGCGATTGCCGGTGTCGAGTCCCAGAGCGGTCAATACGCTGCCTATGAGATTGCTGAGCCACCGCATACCGAGTATCTGTTCCTGGAAAAAGCTCCAGATATCCTTTATTGCCTGCATTTCCCTGTATTCTCGATTTCTTCACCGCAGCCGGCACAGCATGATGCGGTATTATAATCCGCGCGCGTCAATTCCTCCATCAAGCTGATCGCGCCCCTGCTTCCCTGCTCGCTGATCCGATAATGCGTCCACTTCCCCTCCGTTCGGCTGATCACGATTCCGGATTCGCAGAGTATCTTCATATGATAGGAAAGCGTCGACTGACCGATATCCAATTTTTCGAGCAGGACGCAGGCGCATTTTTCGCCGCCACGAAGCATCTCCAGTATCCGCAGCCGTTGTTCGTCACAGAGCGCCTTGAATATACGCGCATGGACCTCGTGTTTCGAGCCCATCCTTTCACCTCAAATCTCAAATCATCAAACAATAGTATTATATGCGACATATCGAAAAGTGTCAATGTGTTGTGGCATAGCAACTCATTTGAAGAATGAAAACCCGGCTATAGCTGATCAAATCCCTTGCGGATGATTTGCGCCATCAAAACACGGCGCTTTTTCAGGAACTCGAAATAGTCCATACTCTCCCAACCTTCTGGCAGTGCGTGGTGCTTGTAAACTGTTTGTCTATCAGCTGCCGGAAGCGAAGCAAGCTTCTCTTTCATGTACTCCATAGGGCTTGCATCGAGTATTTCGATATTATCGCTCCACTCAATGAAAGCGAAATTCGCTGTTTGATTTCGGTCGCGGTTATCGGTTATACCAAGTTTACTGAGATAACCCTTTGGAAAAAGATGATGTTTCTCTAGTGCACTTTTTGTACCGGTGGCCACAGGAAGGAAAAGCTGTCGCGTATGGAGCGTGGAAAACAGCACCTTTGCATCAAGTATATTCAAAGAAGCGCAATACCCGAACCAAGCCGGGTTCCTTGGAGCTGATGTTGCCAGAGCGTTAACTAAAGTTATATTAAAGAAATCGTTTGTAAATACTGATGCTATTTTACTATCTATTAAGGCTACGAACTCATCGTCTGTCCTGACATTTCTTAGATCGGCCAAATCTGACTCCATATCTGTTTCGGGAGAGCCGGTATAGTAGCCTGAGACAGAGGTCATAAAAAACCATCTGGAGATCAGTTTCCTAAGAACCGATTCCTTTATGCCATAATCGTACTTTCCAATCAGGTATATTACGTAGGAGTATACCAGCGCATTCTCAGATGAAATGAGTGACTTGGATACGAAGCCTGCTGTTTCAACGCATTTTATAAAATTATGCCATACCTGCACATCGAGTACTTTTTCCATTACTGTTTTCAGCTTTTCAAACTGTTCCTCTCGAAGAGCGTCCGAGTATACTTCGCTTGTAAAATCTCTACCGCGCAGGAGCATATAAGCGTAACGAAGCCTTGCACGCCGGAATCCGAAACCCATAGCTACTCGGACGATATGCGTTGGCGAGGGATGAAAAAGAAAGTTATATGCTGTACCAGCCTTGGGAATTCTTGAGTTCCTGCAGAAGTCCTCAATATTTTGCCTGCCTTCTTGCCAGTACACCGAGATTAACGTCAGAATAAAATCATCTTCGCCCAGAGTTTTACCCCCAGAGTTCACACGTACAAATATATCTGCAACGCTCTCTTCATTTGCACTCCCGTTTATTTCTAATGTCGGTACACTATAGTTACCCAGGGAGAGCAAATCCATTATGTTTTGCTGTATTATCTGCTTTTCTTTGTCGCTTAGCATTGAACCGACCCTTTCCCTGCTATCGGCTATGTTCTGTACGATTTCAGTAATATAAGCAAAGCTCCTTGATTCGTTTAAAAACACTTCGCTGATGTCGTAAATCCACTCAGCGGCACGTTTCTTGGCGTTATCGCCTACCTCAAAAGCACGGGTGAGAGGATTAAATGAAATAATAACATATCTTCGGTTAAACTTCCCATCCACAATTTCTTTATGACGCATCGCTGCGTACAGAGAAGTCAACCTTTGCTGACCATCGATTATAAGATTTTTAGGTACAGAGAACGCCTTACTATCTACGCCGATATGCCTAACCTTATCTATGCTGTCAGAGGAATCCCATATCATCAGATATCCTATCGGA
Source organism: Christensenellales bacterium (assembly GCA_050942555.1). Lineage (GTDB taxonomy): Bacteria > Bacillota > Clostridia > Christensenellales > UMGS416 > JAAYXU01. Next base: position 3,896 of record JBMNNN010000106.1, read on the forward strand.
TATCCTTTCATCATTGAATCGAGCAGGTCACGTACTTTTGACGCTCTCCAGACATATCCGCGCTGAAGCTCTGGTAAGCCAAGCCTTCCGGTCTCTAGTTCCATAATAATGTCCTTGAGTATACGTGGAACGGGCGTAAAAAGCATTTTTGCCATTTCGTTTCTCCCTATCTTTTTCTATCGCATCCATAATAGCTAATCTAACAAGAACAGCAAGCTAACTACTGCCATCCGAAAGTTAACGTCATGCTAATAATCCCTCTACCGCAAATGGATTAATACATCCGGTGGTCACAGGTTCCGGTAGACGCGGCGCGCAGGACGGTAATAATATACTATTTAATCAATTAAATTGCAATAGTATCTTGGCAGGACATATAATCAAGGTTGACCATTCCATATGACCAGCCAGTAGTATCTTATCCCCTAGGAGCATTGCCCGCTGCACGCCACCTGCTCCCAATACCCTCTTGCATATCCCGCGCTGCCGATACATAATGTAAAAGAACCGCTTATCATACTCGGCGCAATGGAAAGACTGCCGCTTCGCGGTACGAAAGGACGGCATGAGAAAAGGAATCCGATTACCGCATATCGCTGTGCTGCTGGCGCTCCTCGCCGCTCTGGCCGGGTGCATATCGCCGCCTCCCGCCGGTACGGAGCCGATAGATGCGCTCGTATCCGCCCAGCAGGATGCGATCAGGGCAGCCGATGTGGACGCGGCACTCGGGACCGTGAACCCGGACGACGCATGGTACCGCACCGAGATGGCAAACCTTGTGCGCGATCAGGCGGTGGCGCCTGTCGAAGACTATACGCGTACGGTGAAAAACATACGGCAAATCGACGACGCGACGTGGGAGGCCACGCTGACGCAGCGGTATACCGCGGGCGGCGAAAGCCGCTCCAGCCAGTGCGTCCACCGGTTCATCGCGATCGGCAACAGAATCTACGACGCGGGACCCGCTTTTTCGCAGTACCGGGACGGAAAGGTAACGGTCTATCATACTGCCGATACCAGGGAGATGGCCCGGGAGCTTTCAGCCGCCGTCAATGCATACCTGTCGGAGTTGGAGGCTGCATGGGGCTTTATGCCCAAAGAAGGGCTGCACATCAAGCTGTACGACGACCATGAGGTATTCCTGCAGTCGATCAAACTGACGCTCCCCGCGTGGGTGGGCGGATGGCACGAGAGCGGCGAGTCGATCAAGCTGTTCGCGGCGATGCGCCGCGCGGACGCATACGCGCCGATGCTGCGCCATGAGACCACCCACATGGCTCTCTCGGAGCTTACGGGCGACAACGCGGCCTACTGGATGCATGAGGGGTTTGCCACGCTGCTCGAGCAAACCGGTACGGCAGCGCTTACCTCGCCCTACATTGCCGATATGGACGCGCTGGAGGGCCTCTACCGGCAGAAGCGGCTCCCGGATATTACCGATCACCTGTCTACCAATCCGGAACTCCTTTCGGATTCGCTGGACGTCCGGGGATACTACGCCTACTCCTGCGCGATGGTTGTATGGCTGCTGGATGAGCGCAGCCCGGACATACTCAAGCCGGTATTCGAAGCGCTCCGCGCCTGCGATATGATTCCCGGTACTGCCGCCGAAAAAATTGAGGCGCTCAACGAGCGCACAGCCGCAGCACTGCGCAGCGCCGCGCAAATCGAATTTGGCGAAGACTTTGAGGACTGGCTCGAGCAAAAAATTATTGCATTCACGAATTCATAAATTACATATTATTACGCGATGCGCTGTATTCAGGCGAACGCTCCTCCATCTGTCAGACATGGCACATTGTTAACTGTATCGCTATTATTTACGCGGCATATCCGGCTCGCACTCCGGGGAAATTATGATTGCGGATCAAACGCAATATAAAAAGGAGGGCACTATCATGCAGGAGCAGAGCAGAATGAGTCAGGCCAAGTCGCTTGTATCGAACAACCAGGCGATGCACAACCTGAAATACGAGATCGCGTCGGAGCTGGCTATCACTCCGCCTCAGAGCGACTATTGGGGCGATCTCTCGTCCCGCGACTGCGGCCGGGTGGGCGGTAACATGACCAAGCGGCTGGTGGCACTGGGTAAGCAGCAGATCGGCGGGTAAGAATTTCTTTTTTTAAGGACAGTTTGCGCTGTCCTTCTTTTTTTATGCGCGCCATTCGGGCTTGTGCTATAATAACCGCGGAGGTTGACACCGATGCATGGGAAACGCAAACCCGATCTGGCGCAGCCCAAACTGATCCTTCTCTATGCGCTGCAAAAACTCGGTCTCCAGGCCACCGTGACGGTGCTCAGCGAACTTACTGCAGGCCGGGACTGGATGAATTATTTCGAAATGCGGCAAAACCTGCTGGAGCTTTCCGAATCGGGTTTTTTGAAAAGCGGCCCTGAGCCCGAGCAATACGCGCTCACCGGCGCAGGTCTTTCCGCGCTGGGGCTCTATAAAAAGCGCATACCGATCGCGATCCGCACGCAGATTGACGAATTTGTTCGCAAACACGGCGACAAAATCGCGCGCCGCACCGAGATCCGCGCGGATTTTACGCAGGACTCCGACGAGGACTTTCCGGTAACGCTGTCAATACTCGAAAACGGTCGGGAGATATTCCGCCTGAACCTGACCGCGACGACGCGCCGGGAAGCCGCCGCGCTGTGCGAGCGGTTTGAAGCCGAAGCGCCCGGGCTCTATGCGGAGCTCGTACACCGGCTCACGCGGGACGACGCGGAGAGCTGACGCGACCCATTTTTCGACACCTCCTCTCCAGACCGGCTCCCATCGCAAGCAAGTCCTACAAGCACCCGCCCGCTTTATCATATCACCCGCGCTCCTTCAGCGTAACTATTACGCTGTCGCCGGGCTGCTTTCCGATTTTTGCGCGGATATCCTTGCGCAGGCCGATGACGTGGCATAGCGTACCCATTTTCACGACCTGCCCGTCGTAGGGCTCGCCGTCAAACGTGGCGTGCACCAGGACGCGGCCGCGGCCGAACTCCGCCCTCACGTCAAACGGTATTTCCACATACGCGCCGTCTATGTCGGGGACTTTCCGTATGATGGCGCTGAACTCATAGGTTTTGGGGTTCATGGGCTCCTCCCGATACTGGCCTTTTATCGAATAACCGGACAGCCCGCTACGCGCAGCGTCCGCACGGTGCATTCTTTCAGCCTATGCGAAGGGCATTTTTACGGTGATCCCATTTGGCTGGGATGAACAGACGCCCAGCGATTCACCGATAAAATGGCATACGGGCGACGGCGAGACCGACCCGTGGGAATGGCGCATGCGCGTGCTTGAGGAGCGGGACGATA
>JBMNNN010000107.1:0-7066 GCA_050942555.1 Christensenellales bacterium
ACCGCCTGAAAAGGGTAAATACCGTCAGAATATCAGATATTTTTTACGAGCGCCTTTTACCCGTCAAAATGAGCTGCGGGCCACGATGGCTCTATATCGCTAATAGCTAACATACGGGCGCAACGAACGTTTTACAGACTTGTCCGCTATCGACACCGCTTTTTAATCGTTCCGTCTAGTTCCCGAATACCTATCAGGCATCATCGCGCATGGCATCACAAATGCTGTCCACCAACTTCTCCACCGGCTGGCTGGCGTCGAGCCATGTCACCCCGGGCATCCTCCTAAACCAGGTCATCTGCCTTTTTGCATAGTTGCGCGTGCGGCGCTTGAGTATTTCCACCGCCTCGGATAGCGTGAACCGTTCCTCCAGATAGTCCAGCAGTTCCTTGTATCCGAGACCCTGACGCGCCGTATCCGACCAGCCCGGGCAGCTGTCCCGCAGGCGTGCGACCTCTTTAAGGAGTCCCCGCGCCATCATATCGTCCACCCGCCTGTTGATCCGCTCATAGAGCGCGTCCCGCGCCATCGAAAGACCGAAGCAGTGATACGGGCTCCAGCGGACACGCCGCTTGTTTGTATACCGCGAGAAGGGAGTTCCGGTCAGATGGTAGACCTCGAGTGCGCGGATGACTCTTTTTACATTGTTCGGATGTATCGCGGCGGCGCTGTCCGGATCGACTGCGACAAGTCGGCGGTGCAGGCTATCCGGGCCTTCGGTCCGGCTTTGCCGCCAGAGCTCCCGGCGAAAAGAGGGATCGGTTCCGGCATCGGTAAATCCCAGGCCGTATACGACTGCGTCCACATACAGCCCGGTCCCGCCGCTCATTACCGGCGTGCGGCCCCTCTCGTGAATCGCCCTGATGCACTGCTCCGCCTCTCCGCTAAAGCGGTGGACGCTGTATTCCTCGTCGGGAGACACCACGTCTATCATATGGTGGGGAACGCCGCCCTGCTCGTCGGTGTCGGGTTTGGCCGTACCGATATTCATACCCCGGTATACCTGCATCGAGTCGGCGGTGACCACTTCCCCGCCGATTCTGCGGCAAAGCGCCACCGCCAGCGCGGTTTTCCCCGACGCCGTGGGGCCTACGATCACGATCAGTGGCCGTTTTTCCGCCATGCCCGCATCACACCAGACGTTTGAATTTCTTTTCAAGCTCCCGCCTGGAAAGCGCCATCACGAACGGCCTTCCGTGGGGGCATGTGAGCGGGACGCCTTCGCCGCGAATAAGGGCCAGTACGGTCTCGATTTCCCGCTCATCCAGCGCGTCGCCGGCCTTCACCGCCTTTTTGCAGGCAAGCTGTATGATCCTGTCCCGGTAGGTGCTCGCGTCGGCTGACTGCTGCCCGCGCATCAGATCCAGCGCCTCCCGGAAAAACCCGCGAACCGACGCATGCCCCATGATTACCGGAACGGCTCTGACCTGGAAGCTGAGCCTCCCGTATTCCTCCAGATCGAAGCCCAGGTCCGCAAAATCGCTGGCATGCTCCCCGATATAGATCATCTCGTCGTGCGTTACCTCGATCACCTGGGGAATGAGCAGCTGCTGGGACAGCGTCTTCCTGTTTTTGAGCGCGCGCATGTATCGCTCATAGAGAAGCCGTTCGTGCGCGGCATGCTGGTCGATGAAGAGCACGAAGTCGCCCGACTCGACGATCAGGTATGTGCTGTAGAGTACGCCCGCCACACGGAAGGAAGCCGACGCATCATCCTTCTCGGCCAGCAGGGGCTCCTGCGGGTGGTTGCGCAGCGTCATATCCTCCGGGGAGAGCGGCCTGCGCGCGGCGAGCCCGGGCATATAGTCGCGCACCGGACCGTGTGTGGCGGCAGTCACGGACTCCCGCAGAGCGGAAACCGCCTCGCGCACGTCGGTCTGACGTGCAGGCTTCGGGCCGCGTTCGGGCTCCCGGTCCGGCTCCGCTTTATACTGCCCGGCAGTCGGTTCGCCCGGCCGGGCAGAGGATGAGCGATGCGGTTCCGCGCTGTGCGCAGCGTCAGGAGCCACGGGCTCCGCCAGCCTGCCTAGCGCCCGCAGCAGCGCGCTACCGCCCCCGTCGGAGTCCTCTCCGGGCAGGACAGGCGGCATGCCCATATGTTGTGCGAGCGTCGCCGCTACCGCATCGCACAGCGCGCTTTGTACCGCTTTCTCGTCGGCGAAGCGGACCGTGCTTTTCTGCGGGTGGACATTGACGTCCAGCATATCGGGATTCATGCCGATGTGCAGTATGAAGCTGGGGAACCGCCGCGTCATGAGCAGCGGCGCGTATACCCGCTCTATCGCCCTTGCGAGCGTTGGGCTCTCGATCATGCGGCCGTTTACGAACAGCATTTCGCCGCTCCGGTTTCCCCGGAACGTTTCGCTGTTGCCGATGAAGCCGTACACGCGGATGCCGCCCCGCTCGCCTTCCGCCGGTATCATGTTTTCCGCGAACTCCCGGCCGTATACGGCTGTTATCGCGTTGCGCAGGCTTCCATCGCCGGGGCTGTGATAGATCGTTCTTCCGCCGCTGGCGAACTTCACCGATATATCGGGGCGCGACAGTATCAGCTTTGCCGCCATGATGCCGATGGATGCCGTTTCTGCAGAAGGCCTACCCAGGAACTTCCGGCGGGCAGGCGTATTGAAAAATAGATCCCGCACGGTTACCGAGGTGCCCAGCGGGCAGCCGACCGGCTCACAGCACACCTCCACGCCGCCCTCCATCACGACCCGTACGCCCAGCTCGCTGTCCTGCGTCCGGGTCAGAAGCTCCAGCCTCGCTACCGCGGCGATGCTGTAAAGCGCCTCGCCCCGAAAGCCCATCGACTGGATGCGGAAAAGGTCATCGGCCGAGCTTATTTTACTGGTCGCGTGGCGCATGAACGCCAGGCGCACGTCGTCGGCATGAATGCCGCATCCGTTATCGGCCACGCGGAGTAACGCCTGACCGCCGTCCTGTATCTCGATGGCTATCGCGGTGCTTCCGGCGTCGATCGCATTCTCGGCTAGTTCCTTCACGACCGACGCGGGCCGGTCCACCACCTCGCCCGCAGCGATCTTCTGCGCGACTGAATCGTCCAGCTTATGGATCCTGGTTCCCGTCATGATTTCTGCTCCATTTTGTCCTTGAGCCTCTTGAGCGTATAGAATGCGTCGATGGGCGTCGTGGTGGTCAGATCCATCCGCCTGATCTCCTGCAGTAGGTCGCTGTAGGGAAGCATGACCGACCAGTCAAGCTGCTCGCGCTCGATTTCCTCGCTCCGGTTGAGCGCCTCGGACGCTTCCATCGCGCTGTTGGTCACCGCAGCCTTGTTGATATCGGCTTTCTCCAGGCGGCGCAGTATCTCGCCCGCACGGCGCACGACGGCGTCGGGCAGCCCGGCCAGCCTGGCGACATGGATGCCAAAGCTCCTGTCGGCGCTGCCCTGTACGATCCTGTGCAGGAATGTGATGTCCTCCCCCTGCTCCAGCACCGCGACGCTGTAGTTGCGGACACCCGCAACGCTTCCCTCCAGTTCGCTCAGCTCGTGGTAGTGGGTCGCAAAGAGCGTCTTTGCGCCGATGATATCGCGATCGCAGAGGTATTCGACGACTGCCCACGCGATGCTCAGCCCGTCAAACGTGCTTGTCCCGCGTCCGATCTCGTCCAGTATGAGCAGGCTTTTGCTGGTCGCGCTGCGCAGGATGTTGGCTACCTCGCTCATCTCCACCATGAACGTGCTCTGGCCCATAAAAAGATCGTCCGTTGCGCCCACCCGCGTGAAAATCCGGTCGGTAATCGATATAGAAGCCCTGTGAGCCGGAACGAAGCTCCCGATGTGGGCCATCAGCGTAATGAGCGCGACCTGCCGCAAATAGGTGCTTTTTCCCGACATATTGGGGCCGGTAATGATCAGGAAACGGTCGCGGTTCATATTCAGATGGGTGCTGTTGGGCACGAAACGGCGATCGGTCAGCGCGCGCTCCACGACCGGGTGGCGGCCTTCCTCGATGATGATTTCGCCATCCTGGGTGATGGCGGGCCGACAGTATCCCTGGGCGATCGCTACCGTAGCCAGGCTTTGCAGCACGTCCAGTGCCGCCAGTGCTTCGGCTGTCGCCTGCATTCGCGGTATCTGCGACGCCAGCGCATCGCGGATATCGAGGAACAGCTGGTACTCGATCTTGATACTGCGCTCCTCGGCTCCAAGAATCGTGTCTTCCAGCTCCTTGAGCTCGGCGGTCACGTAGCGCTCGGAGTTGGCCAGCGTCTGTTTGCGGGTGTACCGGTAAGGGACCAGATCCAGATTGGATTTGGTCACGTCGATATAGTATCCGAATACCTTATTAAACCCGATGCGCAGATTTTTAATACCGGTCGCCTTACGCTCGGCGCTCTCCATCTGCGCGATGAGTTCGCGGCCATTGCGGAACGCGCTGCGCAGGCGGTCCAGCTCCTCGTTGTATCCGTCGCGTATGATGCCGCCCTCTTTGATGCCCGCGGGCGGATTGTCCGCAATGGCTTCGCCAAGGAGCTTGCGCACGTCGTCCATCGGATCGGCCTGTTCGCGCAGGCTTTGAAGCAGCGCCGGGCGGAGCGTCGCGAGCTGCTCGCGGATGCGGGGGACCGCTTCCAGCGACTGCATGAGCGCCAGGCAGTCGCGCGCGTTGACCGCGCCGTATGTAATGCGGGCCGCGATCCGCTCGATGTCCCGCACCTGCCCCAGCGATTCCCGTATCGCTTCCTTGACCATCAGGTTGTTTTTAAGCGCCTCCACCGCGTCCAGGCGGGCATCGATGGCGGCAGGAGACTGCAGGGGCTGCTCGATCCATTTTTTGAGCATCCGTGCGCCCATCGACGTGCGGGTTTGGTCCAGCAGCCAGAGCAGCGAGCCCTTGCGTCCCTGTCCGCGAAGCGTCTCGGTAAGCTCCAGATTGCGGCGGGTGGACGCGTCCAGCATCATGTATTGTTCGGGACGGTAGGGGTTGACACGATTGATGTGACCCAGCGCGTTCTTTTGGGTTTCATTGAGATACGCGATCAGGGCTCCTGCCGCGCAGAGTCCGCAGGGCATGTCCGCACAGCCCCAAAGCCCGTCCGCGTCGGAGCCAAAGTGCTCGGCCATGCACGCAGTCGCCGCCGCCGAATCGAAGTGCGCATCATCATAGGGCGTCGGCGGGCAGGAAACGCTTTTGGCGATATGCTCGTAGCGGGTGAAGAGCGTCCGCGCCGCGCTGTCGGCTATGATCTCGCGCGGAGCCAGCCGTGTAAGCTCGTCCTGCAACACAGACAACCAGTCCGCACCGGTCGCCTCGGTCACGCTGAACTCGCCGGTCGAAACGTCGGTGACCGCCAGTCCTACCGTGGGCAGCCCGTCAAAGCACAGCGACACCAGGTAGCTGTTCCTGTTATCGTCGAGTATTGAGGACTCGATCACGGTTCCCGGCGTGATGATGCGGATCACGTCCCGCTCTACAAGGCCCTGGCTCTCGGCCGGATCCGACAGCTGCTCGCAGATGGCGACCTTATATCCCTTGTCCAGCAGGCGGTTTATATAGGTCTCTACCGAGTGAAAGGGAACGCCGCACATGGGCGCGCGCTCCGCAAGTCCGCAGTCCCGGCCGGTGAGCGTAAGCTCCAGCTCCTGCGAGGCCGTGACAGCGTCCTCAAAAAACATCTCGTAGAAATCTCCCAGCCTGAAAAACAGTATCGCGTCACGATGCTGCTCCTTGAGAAGCTTATACTGCTGCATCATCGGAGTTAGTGTTGCCATAGTCTCTCCCCTGCCCCCTGCGTTGCGGTCATCCTGTTACTGCACGATCTCCCCATACAGCGTATGCGCTTTCGCTTCGATGATCCGCACCGGAACGATCCGGCCGATGAGCTCTTTGCCCCCCCGGAAATTGACCGTCCAGCTCCCGTTGGTGCGTCCCGATACCTCGCCGGGATCCCGGGCGCTGACCGACTCCACCAGCACCTCCTCGCGCTTTCCCACATGGTCGGCGCCCCGCTGCGCGGTGATGGCCTCCTGCTCGGCGATGAGCGCGTGCAGCCGTTGGGTCTTCAGCTCTTCTGGTACGGTATCCGCCATTTTTTCGGCGGCGGTCCCACGGCGGACCGAATAGCGGAACAGGAACGCAGAATCATAGCGCACCTGCCGCAGCAGCGACAGCGTATCCTCGTAGTCGGCTTCGGTCTCTCCGGGGAAACCTACGATGATATCGGTGGTCAGATCGATTTGGGGCATTTTCTGCCGGAGCCGCGCGACAAGCTCCAGATAGTGCTCGTGGGTGTATCCCCTGTTCATCGCGGCGAGCACCGCGTTGCTTCCCGATTGTACCGGCAGGTGCAGATGCGCGCACACATGTTCGTACCCGGCCATCGCGTCCATGAGTTCCTCCGAGAGATCCTTGGGATGGGACGTCATGAAGCGAATGCGCTGGATGCCGGGGATCCGGTCGACCTGCCTGAGCAGGCCGGCAAAATTGATGTTGTCGGAAAGGCCCCTACCGTATGAATTCACGTTTTGCCCCAGCAGCGTAACCTCGACGCAGCCGCGGTCTGCGAGGGAGGCTATTTCGTCCAGTATCGCGCCGGGCGCCCGGCTCCGCTCCCTTCCCCGCACCAGCGGCACCACGCAATAGGAGCAGAAATTATCGCAGCCGAACATGATATTGACGAACGCGCCGGGCCCGCGTCTGCCGGGAGCGGGCAGGCCCTCGACGACCGGCCCGGTCGGGCTCTTTATCCGCTCCTGCCGTGCCCCGCTTTCGAGGGCCCCAAGCATGATTTCGGGGAGCTCGTGCAGCATATTGGTTCCCATATAGAAATCGACGCCCGGAAAGCGCCTGCGCATTTCGCCGGCCATGTGCTTCTGCTGCATCATGCAGCCGCACACGCCGATGAGCATGCGTTTGCCCTCGCGCTTCATCTTGCAGTAGTAGCCCACAGTGCCGTACACCTTGACTTCGGCGTGCTCCCGGACGCAGCATGTATTGACGAGCACAACATCAGCCTCGCGGGCAGACCTGCGCTTTGCAAGGCCCATACTCTCCAGCATTCCGGCCAGACTCTCGGAATCGCGCACATTCATCTGGCATCC
>JBMNNN010000108.1:0-6954 GCA_050942555.1 Christensenellales bacterium
CCTTCCTGCACCGCGCGGCGCACCGCGCAGCCCTTCTCCCGGTCGTGGCGGCAGTCGTCGAAACGGCACAGCCCCTCGTAGGGCGCATACTCCGGGTAGCACCCGGGCAGCAGTCCCGGGTCCATCGGCTCTGTATCCAGCAGCGAGAACCCCGGCGTATCGGCCGCCCAGCCGCCTCCGGGCAGCTCGATGAGCTCGGTATGCCGGGTTGTGTGGCGGCCCCGCCCGGCCCGCGCGCTCAACTCGCCGACCTCGCCCCCGCCGCACGGCCGGATCCGGTTGAGGAGGGAGGTCTTGCCTACGCCCGACTGTCCTGCGAAGCATGCGATATGGCCCGAAAGATGACGCGCGAGCGCGTCGACGCCCTCGCCGGTCCGCGCCGATACCACCAGCGCCGGCATTCCCGAATACTGGCAGACGATGCCGCCGATCTGCCCGGCTCCGGCCAGATCGGCCTTGTTGATCACAAGGATCGGCTCGACGCCAATGCGCCGTGCGTCCACGAGCAGCCGATCCACCAGCATGAGGTCGGGCTGCGGGTAACCGGCCGACACGACCGCCACCACCCGGTCGATGTTGCTGACCTGCGGCCGGGCAAGCGCTCTGTCGCGGGGCAGTATCTCCAGTATCATTCCCCCGGCGCTGCCTTCGGGCGGCGTGAACGCCACGATGTCCCCGACCATCGGCTTTACGCCCTCTCTCCGGAACCTGCCCCGGGCGCGGCACGTATAGCGCTCCCCGTCTGCGTACACCGTATAGGATCCGGCTACGCCCTTAATCACGCGTCCCTCGCGGAGTTCCAATCAACCGCCTCCCGAAAAGATGGCCGGTTCCCTGAATACCTCTTCGCCGCCGATGAGCACGACGATTTTCTTTTCGCCCAGCGTGTCGGACCGCAGCGTAAGCGGTATGTCATAGACGCCCTTGCTGTGTACTCTGCGGTAGACCGGCACCCGCTCTTCGTCTTCGTCGATGAAAAGGATTACAACCTCGGAGCCGTTGGCGTCCACCAGCACGCGGACGGTATGCTCGAGCATATAGCTGCCCCCCTGGCCGTTGCTGATCCACAAGCTGATCGCGGTTCCTTCCTTCCAGTCGGTGCCGCCCTCGGGCTCCTGGCGCACGACCACACCCTCCATGACCCGGCTGTCGATGGGCGTGATGTCTCCTATCGTCAGGCCGCCGCGACCGGTCAGAAACTCGATGGCCGCGTACTGCTCCATGCCGACCACGTCGGGAATAACCGGCGATTTCGCGTCGGGATTCGAAAGCGTCAGCGATACGGTCTCACCCAGCGTCACCTGCGTGCCGCTGGTGGGCGTCTGCGCCACCACATATCCTTCGGGTTTGTCGGATAGGGCGTAGCTCGTCTCCCCCAGCTCGAGTCCCGCTGCCTCTATCAGCTTCTTCGCCTCCTCCCAGGGGCGGTTGAGCACGTCGGGAACCTCGGTGATCTCAGGCCCAAGGCTCACCACCAGCACCACCGTGCCGCCCTGGGTGATCGTCGTCCCCTGCTCGGGATCCTGGCGGATCACAAACCCTTCCGGGATACTGTCGTTGTGCTCCTCCTCGACAAAGGAATGGAGCTGTATCTTGTTGAGCTGCTGGCGCGCGCTTTCGAGCGTCTCTCCGACAAGCGGCGGCACCTCTACGGGAAGGTTCGCGGTGTTGCGCAAAAAGCTGCGTATAATGAGGAACATCGTAACGAATATGCCCACCACGACCACAACGCCTATGAGCAGCCGGATAATAACCCAGGTGCTGCTGGGACGCCGCGCAGGCCGCGGCCGGGCGGGCGCGGGCGCGGGCGCGCCGGAAGAGCCGACGGGCGGTACCGGCGGCTGCTGCGCCTCGGCGGGAGGCTCGCTCACCTGCTCCTGCGCGCTGATGTCTGCCTCGCTGATGGGCTTCATGACCCGCGTAACCCCCAGATCGGGCCTGCGGGCGCGCTTGACGAACTTGCCGTCGGGCTCCTGAAGCACCCGCTCGAGGTCTCTGCCCAGCTCGCGCGCGCTGCCATAGCGCATCGCCGACTCCTTTTCGAGAGCCTTGAGTATGACGTCCTCGAGCGCGCGCGGTATGTCGGGATTGATTCTCCTGGGCGGCGTCGGCGCATCCTGCATGTGCATGAGGGCCACCGCGACAGGCGTTTCTCCGTCAAACGGAATCCGGCCCGTCGCCATTTCGTACAGCACGACGCCCAGCGAATAGATATCGGTCTTCTCGTCGGTATAGCCGCCCCGGGCCTGCTCGGGCGACAGATAATGGACCGAGCCCATCATATGGGTGCCGCTCATCGTCACGGTCGAGGAGTCGGCCGCCTTCGCGATCCCGAAATCGGCCACCTTCACCGTTCCGTCATTGGCAAGCAGTATGTTCTGCGGCTTGATGTCGCGGTGAACGATCTTATGGCTGTGTGCGTAGTAGAGCGCGTCGGCGATCTGGCTGCCGATATCCACGACATCCGAAAGAGGAAGGCCGCCCTTTTGCTGTATGAGCTCCTTGAGCGTGAGTCCCTCTACAAACTCCATCACGATATAGGGATGGCCCTCGTGCTCCCCCACGTCGATCGTGTTGACGAAGTTCCGGTGGGAGTGCCGTACCGTAATTTGCGCCTCCTTGCGGAAGCGGGCCGCGAACTGCTCCTCGCCCAGAAACTCGGGCCGCAGTATCTTGATGGCGACTTCGCGGCCGTTGTCCACGCAGTAGCCCTTGTATACGATCGCCATGCCGCCGGAGCCCACCATCTCGCGGATCACGTACCGGTTCTTGAGTATCGCGTTGTCCATGTCAGGCGCTCACCTCCCGGCAGGCCGCCAGTACGACCGTGATATTGTCGCGGCCGCCCCGCTTGTTCGCGGCTGCGATGAGCGCCTGCGCCTTTTTTTGAAGCGCGGCGCGTCCCGACAGTATCCGGGCTATTTCCTGGTCGGACAGGTGCTCGTTGAGCCCGTCGGAGCACAGCATCAGCATCTCGCCCGGAGACAGCGCGACACGGTACGTGTCGACCAGCACCGATTCCTCGGTGCCTATGGCGCGGGTGATGATGTTGCGGTGGATATGGACCGCCGCCTCCTCGCGGGTCAGGCGCCCGGCGTCCACCATCTCCTGCACCAGAGAATGGTCCACCGTGATCTGCCGCACGCTGCGCTGCGAATAGCAGTAGGCCCGGCTGTCGCCGACATTGGCTATGACCCACTCCGTGCCGTCCAGGAGAGCGACCACCAGCGTGGTGCCCATGCCCCGGCATTCCTCCGCCTGCTCCGCATGGGCCCGCACGACGTCATTGGCGCGCGCGATCGCCCGGAGAATGCGCTGTTCGGCCGATTCGTTCGCCGCCTTAATGCCGCGGACGGGCACCAGCATGTCCCGGACGGTATGGGTGGCTTTCTCGCTGGCCGTGTCCCCGGCGCGGTACCCTCCCATGCCGTCGGCAACGATCAGCAGATGATCGGGCCCGGCCCCGTCGGGTATATAGTAGGTATCCTCAGTGCGGGCGCGCCACCGGCCCCTGTCGGTAGCCCCCGCGTATTCATACACAATGCTGTTTCCGCTCAAGCGCATTACTCCTCCCCGCCGCTCCTGCGGCGCAGCTGCCCGCAGGCCCCCTCGATATCGCTGCCCATCTGCCTGCGGCGCGTGACCGAAACGCCACGCCGCACAAGCTCCCGCTCAAACTCCGCCGCCCGCTCCCTGTGTGCAGCCAGCAGCCCTGTTTCAGGCACCTGTGAGAGCGTGATCAGGTTCACGTGGCACTGCATCCCCCGCAGCAGCCCGGCCAGCCTGCGGGCCTGCTCGGGACGGTCGTTGACGTACCGTATGAGCGCGTACTCGAATATGACGCGCCGTCCGGTTTGCGCCACGTAGTACCGGGCCGCGTCCACGACCTCGCCGATCGCGTACCGCCGCGCGATGGGCATGATGCGCTGCCGCGTCTCGTCGTCGGGCGCGTGCAGCGACACCGACAGCGTGACGGGCAGTCCCTCCGCTGCCAGCGCGCGCATCTGGGGTACAAGACCGCAGGTCGAGAGCGATACGCTGCGAAGCCCGATGCCCAGCCCCTCGGGCAGCCTTACCCGCCGCAGGAAGGCCACGCTGGCCGCATAGTTGTCGAGCGGCTCCCCGCTGCCCATCATTACGACATTGCCGATCCGCTGCCCGTCCAGATCGCCGTTGGCCGCGATGATCTGCGCGAGCATCTCCCCGGCCGTCAGGTCGCGCACCCTGCCCCCCAGCGTCGACGCGCAGAACGCGCAGCCCATCCGGCAGCCGACCTGTGTCGATATGCACAGCGTATGGCCATGGCGGTATCTCATGCGCACGCCCTCGACCCGCTCGCCGTCGTCGAAGGCGAAAAGGTACTTACGGGTATCGTCCCGGCTGCTGTCCCGCCGCTCCGCGATGACCGCCAGGCCCGTCCGGAAAGAGGCCTCCAGCGTCTCCCGGAGCGCGAGGGGCAGATTGGTCATGCCCGCAAATCCCACGCCGCGGCACAGCCAAGAATAGATCTGCGCCGCGCGGTAGGCGGGCTGTCCCAGCGGCGCGAGCGCCCCGGCGATCTCGTTCGGCGTCATATCAAGAAGCGCGGGCCTGCGCGCGCCCTCAGCAGCCATGGGCTCCCTCCCCCGGGTCGGCGCTCCGGCGCAACCGCGCCACGAAAAACCCCTCGGTGCCGTCGCGGTGGGGCGTCAGTCGCACGATGCCCCCGTCAAAGCGCCCGCCAAGCCCCGGAAGCCCCGCGATTCCCTCGGGCGCGAACTGCGGATGGCGCGATAAAAAGCCCGCTACCTGCTCCTCGTCCTCGGCGCGCGTCAGCGTGCATGTGCTGTAAAGAAGGATCCCGCCGGGCCGGACATAGCGGGCGGTATTATCGAGTATCCGGCGCTGCAGCGCGGCCAGCGCCGCGATCTTGCCGGGATCCATCCGCATGAGTATATCGGGATGATTCTTGTATGTCCCAAGACCCGAACAGGGGGCGTCCACCAGCACGAGGTCGAAGTCGCGGTCCTCATCGAGCGACTTCGTCGCGTCGTGCAGGCTGACGGTGACACCGGGCACCTCGAGGCGCTCCAGCGTCCTGTTGACGAGCGACATCCTGTGCGGGTGCACGTCGGTCGCGAGGATGTGCGCCTTTCCGCCCAGCGCGGCAGCCAGCGCCGCCGTCTTGCCGCCGGGCGCGGCGCATGCGTCCCATATGGACTCCGGGCGGTCGTGCGCGGCGACCTGCGCCAGCCACTGGGAGGCTTCGCCCTGTACGGTCACGCGGCCGTCGTGAAAAAGCTCGTCGCGCAGTAGCTCCCCCGCCTGCACGGTGAGCGCGCCGGGGGCAAGGGCGCCCGGCCGGTACGCATAGCCTTTTTCGGTCAGTTCCCGTTCGACCGTTTCGCTGCCCTTAACAAAAGGGTTGACACGCAGCACGAGCCCGCTGCGCGCGGGGCAGGCCAGCAGCGCTTCGGCCTCTTCCTCGCCCATCTCGTCGCGCCACAGCGCGGCCAGCCATCGCGGCACGCTATAGCGCACCGACAGGTACGCCACCGGATCCGCCGCCCTGTCGGGCCATGGCAGCGCTCTGGCCTCGCGGGCGACCGAGCGCAGCACCCCGTTGACGAAGCCCGAAAGCGCATCCTTGCCCACCGAGCGCATGAGCTCCACCGTCGTCGCGCAGGCGGCCGCGTCGGGCACCCTATCGAGATACAGTATCTGGTAAACGCCAAGCCGGAGCCCGTTGCGCACAACGCGGTGTACGCGGCGGCTCCGGATATACTGATCGAGCACCCAGTCCAGCGTGACCATCCGCTCCAGCGTGCCCATCAGCAGCTCGTGCGCAAAGCGCCGGTCCTGCCCCTCGAGCGCGGAAAAGTGCTTCTTGGCGGTCAGGTGCGCGTATGCCTGCCGCTCGGTCACATCATTGAGCGCCAGGAGCGCCGCCCTGCGCGCGGCGTCAACCATCGCCCATCACCGCGCCCACGCGCACGTCGTGTCCCCGCAGGTACTCGCGCGCATCCATCCTGCGCCCGCCCGCGGCCTGTATCTCGCGTAACTCGACGCTCCGGTCGGCCGCCGCGACCACGAGTCCCTGCCGCACGTCGGCAGCGACGACAGCGCCGGGCGGCTCGCCCGACGCCTCGCCCGCTCGCGCCTTCCATATCTTCAGCGTCTGTCCCTCATAGGTCGTGAACGCGCCGGGCCAGGGGTTGACCCCCCGCACGCGGTTTACGACCCGCGCGGCCGTCCACTTCCAGTCGATGCGTCCGTCCTCCTTGACGAGCATCGGAAAATGCGTGGCCTGCGCGGGATCCTGCGGCGTGGGGGTTATCGCTCCCGCGATCCACAGCCGGAGCGTTTCGCTGAGCACCTGCGCGCCCAGTTCGGCCATGCGGGCATAGAGTTCGCCCGCCGTTTCCTCGGGCCCGATGTCAAGACTGCGCTGCAGCAGTATGTCGCCGGTATCGACGCCCCGGTCGGTCAGCATCGTCGTAATGCCGGTGGTCCGCTCTCCCTCGATGATCGCCCACTGTATCGGGGCGGGGCCGCGGTAGCGGGGCAGCAGCGAGCCATGGACGTTGATGCAGCCCCTTTGCGGGATGTCGAGTATCCGCCGGCTGAGTATCTGCCCATAGGCCGCCGTGATCATGATGTCGGGAGCGATCTGTCGCAGCGCAGCGACTCCCTCGGGGCTGCGAATGCGCTCAAATGTCAATACGCGCAGGCCCGCGTCGAGCGCGGCGAGCTTGGCGGGACAGGGCTTGAGCCTGCCTCCCCGCCCGCTGGGCCGGTCGGGCTGGCACACGACCGCCGCCACCTCGTAGCCCTCCCGCAGCAGCATCCGCAGCGACGGAATCGCAAACTCCGGCGTACCCAGCAGCACGACTCTCACTCGTCCACCTCCCAAAGCGGCCCTTCGACGATATCGATATAGAGCCTGCCGTCCAGATGATCCAGCTCGTGGCACAG
>JBMNNN010000109.1:0-6890 GCA_050942555.1 Christensenellales bacterium
AGCGATGATCCCGATATGACCGGACGGTTCGTATTTCCCGCCATCGTCAAGCCCAACGCCGAGGGCTCCAGCAAAGGCATTGCCGACTGCGCGGTGGTCGCCGACCGGCGGGAGCTGCGCGAGCTGGTTGCGCGCAATATCCGCCTGTACCGTCAGGATATGCTGGTCGAGGAGTATATCGCCGGACGTGAATTTACCGTGGCCGTACTGGGAAACGGCCCGGACACACGGGTGTTTGAGCCCATGGAAGTCGTATGGCTCAAGCCCTGCAAGCATAACGTATACAGCTACCCGGTCAAACAGAACTGGAAGGAACTCGTGCGCTACGAATGCCCCGCCGCGCTCAGCGAAGGCGAACGCACCGACATCATGGCCACCGCCCGCAGGATATACGACGCGCTACATTGCCGCGACTTCTCGCGCGTGGATTTCCGGCTCTCTGCCGATGGGAAGCTCTATTTCATCGAGATCAATCCGCTGCCCGGCCTCGCGCCCGGATACAGCGATTTCCCGATGATCGCCCAGCGGTGCGGCATGGATTACCCCTCGCTCATAGGGGCCGTGCTTTCGGCCGCACTCCGCCGGGCTGGGCTGCCCGGGCGTCTGTAGCGGGGAGGTGCGGACAGTGAGAAGTAGCGCCACCACCCTTCATGACGCCCGCTGGAACGACTGGAAATGGCAGTTCCGTAACCGTATCACGCGGGTGGATCAACTCGCCAAAGTCGTATACCTCAGCGAGCAGGACAAACAGGACATATCCTTCTGCCTGAACACGTTCCGCATGGCGGTCACGCCCTACTACGCGTCGCTCATGGATCCCGCCGACCCGCGCTGCCCGATACGGATGCAGGCGGTTCCTACCGTCGCCGAGACACGGGTATTGCCCTGCGATCTGGCCGATCCGCTCAACGAGGAGGGCGACAGCCCGGTTCCGGGCATCGTGCACCGCTATCCCGACAGGGTGCTCATGCTCATCACGCGTCAGTGCGCGACGTACTGCCGTCACTGCACGCGCCGCCGCATGGTCGGCGAGGAGGATCATGTCATCACCGAGACTGCGCTTCAGGCGGGTATCCGCTACATCCGGGAAACCCCCGCTGTGCGCGATGTGCTGCTCTCTGGCGGCGACCCGCTGACGCTTAGCGATGGGATGCTGGAGCACATTCTTTCGGAGCTTCGCAAAATCGACCACGTCGAGATAATCCGGATCGGTACGCGGGTTCCGGTCGTCATGCCCATGCGCATCACGCCCGATCTGACTCGTATGCTCCGCAAATACCATCCGATATGGATCAATACCCACTTTAACCATCCCCGGGAGCTGACGCCCGCGTCCCGGCAGGCCTGCGAAGCGCTCGTGGACGCCGGTATACCGCTTGGAAACCAGAGCGTGCTTCTTCGGGGTATCAACGACGACGCGGCGGTGATGAAGGAGCTGCTGCTGGGACTCGTAAAGTCGCGCGTGCGTCCCTATTATCTCTACCAGTGCGATATGAGCCAGGGCATCGGGCATTTCCGGACGCGCGTAGAGACCGGTGTGGAGATCATGCGCAGCCTCATAGGCAACATATCGGGCTTCGCGATCCCCCGATTCGTGATCGATGCGCCGGGCGGCGGCGGCAAGATTCCAATAAATCCCGAGTATGTCGTGTCCATGGACGAGGACGAGGTCGTCATGCGCAACTTCCGGAACAGGATATACACCTACCCGCAGCACAGGGAATCGTAAGCGGTTTGACTGCGCAGATAGTAAAAAGGGGCGACACATCGTCGCCCCTTTATTATCCGTTTGAGTGGCTCAGGGCTTTGCTCCATATTCCTGCTCGACGCGCATGAGCAGGTAGCCCTCCAGATTGTCCCGGTCGCTGACGCGCAGCGCATCGATCCCGAAATGCGCGAGAAAAGCGTCCAGTATGACGACGCCAGCCAGAATGATGTCGGCCCGCTCGGGAGCCAGTCCCGGTATCGCGGTGCGCTCCGCGGCCCCCATCCGCGCCAGACGGTCGCGCCAGCGTCCGACGGTTTCCCGGCTCAGCGCGTACCCCTGGATGCGTTCCCGGTCGTAGCGCGCCATACGCAGATCCATCGCGGCCAGCGACGTGATCGTGCCGCCCAAACCGACCCACTGCACGGGCGCGCCGCGCAGCGCATCCCGGATGGGCCCGGCGTCGCTGTGCAGTATGCTGTCGGCGGTCTGGGCCATCGCCTCCAGTCCCAGCGGGTCGGCGATGTCACCCAGCGGATAGCGCTCCGACAAATATACCGCCCCCATCCGCATGCTGACGCTGGCGCGGGGGACCCGCCCCTCGCCCACCACCAGCTCGGTGCTGCCCCCTCCGATATCGATGACGCCGCAGGGGCCACCGGCGTTGGCGCCGACAAAACCGACCAGCGCCTCCTCCTGCTCGGACAGCACATGCAGCGCGATCCCGGTCTGGCGTCCCAACTCCGCGATGAACGCGCCGCCGTTTGTGGCATCCCGCACCGCCGCGGTCGCAAATGCGTATAGCCGCTCGGCGCCCTGCTCCTGCGCGTCCCTGTAAAACCGCGCGACCGCGCCCATGGTGCGCGCCATCGCTTCGTCGGACAGGCACCTGCTGCAGCCCATCCCTTCGCTGATCCGGGTCGATTCGATCCGCTTGGCAAGAGTCTGCAGCGCGCTGTCCGGCCGCACGTCGGCCAGCAGCAGGCGAACCGAGTTGGAACCGATATCGATGGCCGCTGCACGAACTGTCCGGTACAAATGCATCCCTCCCGATGATACTCTATTATGGACCGCATGTATTATATAATAACGTCCGCGTCCTGTCCTCCTATTTTTATCGGTCGTGGGGTGACGGCAACCTCTTATTCAGAAATCGAACGGCCTGACGCAGATACCAAAAATTGAGGGATGCATTATTGTTACGTATATGTTACAGTTATATTGAGATTTATATACACATTGGAAAACCATTCAATACATCGGAGGTGCGTGCCAATGAGGAAACCCAATCGGACTCTCCCCTGCCGGGGCCGGTACGGGCGCGCCGGGCGGCGTTTCTCCCGTACAAGGCCGGCGCAACAGCAGCACAGCCTGCGGCCCGCGACAACGATGGCTGCGGCGCTGGTGCTGGCCGTCATTCTGGCGACGGCCACCGCACAGGCGGCGTCGGGCAGCTACACCGTCCGGTCGGGCGACAGCCTGTGGAAGATCGCTACTGCAAACGGAATGACGGTTGCAGAGCTCAAGAGCATCAACAACCTTACGTCCGACATCATTTACCCCGGTCAGACATTGTCGCTCTCCCACTCCACGCGGTATACCGTGCAGAAGAACGATTCGCTCTGGCTGATCGCGCGCCGCTATGGCGTGACGGTGTCCGCGCTGCAGAGCGCCAACGGGTTGAGCGGATCGCTTATTTATCCGGGCCAGACGCTAACCATACCGGCGGCCGCCAAGGCCGCGGCGTCCGCGCTGGCCCCCAGCCCCGGCCAGAAACTGTCGCTCTCCCACTCCACGCGGTATACCGTGCAGAAGAACGATTCGCTCTGGCTGATCGCGCGCCGCTATGGCGTAACGGTATCGGCGCTGCAGAGCGCCAACGGGCTGACCGGTTCGCTCATTTACCCGGGACAGACGCTGGTCATACCGGCAGCCACCAAGGCTGAGGCGTCCGCGCTGGCCCCCAGCACGGCAAGCTGGCCTTCGGTCACATACATCGTGCGCGCAGGCGATACCGTCAGCGGCATCGCCGCCAGGTTCGGCGTCAGCGCGGCCCAGATCGTAAAGTACAACTATATGGAGCCCGATGAGTGGCTCAACGAAGGGCAGATGATCGCCATCAACGGGTACGCGCCCCGCAACTGGGCTGTCACTCCCGGCGAGAGCAGCGCGCCCGCGCGCAAAGGAAAGCTCGTCGACTGGTTCCTGGACGGGCAGTATCTGCTGAACCGCAACGACGTGATGCGCATTACCGATGTGGCGACGGGCCTCGCCTTTACGGTCAAGATGCTGGGCGGCGTCAACCACTGCGACGTGGAGCCGCTTACGTCGTCCGACACGGCCGTCATGAAGAAGCTCTTCCCGACGTGGACATGGAACCCGCGCCCTGTGGTCATATTCCACGACGGCATCAATTTCGCGGCCTCGCTTTCGGGAATGCCCCACTCCTTCGACACGATTACCAACGGTGTCGCGGGCCATTTCGACCTGTATCTGTACAACAGCAAGGGCCACGGCTCGACATCGGAAGAGTATCTCGCGCAGCATCGCAACTGCGTGCTGGTGGCCGCCGGCCTTAAGTAACGACCAGCCCCCTGATGGCCGCTCCGGACTATTTGCCCGGCGCGGCTTGTTTTATGCGGGGCAGAGCCTGCCGCGCGTCCTGCGCGGTCATGCCCGGGCGCAGCCCGGCAGAAACGCGCCCATGCCCACGAGCCGCTGCTGCAGCATGGGAATCGATATCCCCCGGATATCCCCGCCCGCATCAAGGGCCAGCGCTGCCGCCACTCCGGCCGCCTGGCCGGTGATATAGCAGCCCGGCATGACACGGACAGAGGACTGCATGTACCGGTCGGCGCTGATTGAGCGGCCGGCTGCCAGCACATTGCGGAGCCCCTGCGGACACAGCGCGCGGTACGGGATGCCGTAGCTCTCCCCCTGCCGGTACCGCAGGCTCGTATGCTCCGTGTGAAACTTGCGGAAGCTTTCCTTTGAGCTATCCGAGGCATGGATATCGACCGGGTACGCATATCGGCCGATCTCGTCGCCGAAGCTGGCGCGCTCCTTAAAGTCATTGAGCGTCAGCACATAGTCTCCCAGTATCCGGCGGGTCTCCCGGATGCCCAGCATCGCGCCGGTCGCGACCAGCTCCGCGCTGCGGAACCCGCCCGCTAGGTACTCCCGGTAGTAGCGCTCGTACTCGGCCATCTGTCGCCGCCCCCGTACCAGCGCCTGTGTGAGCGAGCGCTCGTCGGTCCCGTCCACGCCGTATGTGTGCCCGATGTTTCCGCCGCCCAGGTGCGCGCCGACCCGCCACATGCCGGGCAGATGGCGGTCGGGATCGGTGAACACGCCGTCGGCGATCGCGCGCTCAAGCTCCCTGGCGTCGGGCCGCTTCACGCTGTCCCAGTCGATGCCCGCCCACAGAGAGCACAGCGTGCCCGCCATCATGCGCCCCTGCTCGTCACCCTTTTCAAAGGGCGCTCCGGCCCAGGCGCACAGGTCCGCGTCGCCGGTCGCGTCGACGAACACACGGGCCGCTGCGGCAAAAAGGCCCGATTTGCCGGCGCAAATCACATGGCTTATGAGACCGTCCGCGGTTTCCACCGCGATGATACGGGTCGTCAGCAGAAAAGGAACGCCCGCCTCCTCCATTAGCTCGTCGTAGGCGCGCTTGAGCGCCTCCACCCGGATGCTGTAGGGACTGCCGTCCACCTTTCCGCCGATCGCCCACATCCGCTCGAGCGCCATGCGCCCCACGCCGTCGGCCAGAAAGTTGACGCCGTCGGTAAACTGCATGAACGCCGGTACCAGACCGGCGGTCCCCTGACCGCCCAGGCATGCCTGCTCCTCGATAAGCAGCACCCGGGCGCCCTGGCACGCAGCGGCGATCGCAGCCGCTACACCGGCAGGCCCGCCTCCCGCGACCAGAACGTCGGTGTCGTAGCGCACCTCGATTTCCCGCGTGAATGACAACATCGCGCGTTCTCCTTGCTTGGTTTTGTGAGCATTGAATTGCGTCGGTCTTTGGAGGGTACCGGTCTGGATTACCGGCTTTTCCATATTTTATTGTATCATATGAGCAATCCGCTGTATATACCATTTGCGCTGGGCTAACCTATGTTTGACGACCGTACACGTGGCACTGCCCATATTTTTTCGGCTCTGTTGTCCCTCTCCCCGGTTTCTGGTATACTCTGTGCGAT
Source organism: Christensenellales bacterium (assembly GCA_050942555.1). Classification (GTDB taxonomy): domain Bacteria; phylum Bacillota; class Clostridia; order Christensenellales; family UMGS416; genus JAAYXU01. The sequence goes on from JBMNNN010000109.1 coordinate 5,911, forward strand.
GAGCGGGAAATGGACATGGATCGCCACAGCCGGATACGGGCTGGAGGGCGTACTGGCCCGGGAGATCCGGGCGCTCGGGTACGAAACGACCGACGTGCAGACGTCGCGCGTGACGTTTGCGGGCGGGCCGGAGGCGGGCGTCCGCGCCAATCTCTGGCTGCGCACCGCGGGCAGGGTGCGCCTTTGCGTGGGCGCGTTCGAGGCGCGCGATTTCGACCAGCTTTTCGACGGCGTCCGACAGATCCGCTGGGAGGACTACCTGCCGCGGGACGCGGCGTTTCCGGTCGGCTGCAGGCTCGTCAATTCGCAGATTAAAAGCCCCCCGGATACGCAGGCCATCGTTAAGAAGGCCGTAGCCGAAAGGCTGGGGAGCGTTTACCATTTGGGTCGCCTGCCCGAGAGCGGGGGCGAGCGGCCCATCGAGGCGCACATATACCGCGACCGGGTGACGCTGTCCATCGACACGAGCGGCGCGCCGCTTCACAGGAGGGGCTACCGGGTGCTCAACGCCGACGCGGCGCTGCGCGAGACGCTGGCCGCGGCGTTGGTGCTGCTGTCCCGCTGGAGGCCCGAAGCCCCCTTCTCCGACCCGTTCTGCGGCTCGGGAACGCTGTGCGTCGAGGCGGCGCTTATCGGGCACGGCATCGCGCCGGGCATCGGGCGCACATTTGGCGCGGAGGACTGGCCGATCCTGCCCGCCGCGCTGTGGCGGCAGGCCCGCGAGGAGGCGCGCGACAGCGTGAGCGCTTCCGTCCTGTCGATCGAGGGCGCCGATATAGACGCTGCGGCGCTTTCTATGGCCCAAACCCATGCCCGCAAGGCCGGTGTAGCCGACTCTATCCGGTTCCGGCGCACCGACGCCCGCCGGTTTGCGTCGGACATCCCCGGGGGCTTCATCGTGACCAATCCCCCTTACGGCAAGCGGCTTTCCGACCGGCCCGCGGTGGAGCGCCTGTACCGGGAGACGGGCCCGGCGCTGC
>JBMNNN010000110.1:0-6862 GCA_050942555.1 Christensenellales bacterium
CCTTCCGTCAAAGGCAGCCTTCCCCGCCGGGCGCAGCGGCGTCAGGGTGGTCCCGCGCACGCCCAGCAACGAGTCCTGCGGGACCGGGAGCTCGGGCTGGGCTGTTCCATCTCCCTGCGTCTTCAGCACGATGCGGTCAAAGAGCCGGATGCGCCCGAACAGCTTATACAATATCGGTATGAGCACGATGCAGGCCCCCAGCGTATAAGCCAGGAGCTTTAGAAAATCCAGCATGCTGCGCGACGAAAACACGAGGCCCGCCAGCAGCAGTACGATCCCGGCGATGCCGAATATGCCAAATCCGGGCATCGTCATCTCCACAACCATCAGAATGAGCCCGGCGACGAAAAGCACGACAGCCCACCACTGGGTAAACCCCGCGAGAAACCCCGAAAAGAAGTACAGCCCGAAGCATACGATCGAGCCGATGCCAAATATCCCAAAGCCCGGCACGAACAGCTCGATCACAAGCAGTACGATGCCCAGTATGAAAAACAGCGACATCGCCACCTGGCTGGTCAGAAACCCGGCAGCGCGATCCGCCAGTGTCGGGGAAACCTCGGTAAGCACGGCCTGCCCGTACCCAAACTGCGTAAGCGCCTCCGAACGCGTAGCGCATACCGCGTCGGCCACGCCCAGCCGCACCGCGTCCCCGGCCGTCAGATCCAGCAGCTGTCCCTCGGCCGCGTAGCCCGGTACGACGACGCGCTTATCGGCCATCGCGGCGATCACGTCCCTGGGCCGTCCCTGCATCTCGGCGGTGGCGGTCAGCATGCCCACCCATGCCGAGAGCACCTTCTCTGTGTCGGGAATCGTCTCAGCGGCCCCGATATGGCTGCCGGGCGCCATCGCGATATGGTCGCAGCTGATGGTGACCAGCACGCCCGCGGATACCGCTTTTTCGGTCACATAGGCAATCGTGGGCAGCGGGAAATCGAGCAGCGCCTCGGATAGAGGTTCCACCGACGTGAGAAAACCTCCCCATGTGTCGATCGTAACCATCACGGCGTCGGCCCCCGAATCGTACGCAGATTGCAGCTCCCGCGCCAGAAACTTAGCCATGGCTTCGTTGATCTCTCCCTCGACGGGTATAACGGTAACCCGCATCTCCCCGTCGGCGCACGCCGGAAGCGGTACGAAGGCCAATATAACGGCCGCCAGAGCCAGGAGAAGGAGCATCTTTCGCATCGTGGTCATCAGGCACCCCCGTTTTCAGGCAGCGATATCAGAACACCCGGCGCTTTGCGCACCGGGTGCCCTATTATTACTTCTTTTTCTTCCTCTTAGCCGCCTCGGCTTTCTTTTTGCGGCGAACGCTGGGTTTTTCGTAATGCTCGCGCTTACGCACCTCAGCCAATACTCCCGAACGCTGACACTTGCGTTTGAACCGTTTCAGAGCGCTTTCCAGGGACTCGTTCTCCCCAACCCGAATCTCCGACATGTCTTCCCCCCCCTTCCGACGAGAAGGCTTCGCTTGCGGAAACGGAACGATTCCCAGCAAGCACATGCGCTATTATACTGCAGCCTATTTATGTGTGTCAATCTTTTTTTACTCCGGTCAACCCATGGGTCCCAGCGCGCGGCCGCCCAGCAGATGCAGGTGCAGGTGCTCTACCGTCTGGCCGGCGTCGGCTCCGGTATTGATCGACACGCGAAAACCGCTCTTATCAAGTCCCTCCGCCCGGGCAACTGCGGCGGCGGCTTTCGTTAGCCCGTCCATCAGGCCCGGATGCGAGACCGCTTCCAGTATATTGCGCACATGGTTCCGAGGAACTACCAGTATATGGATTGGCGCGGCAGGCGCGATATCGCGGAACGCTACCGCCCATTCATCCTCATATACGATGGCAGATGGAATTTCACCCGCTATAATACGGCAAAAAAGGCAATTATCCATGTTGATTCCTCCGCCTTATATTGTATCACTCATCGGAAGCGTTTTCAACCGCGCCAATGTAGAACTCAGATTATTGGAAAAATGACGCGCTGTCGGCCCAATACAGTGATTTTGCTTTCGGGAACTGTGGGTACGACCTCTTATTTAGCCGATATTACTCTGCTTCAACGCCTATGAGCGTCTCTCCGTCGGCGGATGTCGTCCTGACGGTTCGCAGCTTTCCGATAAGGCCGGGCGATCCCGGCGCACGCACCCGCACGAACTCGCCGCTGTATCCCTCCAGCAATCGGTCCCCGGTGGCTTCCTCGAAAAGCACCCGCAGCGTTTGCCCGGCAAGGGACGCGGCGTACGTGCGCGCCAGCAGGCTGCCCGCCTCATTGAGCCGCGCCGTCCTTTCCAGGCGGATTCGCCTGGGGACCTGCCCCGGCATGCGCTCCGCCTCGGTCCCGGGCCGTGGGGAGTATGGAAACGCGTGGATCCGCGAAAACGCGATCTCCTTAATGAACGCGAGCGTCGTTTCGAACTCCGCTTCGGTCTCCCCCGGAAAGCCTGCGATCACGTCGGTCGTAACGGCGGCGCCGGGCAGCGCCGCGCGGACGCGCGCGATACCCTGCGCGTATTGCCGGGTATTATAGCGGCGTCTCATGCGCCGCAGCGTGCTGTCGCAGCCGCTCTGCAGCGATATATGAAAATGCGGGCACACCCGGTCGCCCAGCGCCGCTACGCGCTGCAGGAAATTCCCGATGAGTATATCCGGATCCAGCGAGCCCAGGCGGACGCGCCCCTCGTCCATCGCGCCGGCCGCAGCCTCGACCGCGTCGGCGAGTCCCACGGTTCCCTCCAGATCGCGGCCATAGGCCGCCAGATTGATGCCCGTCAGCACGATCTCGCGGCATCCGGCCTGCGCGAGAGCGCGGCACTCCTTTACGATATCGGCGAGCAAACGGCTCCGGGAAGGGCCTCTGACCGATGGTATGATGCAATAGGAGCAGCGCGCGTCGCAGCCCTCCTGTATCTTCACGTTGGCCCTCGCGTGCCGTCCGGTGTGGCGTACCGAAAGCTCCTCAAAGTCAGCCCCATCGAGCGACACCACAGCGTTCGTGCTGCCCGCGCGGGCCGCTTCGATGAGCTCCGCGATGCGGTGCCTGTCGCTGTTGCCCACGACCAGATGCACGCCTTCGATGCCCGCGGTCTGTATCGGCTGCCGCTGGCTCAGGCATCCGGCCGCCACCAGCACAGCGCCCGGATAGGCCGCCGCCGCGCGCCGGATCATCTGCCGGGATTTGCGCTCGCTCTCGCCGGTCACGACGCATGTGGCCACGATGCACACATCTGCGGGCTGACCGAATGCGACGCGCTCGTATCCCGCATCCTCGAGCGCCGCCGCCATCGCCTCGGCATCGTACTGGTTGACGCGGCAGCCCAGCGTGTGTACTGTAAACTTCATGGCCTGCGCACCAGAAGGGCCGTCCATTCGCCCCTCTCCCGGCGGATCACATCGACAAACCCCGCTGCAGCGAACGCTTCCGCGACCCCGTCAGCCTGCTCCCGGAGGATGCCCGAGGCGATCAGCGCCCCGCCCGGACGAAGATGGCGATACGCGTCGGGTGCAAAAGCCACCACGACGTCGGCGATGATGTTGGCGGTGATGACGTCGAATGCCGCGTCCACCCCTTCCAGCAGGTTCCCCTGCCGCACGCTCAGGCGCTCCGCCCCGGGATTAAGGAGGCGGTTGGCATTTGCCGCGGATATGCAGACCGGATCCCGGTCCACGGCCAGCACTTCCCCGGCTCCCAACGCGAGCGCCGCGATGCCCAGTATGCCGGTGCCGCAGCCCACATCGGCCACCGACGCGCCGGGGATTACCGCGCTTTCCAGGAGCTCCAGGCACATAAAGGTGGTCTCATGCGTGCCGGTGCCAAAGGCCATGCCCGGATCGATCCGCACCGCTGCCCGCCCGCCGGGGGCCCGGTCGCGCACCCATCCGGGCATAATAAAAAGCCTTTCGCCGACCGGGAATGGGCGGTAGTGCTTGCGCCAGTCGACAGCCCAGTCCTCGTCACGCGCCGTCCGGATCGTCAGCGCGCAGCTTCCGGCGTCGAACTGCGGCGCCAAGGCCAGGATCCCGCGCAGCGCAGCGCGCACGCCCTCCAGCGCGTCCCGGGAGGCTGCGCACTCGGGCAGGTATCCGGTCACGCGCACCGCATCGTCTCCTTCCAGGAGGCTGCCATCGATATAGTCCCAGTCGCCCGGGTTTCTTTTGAGCCGCTCGACGTCGTGCCTGTCCATGATCAGCGTACCGGCGCAGCCCGCCCGGTGCAGCGCTTCGCTGACAGCCTCCGCGCCCGCCGTGGTCGTCGATACAGTCACCTCAATCCAATCCAACGGCAATGCCTCCTGGTGATGCGTTTATCCGAAAAGCTCCTTTACCTTATCGATGAAGGAGCGTTGGCTCTTGTACTCGCGCCCCGAGGTCGCCTGCTCGAACTTGCGCAGTATATCCTTTTGTGCGCGGGTCAGACGCTGGGGTATCTCCACGTTGACGCGAATATACATGTCGCCGCGCTCGGTGCTGTGCAGCTTCTGAATACCCCTGTTTCTGAGGCGGAACACCGTTCCGGTCTGCGTTCCCTCGGGGATCTCATACCGCACCCGGCCATCCAGCGTGGGCACCTCGATCTCAGCGCCCAGCGCGGCCTGCGTAAATGTAATGGGGACCTCGCACTTAATGTTATACCCGTCCCGGATGAAAAGCTTGTGCGGCTGTACGGCGATATGCACCAGCAGGTCGCCGCTGGGCCCCTCGCGATAGCCCGCATCTCCCTGACCGCGCAGCGATATCGACTGCCCGTCGTCGATGCCCGGCGGCACGTCCAGGCTGATCGTGCGCTGCCGCACGACGCGGCCCGCTCCCCGGCAATCCGCGCAGGGCTCCTTGACGACGCTTCCTGTGCCCCCGCACGCCTGACAGGGCATTGAGGTGACGGTCTGCCCCAGTATCGTCTGGCGCACATGCCGGACCTGTCCGGTTCCGCGGCACTGGGAGCATGTCTCGCGCTGGGTTCCGGCCTTTGCGCCCGAGCCGCCGCATGTCTCGCAGTGCTCCTGGCGGTTCACGGTCACGCTCTTCTTCGCGCCAAATGCTGCCTCCTCGAATGTAATGCGCAGGTTGACCTCCACGTCCCTGCCCCGCTGCGGGCCGGCGTGCCTGCGTCTGGTGCCGAATATATCGCCTCCGAAAAACGACTCGAATATATCCTCAAATCCGCCAAACCCGCCTTCAAAGCCGCCGAAGCCCTGCGGGTTGGCGTGGCCGAACCGGTCGTACTGGGATCTGCGCTGCGGGTCGGAAAGCACCTCGTAGGCCTCGTTGACCTCCTTAAAGCGGGCCTCGGCCTGCTTGTCCCCGGCGTGCAGATCGGGATGACACTCCTTGGCCAGCCTGCGGAATGCTTTTTTTATCTCTTCATCAGAGGCGCTTCGATCCACTCCAAGCACCTCGTAATAGTCGCGCTTCTCAGGCAAGCGTTCTTCACCTCAATTACGGGCACGACAATCCGCGCGCCCAGTCTGACTGTGCGCGCGGCTGTCGGCCACGTTTATCAGTTGTCGTCCACCACTTCGTAATCGGCGTCCACGACATTGTCTCCGTCGCCGCCGCCCTGCGCGCCGCCCTGGTGGCCCGCGCCGCCGGCCTGCTGTCCAGCCTGCTGCTGGTAGATCTCGCCGAATACCGTCTGGGACACCTGGGCCAGTTTTTGAACTGCGGCATTGATGGCGTCCTTGCTATCGCCGTCCTTTACCTTCCTGACATTCTCAATTTCGGCCTGCACAGTGGCCTTGTTCTGCTCGCTGATCTTGTCGCCCAGCTCGTTAAGCGTCTTTTCGGTCGTGTAGACGATCTGATCGGCCTGGTTGCGGGCCTCGATGAGCTCCTTGCGGGCTTTGTCCTCTGCCGCGTATTTCTCGGCTTCCTTGACCGCGCGCTCGACTTCCTCTTCAGAAAGATTGGTGCTTGCGGTGATGACCACCTTGTTCTCCTTGCCTGTTCCCAGATCCTTGGCGGAAACGTGCACGATGCCGTTGGCGTCGATGTCGAATGTCACCTCGATCTGGGGAACGCCGCGGGGCGCAGGCGGTATACCGGTGAGCTGGAAGCGGCCCAGCGTCTTGTTGTCTGCGGCCATTTCGCGCTCACCCTGCAGCACGTGCACCTCGACCGATGTCTGCCCGTCGGCCGCCGTGGAGAATACCTGGCTCTTGCGCGTCGGTATCGTCGTATTGCGTTCGATGAGCCGGGTATTGACGCCGCCCAGCGTCTCGATGCCCAGCGAAAGAGGCGTTACGTCCAGAAGCAGCACGTCCTTGACCTCGCCGCCCAGTACGCCGGCCTGTATCGCCGCGCCTACGGCCACGCACTCGTCGGGGTTGATGCCCTTGTAGGGCTCCTTGCCGGTTATCTTCTTGACAGCGTCCTGTACCGCCGGTATGCGGGTCGATCCGCCCACCAGTATCACCCGGTCGATGTCGCTTGCCGTAAGTCCCGCGTCCTTCAGGGCCTGCTCGGTCGGCCCCACGGTCTTTTGTACGAGGTCAGCCGTCAGCTCGTCGAACTTGGCGCGGGTGACCGTGATATCCAGATGCTTGGGGCCCGAGGCGTCAGCGGTGATGAAGGGCAGGTTGACATTGCTCTGCAGTACGCCCGAAAGCTCTATTTTTGCCTTTTCGGCGGCTTCCTTTAGCCGCTGCAGCGCCATGCGGTCTTTGCGCAGATCGATTCCGTTTTCCCGCCTGAACTCGTCGGCCAGATAATCGATGAGCCGCTGGTCGAAGTCGTCGCCACCCAGCCGGTTGTTGCCGTTTGTGGCCAGCACCTCAAACACGCCGTCACCGATCTCCAGTATTGACACGTCGAACGTGCCGCCGCCCAGATCGTACACCATGATCTTCTGATTGTGTTCCTTG
>JBMNNN010000111.1:0-6840 GCA_050942555.1 Christensenellales bacterium
GGGTCGGGCCGGGGTTATTCCCGCGTGCTTATCCGTTCATCGCGCAGCAGCAGGCGCGCGACCGCGGTCAGCGCGGCCAGCATCACCGCCGAGGCGATGAAGAGAAGCCTGAACTGCGCAAACGGCATCGCGTCAAAAAGGGGCGTGCGCTGGATAAGCCCATAGGCGAGCCTTCCCGCGGCCGGCGCGATGAAAAGCACGATCCCGGTCGCCGTTACGTGAAATCCCTCGCTGACATCCCGCTCGCCGGGGAGAATGATCTCATAGCGATAGTTGAATGTGCTCAGCGCGTACGCCGCGTTCGCGCAGCCCGATATGACGCTGCGCAGGGGCAGAAGCAGCAGATATGTTTGCGGCGCGATCAGCGCCCATACCGCAAGCTCCAGCGCAAAGGCGAGCAAGCTTGCTAGGTAGATGCGCCTGTGTCCTATCCGATCCGACAGACGGCCGATATAGCGGTACACGATGATCTGCGTCAGGTACAGAAGCGTCGTGGACAGCGTGATGAACTGATACGATACGCCGAGGTATCGTATCAGATACGCGCTCGTAAAGGCGAGCGAGCTGTGGGCCGCGAAATTGAAAAGCAGGCTGATAACCTCAAACCGGACGAATCTGCGGTTGCGGAGCGGTATGCGGATATAGTCCCGCATGCGCACCGCCGGCGTACGCTGCTGGGCGGGCGGTTCGCTTATCCGCGCATAGCTGCAGTTGGTCAGCAGCATGAATACAAACGCCGTGCCGTATATGATAAGAAAGGCCGCGCGCTTGTCTGCGACCGTATCCAGCACGCGCCCAAACGCGAGCGGAATGATTATCGCGGGAACCGTGATAAAAATCTGCCGGACAGCCAGATACCGGCCCCGGATCCGTTCGGGTATGACCGACACGAACCAGCTGTTGATGGCCGGAGTGGCCGAGGCCAGCAGAAGATTGGCAGCGATCAGCGCCGATGTAAAAAAGGCCACCCGCACGCCTGCGGGCAGCAGCATCGTGATCGGAACCGACAGGCAGACAATCGATCGGGATAATGTATGGATGCGTATGATGATTCTCTTGCGCCGCTCGAACTTCCGCCAGTACAGGCTGGAAAACAGCGATACCACGCCGCTCATCGACGGAATCAGCGCCAGATATCCAACCATCAGGTCGTTCGCGCCGATAAAGACCGCAAAGCCCGAAAGAAACGTCCCGAACGCAAGAAGCAGGAACGCGTTGTTAAATACGCCGTGGGCGATAAACCAGTTCTGGTCCTTCCGGAAGGGGTTATGTAGCAGCTCTGGATCGTTGCGGTATATGAGCGTCTCTATGATCCTGCGCAGGCTCTTCACCTTTGCCTCCAGCATTGGCCATCCGGCGGTCAGTCATGTCGGGAATACCCTGAATCATTATACCATCGCGCCGGACGGCAGGCAATGGAGCGTAGCGGCTGGGGTGACAGTATACCCGATCGCCCGCGTATACGGTGACAAATCCTCGGCCCGCGTGTATAATAAACGTCATACCGGCCGTATACTTCGATAAGGGCTACTATCGCGAGGGAGGCACTCCATTGCCCGACCGCATCGTACTTACCGGCGGCGGAACCGCCGGACACGTCACCCCCAATCTTGCGCTCATACCGCGGTTCAAGAAAGCCGGATGGGAGGTACACTATATCGGCTCGCACGACGGCATCGAGCGCGAGCTGGCGGGCAGCCTGCCGGGCGTCGCGTACCACGCGATCCGCTCCGGGAAGCTGCGCCGCTATTTCTCATTTAGGAACCTGACCGATCCATTCCGGGTCACGGCGGGCGTTTTTGAGGCCGCGTCGATCCTGCGGCGTCTTCGCCCTCGCATCGTGTTTTCAAAGGGCGGCTTCGTGTCGGTGCCGGTCGTGGCGGGCGGATGGCTCGCGCACGTGCCGGTCGTCATACACGAGAGCGATCTGACGCCTGGGCTTGCGAACCGCCTGTCGATCCCGCTGGCGCGAACCGTGTGCACGACGTTTCCCGAGACGGCGGCGGCTATCGGCAGCAAGGGGCTCCACACCGGGCCTCCGATCCGCCCGGAGCTCCTCGCGGGGAGCCGGGAGCGCGGGTTCGCGCTGTGCGGATTTGATGGCAGGCGGCCGGTGCTCCTCATCATGGGCGGAAGCCTGGGCGCGCGGGCCATCAATGAGGCGGTGGACGGCATACTGCCCCGACTCACGCGGCATTTCGCGGTCGCGCATATCCGGGGCAAGGGCAATCTCAATGCAGGGCTTGGGGACCGACCGGAGTACAGGCAGTATGAGTACCTGGGCGACGAGCTGCCCGACATACTGGCCTGCGCGGACATGGTTTTGAGCCGCGCGGGCGCGAACGCGATCTGGGAGTTCGCTGCGCTGCGAAAGCCGATGCTGCTCGTGCCGCTTCCGCTGTCAGCCAGCCGGGGCGATCAGATTAAAAATGCACGGTCGTTCTCGGACCGGGGGTGGGCCGCCGTGCTGCAGCAGGAGCAGATGACCGGCGACGCGCTGCTCGACGCGCTGCTGGACACATGGGTCAGGCGCGCGTCCATACGCGAAGCGCTTGGCGCCGCGCCACAAAATGGGCTTATGAATCTGGAGAGCGCGATACTCGAGGCCGCGCTCGCGTCACCGCGCGGTTGATACGCCGATCCCGTCGTCGGTCAGCGTGAACACAACCGTACCGTCGCTGTCGGTGCGGAAAAGCTGTACGGATAGCTCCTCCAGGCGCGCCAGCACCTGGGTATGCGGGTGGCCGTAGCTGTTGTCCCGGCCGCACTGCACCACCGCATAGCGGGGGTTTACCGCCTCAAGGAACGCCGACGACGACGACGTGTCACTGCCGTGGTGGGCTACCTGCAGTATATCCGCGGTAAGCGGGAAGCCTTCGTCCAGAAGATCCCGTTCCACGTCGTCTGTCATGTCGCCCGTAATCAGGAGATCGCCCCATTCGCTTTCCACCCGGACGACAGCCGAGTATTCATTCAGGTCGCTGTAGCGCGCGTCGCCGGGAGGATGCAGGAACCGCACCCGCATACCCGCAAGCGCCACCGTCTGCCCGGGGCGGGGCGCGCGCAGCTCGATGCCCGTTTCCCCGATCGCGTCCATCAGCGCGTCAAACGTGGGCGTATCGTGTACAGCGCGGGGCATATAGAGCGCGTCCACCGCGAACGATGCGAGCACTTCGGGCAGGCCGCCTATGTGGTCGCTGTGCGGGTGGGTCGCCACCACGATGCTGAGCGAATCCACCCCGCGCCGTTCCAGCTCCGCCACGACATCGTCGCCCGCCTCAGGAGGCCCGGCGTCCACCAGCAGCCAGTCGGCGCCGTTGCCAACGAGCACGCACGCGCCCTGGCCCACATCGACGAATACAGCCAGCAGGCCTTCCCCGTTCCACCCGGAACCGTCCGCAGGGCCCGCCGGCTCAGGCCGCGTTCCGTACCAGAGCGCCAGCGCCAGCAGCGCCGCGGCCATGAGCAGCAGTGTGCGCCTGCCCTTATTATTCGACGCCATTGCACTCACGTCCCGCCCGGCGAATCACTGGGCGTACCCTGTCTCCAGCGCCCGGACAATGAGCGCGGCCGCTCCCTCCATATCGGAGATGTCCACAGTCTCGGCCGGGCTGTGCACATAGCGGGTCGGTATCGACACCACGCCCGAAGGCACGCCGCCCCGGCTGCTTTGTATTGCTCCCGCGTCGGTGCCGCCCGCGGTCAGCACCTCGCGCTGCCATGCCACGCCGGCCCTGCGCGCCGCATCCTCCAGCCAGGCGACGACCGACGGATTGCATAGGACCGAGCTGTCCCGTATCTTTACGGCCGGCCCCCGCCCCAGGTCCACGGTGGATAGGACGCTTCCGGGTGTGTCTCCTGCAGGCGTCACGTCTATCGCCACCGCGACCGTGGGTTCGATGCCGAAAGCCGACGTCCGCGCGCCCCGAAGGCCTACCTCCTCCTGCGCGGAGAACACCGCGTAGAGATCCATCGGAGACTCGCCGAGCGCCTTGAGCGCCTCCACCTGTACCGCGCAGCCCGCTCTGTTATCCATCGCGGCGGCGCTGACCCGTCTCCCCATGACCATGAAGTCCGACATGAAGACCGCGACGTCGCCTATCTCGACCATATGCGCGGCCTCCTCATAGGACGCCGCGCCGATATCGACGAACATTTCATTAAACGTCAGCTTCGACGGGTCCTTGACCGTATCGCGTAGCGTTTTTGTTTCGACGCCGACGACGCCCCGCACGCCGTTCCCGAACGCCACCTGCCGGTATGCGCTGCGTATCGGGTTCACGCCGCCCACCGCGCACACGCGCAGAAATCCGCTGCTCTCGATATGGATGACCATGAGCCCGATTTCGTCCATATGCGCCGACAGCATGACGCGGCCCTTTCCGCCGCCCCTGCGCTCGGCGATCAGGTTGCCCATCGCGTCCCGTCTGACCCTGTCCACATAGGGCGCGACCATCGCCTCGATGACATCGGCCGTATCCGACTCGCGACCGGTGGGGCCGTAGGCCCTGCACAGCCTTTCCAGCGTATCCCTCATGTCCATCGATTTAGTCCTCCTTTTCAAAAAGGCGGTGAATGCGCATCAGCGTCGCGCGCAGCAGTCTCCTGCCGTTGTTGAAGTCCTGCAGCGAAAGCGCCGAAACGCCCGAATGGATATAGCGGCAGGGTATCATGATATGGGCGACCGGGACGCCTTCGCGGGCCAGCTGTATCGGCCCGGCGTCGGTGCCGCCCAGGTTACCCTCCCGGTACTGCCAGGGGATGCCCTCCTGTTCGGCGGCGCTGCGGATGAGCCGTATGAGCGCCGGGTCGGCGATCGCCGAACGCTCCATCGGCGTGATGGCCGGTCCCTTTCCGATGCGGGTCACCCGCATATGGTCGGGCACCCCGTGCATATCGGCGCAGGTCGTTCCCTCCAGCACCAGCGCCGCGTCGGGCTGTGCCCGGTGCGATGCGGCGCGCGCGCCCATGCCGCCCACCTCCTCCTGCGCGGAGAAGACCGCGGTGACCGTGACCGGATAGCGCTCCTCGAGCGCCTCCAGCAGCAGCGCGCATCCCACCCGGTCATCGAGCGCCCGGGATTTGACCATGCCGTCTCCAAAAAGCGCAAACTCGCTGTCGAATACCACCGGGTCGCCTACCGACACCAGTTTCTGGGCAGCTTCCCGGGAGGAAGCCCCCACATCGATGACCATTTTGTCCAGCTCGATCGGTTTTTTCTGCTCGTCGTCCTTCTGCAGATGGATTGGCTTTATGCCGATGATGCCCCGGACGCCCGCGGACCCCACGAGCACCCGGGTCGACGGGAGGATCCGCGCGTCCAGTCCTCCGATCGGTATGAAATGCACAAAACCCTTCTCGTCGATGCCCGACACGAGCATGCCTACCTCGTCCATGTGGGCGTCGACCAGTACGTTCCTTTCGGGGTGCCAGTCGCCCTTTTTGATCGCGATGACGCTGCCCAGCCGGTCGATCATGACCCGGTCGGCGCAGTCGCGCGCTCTCTTCCATATAAACTGGCGCACCTCGTCCTCGTATCCCGATACGCCCGGGAGCGCCGTCAGCTCCTTCAGCAGCACAGCCATTCCTCCCATCCCTCGCCGATGGACCTCAGGAAGGCCGCCAGCAGCCGTCCGGCCTCGCTGAGCACGTCCCAGCGCAAAAGCTCCACCGTCGTGTGCATGTACCGCAGCGGGAACTCGATAAGGCAGAACGGCAGCCCGTCCCGCACCGCCTGCAGGCTGTCGCCGTCGGTGCCCGTCCAGCGTCCCGACACGCTGAGCGTGAAGGCTACGCCCTCCTCCCGTGCGACCGACTGCAGGCGGTCGCTCAGCGAACGCGACGGCCGCGGCCCGACTGTGATGCACAGCCGGTCGAGGGGATATGCCCGGAACGGCGGCGTATCGGGCGTCTCGGCGTGCGTCACGTCCATCACGACCGCCAGGTCGAACCCTTCCCGGTAGGCCAGCCCTTCGATGCCCGACGCGCCGGTTTCCTCCCGCGTGCCCGCGACAAACACGACCTCCGGGTAGAGCTGCACGTCTCGCAGGCGCCGCATCGCCTCGCACATGACCGCCACGCCGGCCCGGTCGTCCAGCGCCGCGCCGCACAGCGCTTCGCCCCCGGCCATCTCCCGTACCGGGGAGTTGAATGTCACGATATCCCCGACGCGCACGCGGCTGCGGGCCTGCGCTGCGTCAAAGCCTATATCGATGCACAGGTCCTCTACCGGGATTGTCTTTTTGCGCTCGTCGGGCGTGAGGACATGCGGCGGCTTGGCGCCGATCACGCCCAGAAGCGGCTCGGTGCCATGAACCCAGACCTCCTGGGCCGGAAGGATCCGCGGATCGATGCCGCCGATGCGCGCAAACCCCAGAAACCCGTCGTCATGGATATGGGTCACCATCAGCGCTACCTGGTCGATATGGGACACGACGAGCACCCGGAGACGGCCCTTCGTGCCCATGCGCGCGCATGTATTAAAGAAGGAATCGGTCCACACGTCATCGGTATATCGCCGAAACTGGGAGGCAACCAGCGCTGAAACATCCCTCTCCCAACCCGTGGCGCCGGGTACCGAGCAAAGCTTCATTAAAAAGGCCTTGTTGTCCATGCTCCTCCACCAGATTCCCTTTCGTCATGAGGACGGCGGGCGCCGCCGCTTAACGGACTTATTATACCATCTCCGATCAATAAATACAAAAGAGACAACTAGATTTTAGCGGAGAACTTGCATAACCCAAGGTGACAGCATTTGCTTATTGGCATTTACTTGTTCTGCACTATTTGAGCTATTCAATAGACTCCCTTTTTTTATGGCACTTTTTGCGAAAAAGTGCC
>JBMNNN010000112.1:0-6778 GCA_050942555.1 Christensenellales bacterium
CTCAGCGGCGATCCGGTACAGGAGGTAGCCGCGGCCCGCGCGATACTGACCGCATCGGGGCGCAGGCGCTTCGGCGTGGAGATCATCGCCTGCCCGACCTGCGGGCGAAGCACGATCGACGTGGCGGGCCTGGCGGCGGAGGTGGAGCGGCGCACCCGGCACATCGCAAGCCCGCTCAGGGTGGCGGTCATGGGCTGCGTCGTGAACGGGCCGGGCGAGGCACGGGAGGCCGACATCGGCGTAGCGGGCGGACCCGAATATTCGCTGCTCTTTTACAATGGCGAGGTCCGCCGGAAAATTCCGTCGCACCGCATACTGGAGGAGCTCATGAACGAAATCGCGGAAGCGCTGAAAACGCAGCCCGGCTGAGAGCGGGCGCGATTGGCTGTTTTATAAAAATTCGACCGGAGGAACGCATGCAGCAGACGACCCGCGGACCGTTTACGGACGCGACAGACACACGGCGCGCGGCGCTGACGACCGACGATCCGAACTTATATTTTTTTATTGCCAGCGCCGTCGTGAGCGCCTCGACCCGGCGATGGGCAATAGACGCGGTGGTGGCAGGCCCGGCGGGAGACGCCGAGCGCCGGGCCATCGCGCGGACGATCCGCCAGCTTTTTCCCTATGTACACGACATCGACATCACGCTGCGGCAGCCCGAGACACTCGAGGAGCTCGGCTCGGCTGACCCGCGCATACTGGCTGAATGGATCGGATATCTGGCGCGCCAGCAGGGGAGTGAGAGGGAGATCGGAAACCCCGAAACGCTGCCGCTGTGCGTACAGGACGGCGGACTTATGTATTCCGGCGCCGGAAGGATGCGCGAGCCCGACAGGGCGGCCGCGCGCGCCATCTGCCGGATTCTTTCCAGGTGGCTTGGCCGGGAGGTTCCGCTGCAGGAGCCGCAGGCGCCGGATCCTGCTGTGCGGGAGGAGCGGACTTCCGATGAGCGCAGGCGGTCTTTCCGCCGCAAGACATGGAAAAGCCCGATCACCGTCCCGGTAACGCCGATGGCAGAGCTCACCGAAAGCTCGGGGTTTGTCGCGGTGGAGGGGGAGATACTCCGCTCGGAACACCGCCAGGTCAAGTCGGGCAAGGATCTTTTTGTATTCGATATGACTGACCGGACAAGCTCCGTAACGGTCAAGATGTTCGCTCCGGCCGGGAGCGACGCGGAAGACATGACGGAGATGTTCGCCGAGGGCCGGTCGGTGCGGGTGGCCGGAGAATGGCTCTACGACGACTTTTCCCGGGAGATGGTGCTGCGGGCGCGGCAGGCTGAGCCCGCGACGCCCAGGATCCGCGAGGACAACGCGCCCCGCAAGCGGATCGAGCTGCATCTGCATACGCAGATGAGCGCGATGGACGGGCTGACCTCCGTAGACAGCGCGCTCAGGCAGGCTGCGCGCTGGGGCCACAGCGCGATCGCCATCACCGACCATGGCGTCGTGCAGGCGTTCCCCGACGCGGCGGCCCTGGCACACGAGCTGGGGATCAAGCTCATACTGGGCATGGAGGCCTATATTACCGGGGGCCATGTGCCCGCGGTGCTGGGCGCGAACGACGCTCCGCTCACACAGCCCTGCGTGGTACTGGACATCGAGACCACAGGCCTGACTGTGTCCCGGGACGGCATCACCGAGATCGCGGCCGTGCTTGTCGAGGGCGGACAGATAACCGGGCGTTTTCAGACATTCGTGAACCCAGGCGTACCCATCCCGCCGACCGTCGTACACCTCACCGGCATCACCGACGATATGGTGCGCGACGCGCCCGACGCTACCGAAGCGCTGCGCCGCTTCCATGAATTCGCCGGAGGCCGCGCGCTCGTGGCCCATAACGCGGGGTTCGACATGGGATTCCTGCGCCGGTACGGGCGCGAGGCCGGAGCCGCGTTCGACCAGCCGGTGGTGGATACGCTGGCGCTGGCCCGGGCGCTGTATCCGACGAACCGTTCACATAAGCTCGCGGCGCTGTGCAAAAAGCTGGGCGTCCGGCTCGAAGGCCATCACCGCGCCATCAACGACGCCGAAGCGACCGCCGGGCTTTTCCGGGTCATGATCGAGGAACTGAGAAACCGGGGCGTCTCCCGGCTGGACCAGGTCAACGCAGCGCTGTCGGAGGGCGCGGTACACGCCGTGCAGACATTCCATGCCACGCTGCTGGTGCGCAACCCGACAGGCCTGCGCAACCTGTACCGGCTCATTTCTGAGTCGCACCTTCATCACCTGTACCGCGGGAAACCGCACATACCCGCGGAACTGCTGGCTGAGCGCCGCGAAGGGCTGCTGGTAGGCTCGGCCTGTGAGGCGGGCGAACTGTACCAGGCGATACTGCGGGGCGAGGACAGGAAGCGTATCGACGAGATCGTATCGTTCTACGATTACCTGGAGATACAGCCGCTCGGGAACAACGAGTTCATGGTGTGCGAGGGAATCGTCAGGGGGCATGCGGATCTGATCCGCATCAACCGGCGCATACTGGAGTTGGGCAGGAAGCACGGCAAGCCCGTCGTCGCGACCGGGGACGTGCACTTCCTTGAGCCCGAAGACGAGGTGTTCCGCCGCATACTGATGCACGCACAGAAATTCGAGGATGCGGACAACCAGGCGCCGCTGTATTTGCGCACCACCGACGAGATGCTCGCGGAATTCAGCTATCTGTCCAGCGAGGACCGCGAGGCGGTCGTCATAGACAACCCGAACCGGCTGAATGAGTTGATCGAGTCGGTGGATCCGCTGCCGCCCTACAAGCTCTACGCGCCCGTCATCGAGGGGGCGCAGGAAGATATCGTCCGCATGACGCACGAGCGCGCGCGGGAGCTGTATGGCGACCCGCTGCCGCCCGTCGTCGCGGCGCGGCTAAAAAAAGAGCTGGACGCGATCACCAGATACAATTACTCGGTGCTCTATCTCATCGCACACAAGCTCGCCAAGAAATCGCTGGAGGACGGCTATCTGGTCGGTTCGCGCGGCTCAATCGGCTCCTCGCTCGTAGGCTTCATGACGGGCATCACCGAGGTGAATCCGCTCGCGCCGCATTATCTGTGCCCGAAGTGCCGGTATTCGGATTTCGATGTGGATGTAAAGCGCTTTGCCTGCGGAACCGATCTTCCCGACCGTGTCTGTCCCGTGTGCGGCGCGGCGCTCGAAAAGAACGGCTACGACATACCCTTTGAGGTTTTTCTCGGGTTCAAGGGCGACAAGGTTCCCGATATAGACCTGAATTTCTCGGGCGAATACCAGGCGAAGGCGCACGAATACACCGAAGTGCTGCTGGGCAAGGGCAATGTGTTCAAGGCGGGCACAATCGGGACCATCGCCGACAAGACCGCGTTCGGGTTTGTGAACGGATATTTGGAGGAAAAGGGGCTGACCGTAACCCGCGCCGAGATCGACCGGCTGGTGCGCGGCTGCACCGGCGTCAGGCGCACGACCGGCCAGCATCCGGGCGGCATCGTGGTCATACCGGCGGAGTACGACGTGCACGAGTTTACGCCTGTGCAGCGCCCGGCCGACGACAGCAAGTCGTCGGTCATCACGACCCACTTTACGTTCGATCAGCTGCACGACAGACTGGTCAAGCTGGATATACTCGGGCACGACGATCCCACGATGCTCAGGATGCTGCAGGACCTGACCGGCATCAATCCCCGGACGATACCGCTTGACGATCCCGACACGATGCGCATATTTTCCTCGACCGAGACGATCGGCGTGGACCCCGAGGCGCTCGGGTCATCCACCGGCGCGATCGGGATACCCGAGTTCGGCACGCAGTTCGTCCGGCAGATACTCGATGAGACCCGTCCCACGACGATGGCCGAGCTCATACGGATCAGCGGCCTGTCGCACGGAACCGACGTGTGGCTGGGCAACGCGCAGGAGCTGATCGCGCAGGGCGTGACGACGCTGCGGGAGGCCATATGCACCCGCGACGATATCATGAACGCGCTCATAGCGATGGGTGTTCCGGCGAAGATGGCATTCGACACGATGGAAAGCGTGCGCAAGGGCAAGGGCCTGAAGCCCGAAATGGAGGAGGCCATGCGCGAGCACGATGTGCCGTCCTGGTTCATCGACTCGTGCAAGAAGATCCGGTACATGTTTCCCAAAGCGCACGCTGCGGCCTATGTGATGATGGGATTTCGCGTGGCGTACTATAAGGTGCACCATCCCGAAGCGTACTACGCAGCCTACTTCACGGTACGGGCTGACGAATTCGATGCCGGGATCATGCTGGGCAGCGTCGAGGAGATACGCCGCTCGATCGCCGAAATCACCGCGGCGGGCAAGCTCAATCCCCGCGAAAAGTCGATCGTCACGATACTGGAGGTGGCGCTGGAGATGAACCTGAGAGGGATACACTTCACGCCCGTCGATCTGTACCGGTCGGACGCGACCCGGTTCCTGGTCACGCCCCAGGGCATCCGCCCGCCGCTCACCGCGCTGCCGGGACTGGGCGCAGCCGCCGCGCACAGCATCGTGGCGGGCCGGGAGGCGGGCCGCTTCCTGTCGGTGGAGGATATGCAGAAAAAGACGCGGGTCAGCAAGGCCGTGGTCGAGATACTCGACCGCTACCGCTGCCTTGGCGATTTGCCCGCGTCGGATCAGGTTTCGTTCTTTGACGCGCTAGGACTTTAAATAAAAGGGAGGACTCCGGTGTGAAAATCTATATCATGGCCGACATGGAGGGGATCAGCGGCATCGCGTGCCGTGAACAGACCGACCGCGGGCACTTCCGGTATGCGGAGGGCCGCAGACTGCTGACCGGCGACGTGAACGCTGCGGTTCGGGGCGCGATAGACGGAGGCGCCGACGAGGTGCTGGTGGCCGACGCCCACGGAGCATCGTTCAACCTGCTGCCCGAAGCGCTGGATCCCCGGGCGCGCCTGCTGGTCGGAACGCCGCAGAAAGGGCCGCGCCTTTCCTGCCTCGACGCAAGCGTATCGGGGATGTTCCTCATCGGTTACCACGCGATGGCAGGAACGCTCCATGCGGTGCTCGAGCACACGATGAACAGCAGAGCCTGGCACAGCGTCCGCGTGAACGGGAAGCCCATCGGCGAGGTGGGCATCGACGCCGGGATGGCCGCCGCTGCCGGCGTACCGACGATACTCGTAACCGGTGACGACAAGGTCTGCGCCGAAGCCCGCGCGCTGCTGGGCGATGTGGAGACCGTCTGCGTCAAGCAGGGGCTGGGACGCCACCATGCGATGTGCCTTTCGCCGCAGGAGGCCGCCGCGCGCATCGAGAAAGCGGCAAAAAGGGCCGTGGAGCGCCTTGCTGCGGGCGGGGCAGGCTTCCGCCTGCCGGTTTACGAGGGCCATGTCACGGTCTCAATCACATACAAGCACACCGAGGACGCCGACAACGCCGCTTCGTCGGTGCACGCCCGGCGCGTGGACGGGTACACCGTGGAAGAGGACTATCGTACATTCGCCGACTGGTACGGAGGTCTGGCCAAATGAGGGAGGAATATGACAAATGATCGACCCACGCCTTGCGCAGCTATCGCGCAGCATCGTGAACTATTCTCTGGAAGTAAAGCCCGGAGAAAACGTACTCATCGAGGTCTTCGGACAGCATTTTTCGTTCGCGCACCAGCTGATCCGTGAGGTCTACAGCGCCGGAGGGCGTCCGTATGTCTGGCTCAGGGAGCAGTCTGTGCAGCGCGAGCTGCTGCTAATGTGCACCGAGGAGCAGCTCTGCGAGATGGCGCAGACCGACGGGGCGATGATGCGGAAAATGAACGCGTATGTGGGCATCCGTGGCGGAGACAACAGCTTCCAGTTCTCCGACGTGCCCGGCGATAGGCAGGACCTGTATACGCGGCTCTACCTGGCCGAAGTACACGGGAATATCCGTGTCCCGCAAACCAAATGGGTGGTCATGCGCTATCCGTCGCCGTCGATGGCGCAGCTTGCGAGAATGAGCACGCAGGCGTTCGAGGACTTCTATTTTGACGTGTGCAATCTCGATTACCGCAGGATGTCGAAGGCGATGGACAGCCTAGTCGCCCGCATGAACCGCACCGACCGTGTGCGCCTGACCGGTAAGGGCACCGACCTGACGTTCAGCATACGGGACATACCCGCGATTAAGTGCGACGGAAAGCTCAACATCCCCGATGGCGAAATATTCACCGCGCCGGTGCGCGACAGCCTGAACGGGACCATTACCTTCAATACGCCCGCGCTCTACCAGGGCCGCACGTTCGAGAATATATCGCTCACATTCCGGGACGGCCGGATCGTGTCGTGCGCGGGGAGCGACACCGCGCGCATGGAGGCGATATTCGATACCGACGAAGGCGCGCGCTATGTGGGCGAGTTCGCGATCGGCGTTAACCCATATATCGCAAGCCCTATGAAGGACACGCTTTTTGACGAGAAAATCGCCGGATCCATCCATCTGACGCCGGGCAAGTGCTACGACGAAGCGCCCAACGGCAACGAATCGGCGATTCACTGGGATCTCGTGATGATACAGACGCCTGAGTACGGCGGAGGGGATATCTATTTCGATGACGAGCTGGTGCGGCATGACGGGTTGTTCGTGACAGAGGATCTCCAGTGCCTGAATCCGGAGAACCTGAAGTAGCGCGATAACGGATGTCAGGCTTATTGGGGGCGACGGGAGCAACGCCCCTTTTCAATACCGGGCCTTATTCATCGCTGTGCGGGATCCTATCTTTTACGCAAAAAAACGGAGCGACATGGTCGGTCGCCCCGCAGGTTTATCGCTTGCTCCCCTTCGTGCCGCGGCTTCCCGCG
>JBMNNN010000004.1:0-32183 GCA_050942555.1 Christensenellales bacterium
CGGACAGCCTGCCGGTCATCCGTGCGGGGGACATCGCCGTCACGCTGCGCGAGATCCGCAGCGCGTCGGAGAGAGCGCTGGCCGACGTCTTCCCGATCACCGCCGGTGAGGACGCGCGGACGTATCCCTGTACGCACTATGAGAAAAGAAACAAAAACCGGCCGCGGGTCAGGATCGCGCGGCCGCGGGTGTTCATACCTGTTTTCCCGGGAACCAACTGCGAGTATGAAAGCGCCCTGGCATTCGAGCGGGCCGGGGCGGTGACCGACGTGCGGTGCGTGCGCAATATCGCGCCCGGCGATATCGAGGAGACGATACGGGAATTCTCCCGCGCTATCGGCAATGCGCAGATTGTGATGATACCGGGCGGCTTTTCCGCCGGGGACGAGCCCGACGGATCGGGCAAGTTCATCGCCACCACGTTGCGTTCGCCCCGGATGGCCGACGCCATCGCCGACCTGCTAAGCAACAGGGACGGCCTCATGCTGGGCATATGCAACGGCTTCCAGGCCCTCATCAAGCTGGGGCTTGTGCCCTACGGCGAGATACGGGAGATGCGGCCCGACAGCCCGACGCTTACGTTCAACCGCATCGGCCGCCACCAGAGCCGTATCGTGCGGACCCGTGTGGTTTCGGTGCTGTCGCCATGGTTTGCGGAAGTGGAGGCCGGGCAAATCATATCGGTTCCCATTTCCCACGGAGAGGGACGCTTCGTATGCGCGCCCGGGGAGTTTGACCGGCTGCTTCGAAACGGGCAGATCGCGACGCAGTATGTGGATGCGCAGGGAGACCCGACGACCGACATCGACTACAACCCCATCGGCTCCTATATGGCTGTGGAGGGAATCACAAGCCCCGACGGGCGGATACTGGGCAAGATGGGGCACAGCGAGCGCTATGGCCGCCATACGTACCGCAACGTGCCCGGCGATTACGAGAGTGGGATTTTCCGTTCGGGTGTGCTATACTTCGCGTAGGAGAGGAGGAGGGGAGGACGTGTATTTCAGCGATCCGTACGCTATTACGGAGAAGAAACTGCGCGAGCTGGTGGACGGCAAGGTGCTCGAGCAGGAGACGCTCGAATACAAGCGCCTTATTCACGGCGACGAGGATCTGGAGACCCGGGAATTCCTGGCCGACGTATCTTCCTTCGCCAACACGCGCGGCGGCCACATCATATACGGCATCGCCGAGGAGGACGGCGTCCCGGCGCGGCTGTGCGGCACGGGACTTGGCGACAGCGAAGTGGACGCGGCCATACTGCGTCTCGACAGCCAGATCCGGGACGGCATCGAGCCGCGCATACCCGATGTGCGCATCATGCCGGTCTGCCTGCGCACGGGCGCCTGGTGCATCGTGATCCATGTGCCGCCCAGCTACCGTGCGCCCCACCGGGTCATATTCAAGGGACACGGGCATTTTTACGCGCGCGCCAGCAACGGGAAGCACCGGATGGACGTGGACGAGCTGCGGGACCAGTTCCTGCGCAACGCGGGAGCGCACTGGAGCGAAAAGGCGGACTGCAGGGCGGCGGGCAGATAAGGCCGCTTCTGCCTGAAATGAACCGCCCGGATTTGATGTATTGGGTGGATCTGATCTTTTTACGACTGCAGAAGTCATCGGGTGGGCGAGTGCGTCTGTTTGTACGCTCGCCCGCTTACCGTTTGTTCGTTTTGTGGGGAACCACATCTCCCGTTTCCAAATAGAAAGTCAGCAGTCTGTCTTTCAATTCAGACAGTACCGAATACTTTCAAATGTTGATACCGGTGAAACCGCGCGGGCTGCGCCTAAGCGCGGACCGGAGAAAACACGAACATTTTTTAAATAGTTCTTAGAATAGTTCTTAATTTATATTGAAACCGGCCCATATTTCTGCTATTATATCGGTGCCGGTATTTTTTTATCGGAAAATTCGCTCCTGCAAGCTGTTTTTATGGAGGTCGTCCCTATGCCCGCGCCAGCAGCCGTCGCCGTCGTGATGGGAAGCCGTTCCGACTATCCGGTCGTACAAAAGGCCGTCGCCCTGCTGGAATCATTCGGGGTTGCGGCGGAGGTGCGGGTGCTCTCGGCTCACCGCACGCCCGAGGAGGCTGCCGCGCTTGCGCGCGGCGCGCGCGGCAGGGGGGTGGGCGTGATCATCGCCGCAGCCGGGAAGGCCGCGCATCTTCCCGGCGTGCTGGCGGCGTACACGACGCTGCCGGTCATCGGTCTGCCCGTGAAGACCTCGCTGATGGGCGGCATGGATTCGCTGCTGTCGATCGTGCAGATGCCCGCCGGGGTTCCGGTCGCCACGGTGGGGGTGGACGCCGCCGAGAACGCGGCGCTGCTGGCCGTGGAGATGCTCGCGATTACCGACGGGGAGCTGGCCGACAGGCTTGCGGACTACAGGAAAAGTATGGCCGACAAGGTGCTGGCCGATGATGCGAATATACGAAAAGGGGAATGACCGATGACCGCACGCAAGACCGCGCAGCTTTACGAGGGAAAGGCCAAGAGGGTATACGACACCACCGATCCCGCGCTTGCCATCGTTTCCTACAAGGACGACGCGACCGCGTTTAACGGCCTCAAGCGTGGCACCATCGCGGGCAAAGGCGTCGTAAACAACCGTGTATCGAATCATTTTTTCCGCCTGCTGGAGAAGGAGGGAGTTCCTACCCACTATGTGGAGGAGCTCTCCGACAGGGAAACGCTCGTGAAAAAAGCGCAAATCGTACCCGTGGAGGTCATCGTGCGCAACATCGCGGCGGGATCGCTCGCGAAGCGCCTGGGTCTTGCCGAGGGTACGCGGCTGCGCAGCACCGTCATCGAGTACTGCTACAAGAACGACGAGCTCGGCGATCCGATGATCAACGAAACCCATATCGCCGCGCTGGGGCTTGCCAGCCGCGATGAAATGGAGACGATCGCGCGTTATGCGCTGGCGGTCAACCGGTTCCTGACCGGATATCTGAAGGGTCTGGGGATCGAGCTGATCGATTTCAAGCTGGAATTCGGCCGCGTAGACGGGCGCATCGTGCTGGCTGACGAAATATCGCCCGATACCTGCCGCTTCTGGGACACGGCGTCGGGCGAAAAGCTGGACAAGGACCGTTTCCGCCGGGACCTGGGGCATGTCGAGGAAGCCTATGCCGAGATGCTCCGCCGCCTCATCGGAGAGGAAAGGGAAGCATGAGCGTGCAGCCGCATTTCGAGTGGATCAAGCCGCGCCGCGACCGCATGCCCGAGGAGTGCGGCGTCGTCGGCATCTATGACGCGGGCGGCGCTCCGGTTTCCGAATCGCTCTACTATGGCCTCTACGCGCTGCAGCACCGCGGCCAGGAGAGCGCGGGCATCGCGCTGTCCGACGGGCGCGGCATACGCTACCATAAGGCGATGGGCCTTGTGACCGAGTGCTTCAGCCAGGGTGCGGCGCTTGAAGATCTGGGCAGCGGCTCCCTCGGCATCGGCCATGTGCGCTACTCGACCGCCGGGTCAAGCCTGGTCGTCAACGCGCAGCCGCTGGTCGTGCGCTACAAGAACGGCACGATGGCGCTGGCACACAACGGCAACCTCGTCAACGCGCAGCATATCCGCAGCATGCTGGAGCGCAGGGGCGTGATCAGCCAGACTGCGCTGGACACGGAGGTCATCGCAAATCTGATCGCGCGTTTCAGCGGGGACGATATCGTCGACGCCATCCAGCGCACGATGGAGTATATACGGGGCGCCTATTCGCTCGTCATCATGACCGAAACGCAGCTCATCGGCGTGCGCGACCCCGGCGGGGTGCGGCCGCTGGCGCTGGGCAGGCTGGGGGACGCCTATATGATCGCGTCGGAAAGCTGCGCTTTTGACGCGGTGGGCGCTGACTTCGTACGCGACCTGAGGCCTGGTGAGATCGTCGTCGTCGACCGGTCGGGGCTTCGCTCGATACAGACTGAAACCCCGCTGCAAAGCCACCTGTGCATATTCGAGTTCGTATACTTCGCCCGCACCGACAGCGTCATCGACGGCATCAGCGTCTATCAGGCCCGGGAGAACGCAGGCCGCCTGCTTGCGCGCTCGGCGGGCGTCAAGGCCGACATGGTGTCGGGCGTGCCCGACTCGGCGATAACCGCCGCGATCGGCTACTCGAAGGAGTCGGGCATACCGTACGGCGAAGGGCTGGCCAAGAACCGCTACGTGGGCAGGACGTTCATACAGCCGCAGCAGTCCCGCCGCGAGACGGGCGTGCGCATCAAGCTCAACGCGCTGCGCAAAAACGTGCAGGGCAAGCGCGTGGTGCTGGTCGACGACTCGATCGTCCGGGGCACGACGTCCCGGAAGATCGTCGAACTGCTCCGCTGCGCCGGGGCACGCGAAGTACATATACTCATATCGTCGCCGCCCGTCATGTATCCCTGCTTTTTCGGAATCGACACGCCCGACCGGGAACAGCTCATCGGAGCCAGGAATTCGGTGGAGCAGATACGCGCCATGATCGGCGCAGATACGCTCTGCTATCTGCCGATCGAGGATCTTTTAAAGACCGTCGAAGGCGCGGGCTGCGGCTTCTGTCAGGGGTGCTTTACCGGCGAATACCCGCTCGACCCGGATGCGTTCCGGGAATTTTGTCCGCCGCTCGGGTAAAGGAGGGCGTATGGCAATCGATTATAAATCCGCAGGCGTCGATGTAAAGGCCGGTTACGAAGCCGTCAGGCTCATGAAGGAGCACGTCCGCTCCACGTTCAGCGAGCGGGTGATCGGGGACATGGGATCCTTCGGCGGCTGCTACAGCATCGCGGGCATGGGCATCGCCGAGCCCGTGCTGGTATCGGGTACCGACGGCGTGGGCACAAAGCTCAAAATCGCGTTCGCGCTGGACCGGCACGATACCGTGGGCATCGACTGCGTCGCGATGTGCGTCAACGACGTGCTCTGCCAGGGAGCGCGGCCTCTCTTTTTCCTCGACTATATCGCGATGGGCAGGCTGGTTCCCGGCAAGGTCGCGGCCATCGTGTCGGGCGTAGCCGAGGGATGCCGCCGGGCCGGGTGCGCGCTTTTGGGCGGCGAGACCGCCGAAATGCCCGGATTCTACGCCGAGGGCGAGTACGATATTGCGGGCTTCACGGTGGGCATCGCCGAGCGCTCCCGCATGATCGACGGGTCCGCGATCGCGCCGGGAGACGAGCTGGTGGGGCTGGAAAGCTCGGGCGTGCACAGCAACGGTTTTTCGCTCATTCGCCGCGTGCTGGGCGAGGACGCCGCTTCGCTGGGACGGTACCTGCCCGAGCTGGGCAGGACGATCGGCGAGGAGCTGCTAACCCCCACCCGCATATACGTGAAACCTGTGCTGGAGATGATGAGGGCGCACAATATAAAGGGCGCGGCGCATATTACCGGCGGCGGGTTTGTGGAGAACATTCCCCGTATGCTTCCGCCCGGGACACGGGCCCGCGTCCATGAAGGCGCGTGGCCGGTTCCGCCGGTATTCGGCCTGCTCATCCGGGAGAGCGGCATGAGCCTGCGCGACGCCTACAACACGTTTAATATGGGAATCGGCATGGTGCTGGCCGTCCCCGCCGGGGAGGCCGCCGCGGTGGTCGAAACGGCCCACGCGCTGGGTACGTCCGCCCATATCATAGGCGACGTCGTGCCGGGCGAACCGGGCGTCGAGGTGCCGGCGTGAAGCGCATCGCGGTGCTGGCGTCGGGCGGCGGGACCAACTTCCAGGCCGTACTGGACGCCTGCGAACAGGGCCGCATCGCGGGGCAGGTGGTTTGCCTTATATACAGCCGCCGGGAGGCGTTCGCCCGGCAGCGGGCCCAGCGTGCCGGTATTCCCGCATACTATATCGGCCTGCGGCAGTACGCGAGCCTCGAGGACATGCAGGCCGCCGTACACGAGCGGCTGTGCGCCTGCGAGGCCGAACTCATCGTGCTGGCTGGGTACCTGCTCCGCCTGGGTCCGCAGACCGTGCGCCGCTGGCGCGGCCGGATCGTCAACACGCATCCGGCGCTGATCCCTTCCTTCTGCGGCCAGGGTTTCTACGGAGAGCGGGTGCATCAGGCGGCTCTCGATTACGGGGTGAAGGTATCGGGCTGCACGATCCATCTCGTGGACGAGCAGTACGACACCGGCCCCATCCTGCTGCAGGAGGCCGTACCGGTGCTGGACGACGACGACGCGCACACGCTGGCTGCGCGCATACTGCCGGTAGAGCACCGGCTTCTGGTGCAGGCGGTCGCGCTTCTGTGCGAAGACCGCGTCCGCATCGAGGGCCGGAGGGTGACGATCCTGCCGCAGCCCGCGCCCATACAGTAAATAAACGGAGCGGCGGGATCTGTTCCCGCGCCCGTTTCCATTTTTAGGAGGTATTTCCGATGAAAAGAGCCCTCATCAGCGTCTCCGACAAGACCGGCATCGTAGAGCTTGCGCAGTCGCTTCACGCGCGCGGCGTCGAGATCGTGTCTACCGGGGGCACGGCCACGACGCTCCGCAGCGCAGGCGTTCCGGTGACCGACGTATCCGACGTGACCGGCTATCCCGAGTGCCTCGACGGGCGCGTCAAAACGCTGCATCCCGCCGTCCACGGCGGGCTGCTGGCTGTGCGGAGCAATCCCAGGCACATGGAGAAGCTGGACGAGCTGGGCATCCGGCCCATCGACCTTATCGTCATTAATCTCTATCCGTTCCGCCAGACCATCGCAAAGCCCGGCGTGACGCTTGAGGAGGCCATCGAAAACATCGATATTGGCGGGCCGGCGATGCTGCGGGCCGCGGCCAAGAACTGGCAGGACGTCGTGGCAATCGTCGATCCCGCCGATTACGGCGCGGTGCTCCAGGAGCTCGAGCGGGACGGCGCGGTCAGCCGGGACACGAGGTTTGCCCTGGCGTGCAAGGTATTCGAGCACACCGCCGCCTACGACGCGATGATCGCGGGCTATTTGGACAGGCAGCGGGGCGTGACATTTCCCGATACGCTGACGCTTACGTTCGAGAAGCAGCAGGACCTCCGCTACGGGGAAAACCCCCACCAGCGGGCCATGTTCTACCGGGAAACGGGCGACCTCTCGGGAACGCTGTGCGCCGCCCGCCAGCTTAATGGCAAGGAACTTTCCTACAACAACATCAGCGACACAAACGGCGCGCTGGACCTGCTGCGCGAGTTTGACGAGACATGCGTCATCGGGGTCAAGCACGGCAATCCCTGCGGCGTGGGCGTGGGGGAGACGGTATTCGAGGCCTGGCAGAAAGCCTACCGCGCCGATCCTGTTTCGATATTTGGGGGCATCGTCGTGACCAACGGGACGCTGGACAAAAACACCGCGGCCGAGATCAACGAAATATTCATCGAGATCGTCGTCGCGCCCGAATACGAGGAGGAAGCCCTCCGGGTACTGAAAAAGAAAAAGAACATCCGCCTGCTGGAGCTGCCGGGCCTGGGACGCCCGATGCCTGCGGGGACGCTGGACATGAAGAAGGTATCGGGCGGCCTGCTGGTGCAGGAAATGGATCTTGCCCTGCTGGCCGACGAGGGACTCCGGGCCGTCACCCGCCGCGCTCCGACCCCCTCGGAGATGAAGGATCTGCTGCTGGCATGGAAGATCGTGAAGCACGTGAAGTCCAACGGCATCGCCATTGCCAGGGACGGGCAGTCGCTGGGCGTCGGCCCCGGCCAGGTAAACCGCATCTGGGCCACGCAGCAGGCGATCGAGCGCGCGGGCGAGCGCGCGAGGGGCGCGGCACTCGCGTCCGACGCGTTTTTTCCGTTCGACGACTGCGTGAAGGCCGCGGCCGGGGCGGGCATCGCCGCGATCATCCAGCCCGGCGGCTCGATAAACGACGCGGATTCCATCGCCGCCGCCGACGCGGCGGGCATCGCGATGGTCTTTACCGGCATGCGGCATTTCAAGCATTCCTGACACGGGCGGCGCTTTAACCGGGAAAGGAGAGCGGGGAATTTGAAAATACTGATGGTGGGCGGCGGTGGCCGCGAGCATGCCCTCGTATGGAAGCTGCTCAAGAGCCCGAAGGTCGCGGAGATACACTGCGCGCCCGGCAACGGCGGCATCGGCCGCGTCGCGCGCAATGTGCCCCTGGCGGCGACCGATATAGAGGGCATCACCGCCTATGCGGTCCGGGAGAGGATGGACTGGGTATTCGTCGCCCCCGACGACCCGCTGGCGCTGGGACTCGTTGACGCGCTGCAGGCGGCCGGAGTGCGGGCGTTCGGGCCTAGCAGGAACGCGGCGCGCATCGAGAGCAGCAAGGTTTTTGCCAAGGAGCTTATGAAAAAGTACGGCATTCCCACCGCGGACTGGGCGGTATTCGACGACCCGGCCGCGGCCCGGGACTGCGTCAGGCAGTGGGGGGCGCCCGTCGTCGTCAAGGCTGACGGTCTGGCGCTGGGCAAGGGCGTCCTGGTGTGCGCGACGCTGCGGGAAGCGGAGGACGCGATCGACGCGATCATGGTAGAGAAAAGATTCGGAAATGCCGGGCAGAGGGTGGTCATCGAGGAATGCCTGACCGGGCCCGAGGTGTCGGTGCTGTGCTTCACCGACGGGAAAACCGTCGTGCCCATGGTCAGCAGTCAGGACCACAAGCGCGCGCTGGACGACGATATGGGCATGAACACCGGCGGCATGGGCGCGATCGCGCCGAGTCCCAGGTACTCGCCCGGGCTGGCCGGGTACGTTGAGGAGCATATACTAAAGCCCACGATCGACGCGATGGCCCGCGAGGGATGTTCTTTCCGGGGCGTGCTGTACGCGGGCCTCATGCTGACAGAAAAGGGCCCGCGCGTGCTCGAGTTCAATGCGCGGTTTGGCGACCCGGAAACGCAGGCGATATTGCCGCTTCTGGAAACCGACCTTATCGACATCATCGAGGCCATCGGGGAGGAAAAGCTGGCCGATTGCAAAATCACGTGGTCCCAAAAGAGCGCGGTTACCGTCGTGATGGCGTCGGGCGGATATCCCGGCTCCTACCGCAAGGGCCTGCCCATTACGGGGATTAAGGCCGCCGAAAGGCTGCCGGGCGTTACGGTTTTTCATGCGGGTACGGCGTGGGACGGCGAGCGCTACCTGACAGCGGGCGGACGCGTGCTGGGCGTAACGGCGCTGGCCGATACGCTGGCCGACGCGATAGACCGGGCCTACGATGGCGTCGCGCGGATCGATTTTGCGGGCGCGCATTTTAGGACCGATATCGGACGCCGCTGAAAAACGATAATATACGGGAAAATACGAAATGGGGTATGGAATTGTGCGCCGTTTTTTGATATGCTATGAAATATTGCGAGCGAGGAGATGGGGTTTGGCTCCATGAGAGAGTACTGATGACGACGCCTATTGTCGAAATGCGCGGGATCACGAAAGTATTTCCCGGCGTGGTGGCCAACGATCGGATCGATTTTTCGGTGCGCAGGGGCGAGATCCATGCGCTGCTGGGCGAAAACGGCGCGGGCAAGTCCACCCTCATGAATATCCTGTCGGGCATTTATAGGCCCACCGACGGGGAGATCATGCTGCGCGGCGTACCGGTTTCCTTTCAGTCGCCCCGCGACGCGCTGTCCCATAGGATTTGCATGATTCACCAGCATTTCCGGCTTGTGAAGGCATTCACCGTGACCGAAAATATCATGCTGGGCGCGCGCGTTTCGGTCCTCCTTAACAGAAAAAAGATGGAAAAGCAAGTCGCGTCGCTGGCCGAGCGATACAATATGCCCGTAGACCCGCAGGCCCGGATATGGCAGCTCTCGGTGGGCGAACAGCAGCGTGTCGAGATACTCAAGGCGCTCTACCGAAAGGCTGACATACTGATACTGGACGAGCCCACCGCGGTGCTGACGCCTCAGGAGACGCTCAAGCTTTTCGATACGCTCCGCGAGATGGCACGGCAGGGCTGCACGATCATCATTATCACCCATAAGCTGGTGGATGTGGTGGAGATCGCCCACCGCGTGACGGTGCTCCGAAAAGGGCGCCTGGTCGGAATTGTGGACGGAAAAGACATCAACTACGCCAGCCTGTCGCGCATGATGGTGGGGGAGGAGCTGGATACACAGAGCGCTCCGCCCGCCGCGGCCGAAGGCCCGCCGCTGCTGGAGGTGCGCGGTCTGACGGTTCGCGGCGACAAGGGCGTCGACGCTCTGTCGGATGTCAGCTTTACGCTGCACGCCGGGGAAATACTGGGCGTTGCCGGCGTGGCCGGTAATGGACAGCGCGAGCTGGGAGAGGCGCTTTCGGGCCTTCGCCCGATAGCGCAGGGCGTCGTACGGATGGACGGGCGGGACATTACGAATAGGGGTCCCCGGGTGGCGCAGGATGCAGGACTGGCGTTCGTGCCCGAGGACAGGCTGGGAACGGGCCTTGTGGGCAATATGGGCATGGCCGACAACCTGATGCTCCGGGACTACCACAAAAGCCGAGGCATGCTGCTGTCCTACCGCAGCGTTGCCGAGCGCGTCCGCAAGGTGGTAGCCGAATATGGCATCGTGGCCGCCAGTCCCGCAGCCCCGGTGCGCATGATGTCGGGCGGCAATCTGCAAAAGCTGCTGCTCGCCCGTGAAATCGCCGCCAACCCGAAAGCGCTTATACTGGCCTATCCGATCCGGGGCCTCGATATCGGCGCGGCCGAGATGGTATACCGGCTGATGCTCGAGCAGAAGCAAAAGGGATGCGCGATCCTGTTCATATCCGAGGATATCGAAGCGCTGCTTAAATACAGCGACAGGATCATGGTGCTGTGCCAGGGCCGCGTCGCCGGCCTCATGCCCCGCGAAAAGGCGCAGCTTCTGGAGATCGGCATGATGATGATGGGAACGTCGCTGGAAAAGGAGGCTCGCCATGAAGTATTCAGTCACTTTTAAAAAGCGCATGGAGGGCTCCTCGGGAAACATACTCGTTATCCGTATCTTTGCGATCATCGCCGCGATCGTGGCGACGGCGGCGCTCCTTCTCATACTGGGCTATTCACCCGCAAAAATCGCCCGGGTTCTTCAGGGGATATTTATCAGCACATTCTTCAGCCGCTACGGTATAATGGACACGCTCACCAAAACAATACCGCTGCTCCTGTGTGCGGTCGCGGTTTCCTATGCTTTCCGTATGAAGATGTGGAACATCGGCGCGGAGGGACAGCTCGCCATCGGCGCGTTCGCAGCCAACGCGGTGGCGCTGGCATTCCCGGACATGCCCGCAGTACCGCTTATACTTCTTATGATCGCTGCGGGCATGCTGGCGGGTGCGGTATGGGCCCTGCTGGCCGCGCTGCCCCGGGCGCTGATGGGCGTCAGCGAAACCATCATGACGCTGATGCTCAACTATGTGGCGCTCATGCTGCTGCAGTTTATGATACTGTGCGTATGGAAGGACCCGGCGGGCAAGGGGTTCCCGATCGCGCCGCCCATCAGCCGGAACGCGTGGTTTCCGGTCATACCGGGGACATACATCCATATGGGGCTGCTTATCGGGCTTATCATGACCGGCGTATACGCGTTCGTGATCGGAAGGACCAAGTGGGGTTTCGAGGTGCGCACGATCGGCGAGAGCCCTTCAGCCGCGCGTTATGCGGGCATGAACCTGACGCTCAACATGCTGCTTGTGCTGGGCGTTTCGGGCGCGGTCGCGGGGCTGGCCGGAGTGAGCGAGCTGGCGGGCATCGCGCACCGGCTGGAGATGGACATATCCGCAGGATACGGCTTTACCGCCGTCATCATCGCGTGGCTGGCGCGCCTTAATCCTTTGGGGGTTGTCGTCATGTCGGTCTTCATGGCGGCGCTGCTGGTGGGCGGAGGATACGTGCAGATACTGGGCATTCCCTACGCGGTGGCGACGCTGATACAGGGCATCATACTCTTCTTCGTGCTGGGGTTCGACGCGCTGACGCGGTATGAGATCCGTATCGTGAGGAAGGAGGCGGCGCGGTGAGCGGGCTTACGATGGCGACAGGCATCCTCTCGGCTACCGTGGCGGCGGGAACCATACTGCTGCTCGCGTGCCTGGGCGAGATACTTTCCGAGCGCGCGGGCGTCATGAATCTGGGCGTCGAGGGCATGATGATGGTGGGCGCGGTATTCGGATTCATCGCGGTGCAGTGGACGGGGAACCTGCTGGTCGGCGTGCTTGCGGCGCTGGTTGGCGGGGGACTCATGGCGCTCATACACGCATTTTTGTCCATCACGCTCAAGACAAACCAGGTGGTATCGGGTCTGGCGCTGACGATATTCGGCACGGGACTTGGCAATTTCCTCGGCAATCCCTATGTGGGCGTAGTCCGCCGGGCCAGTTTTGACAACATCGCGATACCGGGTCTTTCTCGGATTCCGCTTCTGGGGCCGGTCCTTTTTGACCAGAACCTGCTGGTCTATCTATCGATCCTGCTGGTGCCGCTCCTGTGGCTTCTCATATTCCGGACGCGATGGGGCCTGTCGCTGCGTGCGACCGGGGAAAATCCCGCGGCGGCCGACACGGCCGGAGTAAACATATTCGCGCTTCGCTACGGATATACGATTGCGGGCGGCGCGCTGGCAGGACTGGCGGGAGCCTATCTGTCGCTGGCATACAATAACTCCTGGATGGACACCATCACGACAGGACAGGGCTGGATCGCGGTAGCCCTCGTCATATTCGCGATGTGGAACCCATGGAAGGCGATGCTTGGCTCGTACCTGTTCGGCTTTATCATCATCATGGGATTCCGGATACAGGCCTACGGCATCGCGATGCCCTTTTATATCGTTAATCTTCTTCCGATGCTGCCGTATCTTTTTACGATCATCGTGCTCATATTCGTCACCGGCAGCTTCGGCGGCAGGAGGAAGGAAGGCGCGCCCGAAGCGCTATCGGTGCCATACGACAGAGAAGCGCGATAAAGAGGGCGTATTTGTCAAAAACCGGCGGATTATCAAAGAAAATGCCGCTCATCAACTAATGTTGTACAAACCAAACCGCTCTATGCTATAATAATGCCGTTGCCTCACTAGGGGCGGCGGCTTTTTCTTAAGGAGGGTACAAAGGATCGGAGCGTTGCAGCACGCCAGGCGCCGGCGCATCATACTGGCTTCCGAATCGCCAAGGCGCATTGCGCTCATGTCGATGCTGGGTTACGAATTCGAGGCGGTCGCCTCGGGAGCCGATGAGACCGTTCCGGAGGACGTAGACCCCACAGAGGCTGCGGTGCTGCTGGCTTGCCGAAAAGCCAGGGCTGTCGCGGCGCGCTATCCGCATGCAGTAGTGGTCGGCGCGGACACCCTTGTGGTCTGCGGGAGAACGATTCTTGGAAAACCGGCCGACGAGGACGAGGCGCTGTGTATGCTGGAAATGCTTTCGGGCCGATCGCACCGCGTCATCACCGGGCTTTGCGCGATCGCGGATGATTGTGAGCGGCAGGCCGCCGAGGTGACGCGCGTATTCTTTTCCGATATGACACCTGAACAGAGGCGCGCCTATGTCGCGACGGGAGAGCCATTCGACAAGGCGGGCGCATATGGAATTCAGGGAAGCGCCGGCCGTTTTATCCGGCGGATCGAAGGATGCTACAATAATGTGGTAGGACTGCCCCTTGCCGCCCTGGACAGCCTGATCGGTCCGCTTCTGGTCTGATATACGGATCCTAAGGCAATACTAGAGCGTTTGAGAAGGGAGCAGGAATGGGACGGAATATCGCCATCGACCTGGGGACGGCTTCGGTGCTCGTGTACGTGGAGGGGGAAGGCATCGTCATGCGCGAGCCTTCCGTCGTCGCGGTCAACAAGAGAGAGAAAAGAGTGCTGGCGGTCGGTACCGAGGCCAACAGGATGATAGGGAGGACTTCGGGAGAGATCATCGCGGTCCGTCCGCTCAGAGATGGCGTCATCGCGGATTTCGAGGTCACCGAGGCCATGCTGCGGTATTTTATGCGCGCCGCACTCAGGCGGTGCAGCGCGCTGTGGAGAAAGCCCTCCAAAGCGGTCATTTGCGTGCCCTGCGGCGTCACCGAGGTGGAGAAGCGCTCTGTGGAAATGGCAGCCCGCAGAGCCGGTGTGCGTGACGCCTTCATCGCTGAGGAGCCGATGGCCGCCGCGCTGGGAGCCGGTCTGCCGGTCAGTGAGCCGATCGGAAGCATGGTCGTCGATATAGGCGGCGGGACGACCGAGATGGCGGTCATATCCCTCAACGGCATCGTGGTTTCCGAATCGCTTCGCATAGCGGGCGATCGGATGGACGAACTCATCATCGCGCACGCGAGGAAAAAGTACAGCCTGGCGATGGGCGAAAAGACCGCCGAAGAGGTCAAGATCGTGCTGGGCACAGCGATGCCGCCGCGAAGCAACGATATTTACGAGGTGCGCGGCCGCAGCCTGAAAAACGGCTTGCCGGTGACGGTTCATTACACCGCGCGCGACGCGTACGAGGCGCTTGGCGATATCGTGCAGAAGATAATCGAGTATATCCGAAACCTGCTGGAGGAGACGCCCCCGGAGATCATGGGAGACATACTGCATGGCGGTATCACGCTCACGGGAGGGGGAGCCCTGCTGCGGGATCTCGATATCGCCATCAACCGGGAGACCGGCATACCGGTCTATATCGCCCAGAATCCGCTGGATTGCGTGGTGCTTGGCGCGGGGATGATGCTCAGCTCGATAACGAGCTACTGCCCCTCCCGATCCCGCAGGAAACAACGAGGTGAGCCGCGAAGATGAGGAGAAGAATTCGGATACAGCCCTGGTGGGTGCTGGGATCGGTGCTGGTTCTTCTTTTTGTCGTGCTTTTCATCACATACGCGGCGACGGGCTCGGATAGGCCGACGGTTGCCGATACCGTCGTCGGGGAATCGGTCAGCCCGTTCATGCGCTGGACACATTCGGCGGCGAGCGGCGTAAGGGATTTTTTCGCCCGGATTTTCGGCATTCGGGATATCGACCGGGAGTATGAGGAACTGAAAAAACGCGTTGCCCAGCTTGAGCTCGAGAAGGAATGGGCGCAGGAGCTCATCGATGAAAACAAGCGCCTGACTGCGCTCATGGGCTTTACGCGCCAGTACCCGCAGTACCTTTATATGAATGCGGAAGTGATCGCCCGGGATCCCGAGAGCTGGTATTCGACGCTGACCATCAACCACGGCGAAAAAGACGGGATCACCCTCAATATGCCGGTCGTGACGGCCGACGGACTGCTGGGCCGGATTATTAGCGTATCGAAGACCTATTCGGTGGTCATGCCTCTCATCGACAGACAGAGCGCCGTCGCAGCGGTGCTGGAGCGCTCCAGGGATAACGGCGTGCTCAAGGGCGCGACCGATCAGGACAGCAGCGACCCGCTGTGCAACCTGTATTACCTGCCCTTCAGCGCCGATGTCATACCCGGAGACAGGGTGCTCTCCTCGGGCATGGGCGGCTACTATCCCAAAGGTATCCCGATCGGGGAGATCGTCGAAGTCAGCCGCCAATCCAACCTGCAAAGCTACGCCATCGTGCGTCCCTATGTGGACTTCGCCCACGTAGAGGACGTGCTTATTATCATCGGGGAGGCTCCGGTCGAGACGCCCGGTGCGCCGACCCCGGGGCCTGATGAAGGAGCGGAAGAGAACGCGGACGAGCAAGGCGGCACAGAGGGCGAAGGCGAGATGGAGGGCGACGCGGAAGGCGAAGGTGACGAGGAATGATCGTGGACATACTTTTTACCGCGGCGCTGATGCTCCTGTCCTTCCTCTGCCAGACCGTACTGCTGCCGGTGCTGGGCGTGACCTCGCTGGCCCCATATCTGGTGCTTGCCTCGGTGGTATGCGTGGCGCTCCTGTGCGGCTCATACGCAGGCATGGCCGCCGGAGCGCTCGCGGGCTGCGCGCTGGACGTGTTCTTCTGCCCCGCGATTGGCATGACGGCGATACCGCTGGCTGCCATCGGATTCATGACGGGCGCTAAGAATAGCAGATTCCGCCAGGAGAATCTTATTGCCCCGGCGCTGTACTCGCTGATTGGCGCACTGGTATCGGACGCTTTTTCGATGTTTCTTCTTTACTTTACGAGAAACTCCGCCGTGATGACCGGCGCGGTGGCGCTCAGGTGCCTTCTGTCGGCTCTGATGACGGGCGGCGCGGCACTGCCGATATACATCGTGTGTTACCGCGTGTATATGCGCGGGAAGCGCCGCCGGGACGACAGCCAGCTTCTGATGGTCGGATAGTCCCGGGAAAGGAGGAATGGGCTCCGCGATGAAACAAAAGAAGAGAATCATAGCGCTCGCGGCCGTGTGTGGGGCGATGTTTCTGACGCTGGCCGTCCGCCTTATCAATATACAGCTTCATAACGGTCAGGAATACTATATAAAGTCGCAGGAAGGCAAAATCAAGGTGCTCCGGCTGGCCGGTACCCGCGGCACCATTACCGACCGGAACGGGATACCGCTCGCATACGATCAGAAATCCTACAATGTCGAATTCGTCAAGGATCCTTCCGAAGGAAAATCGACATATCCCAAGTATACCGAATCGATCCGGAAAACCATCGCGCTGCTGGAGAAAAACGGGATCAAGATAAATGCGAACTTCGCGATCCGCAAAAGCGCAGACGGGTCGATGGAATTTTACTGGAGCGGCGTAACCGGCGAAGCGGCGGCCGCCCGGGAAGCAAAATGGCGGGAGAACATGTATGTCAATAAGGAGGATCCGCCCGAAATACTGTTCGAGGAGCTCAAGCAGAGGTACGGGATACCGGCCACAACCCCCTACGAGGAGGCCTACAAGATCCTCTCGGTGTGGCAGGATGTGCAGCTGACCCGGTATATGAGCTATAACCCGATCACGATCGCGGAAAATGTGGACCTCAATACCGTAGCGGAGATCGAGATGCGCGGCATGGATCTGACCGGGATGCAAATAAGCGAGAGCACGGTGCGCGTCTATCCCAAGCAGACGATGGCCGCCCACATCGTCGGGTACATCGGACGCATGACCGACGAGGGCACGATGCTCCGGCTGGAGCAGGAAGGGTATCTTCGCACCGACCTTATCGGCATATCGGGTATCGAGTACACGATGGAATCCGAGCTTACGCCCAATATCGCGCTTCGCACCGGCAAGCAGATCATCGAGGTCAACAATCTGGGCAAAGCGGTGCGTCAGACCGATCTTATCGAGCCTACATCGGGCAACAATGTGTTTTTGACGCTGGATCTGGGCCTGCAGAAGGTACTGGAGGAGGCGCTGGAGCAAAATATCAAAAACACATACGCCGAGCAGATGAAGGCGTACAGGGAAAACCAGGCCAAATACGACACCGAGGTGGCCGAGCGGGGCGGCGCTCCGCTGCAGCTCGCCCAGGTGGGCGCGGCTGTCGTCGTGGACGTGCATACGATGGAGATACTGGCCATGTGCTCCTATCCTCCGTTCGACCCGAATATTTTTACGGGCGGGCTGACTACCGAGGAGTTCGAGACGCTGTTTCATGATCCGCGCAATCCGCTTTTTAATAACGCCATCAGCAGCTCGGGCGCGCCCGGATCGATATTTAAGATGGTCACGGGGGTTGCAGGCCTCATGGAGGGCGTCGTCACCCTCGACGAGCAGATCGACGACAAGGGCAACTGGCCCGAGGGGAGCGACCACTCCGACGCGCTGCATTGCTGGATCTATCCGTATTATTATCTGCATAAGGACCAGAACCTGGAGCTCGCGATCAAGAACTCGTGCAACTATTATTTCTATACGATCGCCGACCGGCTGGGCAATTCGCTGCTGGGCAAATGGACTGAGCTATTCGGGCTGACTACGAAAACCAATGTCGAGCTGCTGGGCGAAAAAGCGGGCCAGATGGCCAGCCAGAGCACGCTCTATACTCCCGGCACCGCGCCGTCGGGCACATCGAAGCTCGTATACCTGGCCATCGTGAATCTTTTAAAGGACGCCTGCGCTGAGCTCAACATGACATACGAGGACTCGGTCTACGAGAAGGTGGCGCTGGACCTGATGGCGCTCGTCGATATGGATAAACCGGGGACCGAGATACGGCGCATCCTTCGCAGCGAACTCAACATACCGCTATACTATATTCGCAGCGCGACGCAGACCCGTCTCGATTGGGACGTGAACGACTTCATCACGCAGATCAAATGGAACCGGACCGCCAACGCTTCGTCGGGAATCGGCCAGAGCGTGACGCTGCTTACGCCCATAGGCGTGGCGCGGTACATATCCGCGATCGTGAACGGCGGAAAGGTTTACGACGCGACGCTCATTAAGGATATCGTGACGCCCGATGGGGAGTCCATCATGGCATCGCAGACCAATCTGGTGCGCGACCTTGATATTCCCGAGGAATACCTGACCGCGGTCATGAACGGGATGCACGGCGTGATATCGGGCGAGGACGGTACGGCGGCCGATGAGTTCGCGAACTTCAAGTACCAGGACGATGTCGGAGGCAAGACCGGAACCGCGCAGGTTTCCACGATCGACCTGGAAAACAACTCGTGGTTTGTCGCCTACGCTCCGTTCGAAAGCCCGGAAATTGCGGTCGTCGTCTATATACCGCACGGTTACAAGGGAATCCTTTCCTCCTATACGGCCCGCGAGGTCATTGAATACTATCTTGATAAGAAATCCCAGCCAAAGGAGGTTTACCAGATTCCCCAGCCCAATACAATCGTTCCGTGATGCAGGAGAGGGGAGCGGGGAGGGATCCGATTTGAAAGGCAAAGTGGCGGTAGTCACCTCGGGGAAAGGTGGCGTAGGCAAAACCACGACGACGGGC
Source organism: Christensenellales bacterium (assembly GCA_050942555.1). Classification (GTDB taxonomy): domain Bacteria; phylum Bacillota; class Clostridia; order Christensenellales; family UMGS416; genus JAAYXU01. The sequence goes on from JBMNNN010000004.1 coordinate 18,698, forward strand.
CATCTGGGAGCGGCGCTCGCCCGCAGCGGCCAGAAGGTGGTGCTCATCGACGCGGACATAGGGCTGCGCAACCTGGACGTCGTGCTGGGACTGGAGGGGCGTATCGTATACGATCTGGTCGACGTCATCGAGGGGCTGTGCGGCGTGGAGCAGGCGATCATACCCAGCGACGATATACCGGGCCTGTGGCTCCTGCCGGCATCCCAGAGCCGCAGGCAGGACAGCATCCGGCCCGTGCAGATGCGCGCGGTGGTGGAGGAGCTGTCCAAAGGATTTGACTGGGTTCTGATCGACTCCCCGGCTGGTGTGGAGCAGGGGTTCTATAACGCGGCGCTGTGCGCCGACGTCGCGATCGTCGTATCCACGCCCGACGTATCGGCGGTGCGCGACGCGCGCAAGGTGCTGGGCCTCCTTTCGCAGGAGGGGAAGCGCGATCTGCAGCTGGTCATTAACCGGTACGATGCGAGGATGTCGAGGAAAGGCAGCGCGATGACGATCGACGAGATGAGCGCACTGCTTCCCGCCCGCATCGTGGGGGTGATACCCGACGACGCGGGCGCCGTGGCAGCAGCGAACCGGGGAAAACCCCTGCGGCTCGAGGACGGGGCCGCGGGCGCAGCTTTTTACCGGACAGCGCGGCGGCTCGTCGGCGAGGAGCTGGATATACCGTTCAGCGTCCGCCGAAAAACCGCGTGGTGGAGGCTGATCTGGAGAAGTCCCGCATCATAGGCGCAGCCTGGAAGCGATCTTCGGATAAAGGATGAGAAAGGAATACGATGTTCCAGAGACTTGACGCGAAAAAGTGGAAATATTTCGACTGGCCTATCGCGCTGCTGGTGCTGGCGCTGGTAGCGATCGGCCTGCTTATGATCGCGAATGCGACCGGTAAGCCCAAAGCAGAGGAAGGCTCCGGCTGGCTGGAGGTGATCGCCAGCATGAACCTGAGAACCACGCTGCTCAACGGGCTCTGGTTCCTGCTGGGCATCGGGCTTGTCGCAGTCGTCCTGATGCTCGACTACGAGATTTATGGACGGCTGTCGCCGCTCATTTACTGGGCCAATATCGCGCTGCTGGCAGCGGTGCTGGTGCTTGGAGCCGTGCGCAATAACGCGCAGTCCTGGTTCGCGCTGGGAGATCGCGCATTCCAGCCCTCTGAGATCGCCAAGCTCGCCATCATCATCACGCTGGCAAAGCAGCTGTCCCGCTATAAAAACGGCGTGACCACGCTGCGGGAACTGGTGCCGATACTGCTCCACGTGATGATTCCGCTGGTGCTCATCATGCTCCAGCCCGACTACGGCACGGCGATGGTATATGTGTTTATTACCGCTGTAATGCTTTTCGCGTCGGGCACGCGGATGTGGATCCTGGGCCTTCTGGCGTCGTCGGGCGTCCTGTCGATGATACCGCTGTGGAAATTCGTCATGAGCGACAACCAGAAGAAGCGCTTCCTGACATTCCTCAACCCCGATCTTGACCGCTGGGGCGCGGGCTATAACGTGGTACAGTCCAAGATGGCGGTGGGATCGGGCCAGATTACCGGGAAAGGCTTTTTCAACAAGGAATCGCTGACACAGCTCGACTATATCCCCGAATGCCACACCGATTTTATATTCTCGGTGACCGGCGAAACGCTGGGCCTTATCGGCACGCTGACGGTCGTGGCGCTGTACGCGCTGCTCATATTCCGCCTGCTTTGGCTTTCGCGCCAGGCATATGACGCTTTCGGCAGCTATATCATCATCGGGGTCATGGCGATGATGATGTTTCACATATTCCAGAATATAGGGATGACGATCGGCATCATGCCGGTAACCGGCATCCCGCTGCCTTTTATCAGCTATGGGGGGAGCAACATGTGGACGAACATGATCGCGATCGGGCTCGTTCTGGGCATCGGTATGCGACGAAGGAGGAATATGTTTGCGATCGCGGAGGGGGTGCTATGAATATCGCGCTCATCGCGCACGACCGCAAGAAGGAAGACATGGTCAATTTCTGCATCGCCTATCAGGAGATACTCAGGAAAAACCACCTCTGCGCCACCGGGACGACCGGCGGGCTGATCGCCGAGGCGACCGGGCTTCCGGTTCACCGGTTTCTTTCCGGACCGATGGGCGGCGACCAGCAGATCGGTTCCCGCGTCGCGTACAACCGGATCGATCTGGTCATATTCCTGCGCGATCCGCTGACCAGCCAGCCCCACGAGCCCGATATATCGGCGCTTCTGCGGCTGTGCGACGTGCATAATATTCCGCTGGCTACGAACCTTGCCACCGCGGAGGCGCTCATCAGGGCGCTGGAACGCGGCGACCTCGACTGGCGGCTCATCGTCAACCCGCCCGAGGAAGCCGACGCGGCATATTAGCGGCGGGGCGATATGGACTGCGGTCCGTCATGATAGGGCAACTGGAAGCTGCGCGGCTCCGCCCGGCGCGTGGAGCGCATGCTTCATAGGGGGTGACGAGCATCAGTACGGCTATGCTGGACTGCTGGAAAGGGAATCCCGTCATCGCGGCGATCAAAGACTATGACGGCGCCTGCGCTGCGGCCGACGCGCCGCCGGGCGTTGTCTTCGTGCTGGGCGGCACACTGCAGGAGGTTCCGGTGCTCATCGGCGTGCTGCGCGAAGCGGGCAAGCGCGTGCTGCTGCACGCCGATCTCATAGACGGGTTGGGACGCAGCGACGCTGCGGTGGAGTTTATCGCGCGGACACTGCGCCCTGACGGGCTCCTGTCCACGCACCGGCCTGTGCTGCGCGCGGCGAAGCGGGAGGGACTCGTGACCGTGCAGCGTCTTTTTATGCTGGACTCTGCGTCGATGGCGACCGGCGTACGCGCGATCGCCCACGATGCGCCTGATTTCATCGAGCTCATGCCCGGCGTGATCCCCAAGGCCATCGCGTACTTCAGGACGCAGACCGGCGTGCCCGTCATAGCCGGAGGCATGATCACGACCCGCGAGGAGGCGCGCCTGGCGCTCGAGGCGGGCGCAGCCGCGGTGTCCACGAGCGAGCGCGCGCTTTGGACGCCGGTCCGGGCGGCGCCAGCCCTGAATTCAACACATAAATGAGCGAATATGAAAGGATTCGCGTCGCATCCCGTCGAATTGTCAGTATGCACAAATGAATAAGGGGGGCCATTATGGACAGAATGAATCCGATGTCGCAGCTGCAGTTCATGATGGAGCAAACAACGCCTGCGCTTGCCTATCGTGAGGGGGAAGACTTCGCGGCCTGGCGGACGCGGGCCGAAAGGAAGCTCCTCGAGCTGCTGGGCGCGGACGGGTACAGGATGGTCGATCCGAACTTCAGAATCGAATGGCGCAGCAGGCGGGAGGGATATACCGAGATCCGGTTCGTGATCGCGGTGGAAGAGCGCTTCGATATGCCCTGCCATCTGCTGCTTCCCGATCGGGTGGATCATCCGCCGGTTATTATATGCCTGCAGGGCCACAGCACAGGAATGCATATTTCCCTGGGACAGCCCCGCTTTCCCGGCGACGAGGAATCGATCGCGGGAGGCCGGGATTTCGGCGTGCAGGCGGTGCGCCTGGGCATGGCAGCGCTGTGTCTCGAGCAGCGGTATTTCGGTGAGCGCAGCGAGCATCCCGACGTTCCCGGGCCCGAGTGCTGGGTCCCCTCCATGACTGAGCTCATGCTGGGGCGCTCCGCCCTGGCGGGCAGAGCGTGGGATGTGAGCCGTGCGCTGGACGCGGTGGAGCGGCATTTTCCGGCGGTTGATACGAGCCGGGTGGGGATCATGGGCAACTCGGGCGGCGGCACCGCGTCCTGGTACACCGCGTGCCTGGAACCCCGCATCGGCGCGGTCATGCCGTCGTGCTCCATATGCACGTACCGAAAGTCCATCGCGGTCATCCGCCACTGCATGGACCAGCACATCCCCGGCGTGTTGCGCTGGTTTGAGATGGCTGACCTGGCGGGCCTTATCGCGCCCCGTCCGCTCGTGGTGGTAGCCGGCCGGGACGACGAGATATTCCCGCTGGACGGCGTGCGCGAGGCGTTCGACCGCATCCGGGAGCTGTATGCGGCGGCCGGAGCGCCCGACGCCTGCCGTCTCGTCATCGGGGAAGGGGGGCACCGCTTTTACCCCGAACAGGGATGGCCCGCATTTCTTGCGTTGACGGGCTGGGATACGCATTGAGCCCGCGGAGCGCATGAATCGTGCGGTATTGCTTGACAAGCGTATCCCATGCCTATATAATGCTAGAATAATTTTGAGACGATCTGACCAAGAACTGTATTTTCGCCCGATTCGCGGGCGCGTTGCTTTGTAATAGGGACATAACCGGCTCTGGCTCCGTCATATATTACTAGCATCTGTCGATAACATACAAACCGGAAGGGAGAATAGACTGCATGTCCAAAAAAATATATTTGACGCAGGAAGGCATGCGCAAGCTTGAGACCAAACTTGAGTATCTGAAGAACGTGCGCCGCAGGGAAATTGCCGACCGCATCAAGGCAGCCATCACCCTGGGGGATCTGTCGGAGAACTCCGAGTATGACGACGCGAAAAACGAGCAGGCGTTTCTGGAAGGGGAGATCATCACGATCGAGAAGACTCTCCGCAACGCCGAGCTCATCGATGAGAACGGAATTTCTGGCGACACGGTGGTACTGGGGGCGGTGGTGCAGCTTCAGGACGTGAGCAGCGGCAAAGTTACCGAATACACGATTATCGGGTCCGACGAAGCCGATCCGTTCGAAGGCCGCATATCCAACGAATCGCCGATCGGCCAGGCCGTTATGGGCTGCAAAATCAACGATATCGTCGAGGTAGCGGTCCCACGTGGAACGAAGATGCTCAAGATCGTGGGCATCGGCCGCGGAAAGTAACAAGGCTGCAGGAGAGATTACGGAAGATGGCTTTCTCTGAGAATCCCAACACCAGACAGGACGAAAACGAAATCATTCGCGTACGGCGCGAAAAATTGGCCGCCCTCAGGCAGGCCGGCGAGGATCCCTTTTTACAGGTAAGGTATCCTGTCACCCATACGTCAGCCGCGATCCTGGACGGATTTTCGGTCCTGGACGGCACGGATGTGTCGATCGCCGGACGAATCATGTCCAGACGCATCATGGGCAGGGCCAGCTTTGCGCATTTGCGGGACAGGGACGGCCTTATCCAGATATACGTGAAGCGCGATGTGATGGGGGAGCAGGCCTACGACGCGTTTAAACGCTTGGATATCGGCGACATCATCGGCGTATCCGGCACCGTTTTTCGCACGCAGCGCGGCGAAATATCGGTACAGGCGCAGCAAATCACGCTTCTTTCCAAGTCGCTGCTCCCGCTTCCCGAGAAGTTCCACGGGCTCCGGGACCCTGATCTGCGCTACCGGCAGCGCTATCTCGATCTCATCATGAATCCCGAGGTGCGCAATGTCTTTATAACCCGCTCGCGCATCCTGACGGCGATACGCAAATATATGGACGAGCGGGGATATCTGGAGGTGGAGACGCCGGTGCTGCATAACTATGCGACCAACGCGGCTGCCCGGCCTTTCAAAACCCACCACAACGCGCTCGATATCGACATGTATCTGCGGGTCGAGACCGAGCTGCACCTCAAGCGGCTCATCATAGGCGGACTGGAGCGGGTATATGAGATCGGGCGGATATTCCGCAACGAGGGAATGTCGCCCCGGCACAATCCGGAGTTTACGTCCATCGAGATGTACGAGGCCTATACCGACTATCACGGCATGATGGCGCTTGCCGAGGGACTCGTGTCGACCGTCGCGAAGGAAACCGTGGGCGGCTTTACCGTCACTTACGGCGGGGAATCGATAGACCTTACCCCTCCATGGAAGCGGATGACGATGATCGAGGCGGTGCGGACGCATACGGGTGTGGATTTTGATGCGCTGTCCACCGACGAGGAAGCGCGGCAGGCTGCCCGGGATCACGGCGTCGCGGTGCCGCCCGTGGCAACCTGGGGAAGCGTGCTCAACGAGTTCTTCGAGGAAAAGGTGGAGCAGCACCTCATCCAGCCCACGTTTATCGTGGATTACCCGGTCGAGGTGTCCCCGCTGGCCAAGCGCTGCCCGGGCGATCCGCGGCTTACCGAGCGCTTTGAGCTGTTCATCACCGGACGCGAGCTGGGCAACGCCTTTACCGAACTCAACGATCCTATCGACCAGAGGGAGCGCTTCATCCAGCAGGCCCGCAATAAGCACGGCGACGGGGAGTACGATATCGACGAGGACTTCATCACGGCCATGGAATACGGCATGCCGCCCACCGGCGGGATGGGAATCGGGCTAGACAGGTTTATCATGCTGCTGACCGACGCTCCTTCGATACGCGACGTGCTGCTTTTTCCCACGATGCGGCCCGAAATGAAAGACGGGAGGCGTAACGAATGATGGATTTGCGGATTACGCGGGACCGGCTCCGGAACCATTTTCATTACTCGAAATGGAGCTATATACTGGTTGTCGGACTCATGATGGTGGTATGGAGCTTCACCTTCTCCGCTACAGCGCCAGAGACACCCCGGGAGTACAAGGTGGATATATACATTCTGAGCTACGCCAGCGGCGATCTGGAGGGATGGGAGCGGCAGATACTGGAGTCCCTGCCCCCCGACCAGCAGGAGATCAATTTCCTGACATACTCGATCGCCGATATGAGCGGAGGCCAGACGATGGAGATCCTGGGCGCCTGGATGGCGGTGCAGCAAGGTGACATATTTGTCATGCCCATGGGTATATATACGAGCCTTGCGCAGAGCGGCGCGTTCCTCGCGCTGGACAAACCGCTTGAGGAAGGGGAACCGCCGTTCATCGAAACCGTACCCATACCGGAGGACTTCGATATGGAGACGCTGCGCGTAGAGTATGAGGTGTATGATGAAGAGGGCGCTGCGTCGCTCAGCGACGGCATATGCGGAGTACCGCTGGACAGCGCGGAGGGACTGCTCGACATATACGTCGTCCCCGAGGGAATGATAGCGTCGGTAACTACCTACTCGATAAACCAGCGCAACGCGCTGTCGGTAATCGCCTGGATACTGGAGAACAAACAGGAGGCAACAACGCTCGGGTAGAACGATGAGTTCGTTTTATCGAGGGTCCTGACGATGAAAACGCCGATTCTGACAATGCTGCGCCGCTACGGCCAGGGGGACCCGGCGCGTTTTCATATGCCGGGGCACAAGGGCCGGGCGGAGCCGCTGCCCATGACGCTGGACGTGACAGAGCTTCATGACACCGAATCCCTGTACGAGGGAGGCCCTGCCGTGCAGCGGGCGCGCGCGCTGGCCGCAGCAGCCTGCGGAGCCGCCGAGACGTGGCTGCTGGTGGGCGGCGCGACAGCCGGTATCCACGCGATGATGGCCTATGCACAGGGACCGGTGATCGTGTCGCGGAGCGCGCACCGGGCGGTGTACGCGGCGGGCTGGCTCATGGGCAGGGAACCGCTGCTCGCGCCGCCGGAATGGGACGCGCGGGAAAACATGTTCCGCTGCGAAACGCCCGCGCTTGCGGCCCTCGCGCGACCCGGACGGTGGACGCTGGCGACGTCGCCCAATTACTACGGCTGCGTATGCGCTCTGGAACCGCTGTCGACCGGCCCGCTTCTCGTCGACGCGGCCCACGGCGCGCATTTCCCGTTCTCGGACAAGCTTCCTCCCACGCCCGCGCACTGGGCGTGCCTGTGGGTTCAAAGCGCCCACAAGACCCTTTCGGCGCCCACCCAGACGGCGTGGCTGCACCGCTCGGCGTCGGCTGACGGGCGGCGCGTGGACAGGATCCTGGCGGCGATCGGATCCACCAGCCCCTCGTGGCTGCTGCTGGCCGGGCTGGATCGCGCCCGCGCTGAGGCCGAGGAGGCGAGGCCCGCATGGGACGCGCTGGCCTGCTGGTGCCTGGAGCTGGAGCGCGCTCTTTCCGCGCTGCCGGGGCTTTGCGCCTGCGGCGCAGACTGGGCGCGCTCCCTGGGCTACGCCGACAAGGATCCCACCCGGCTCGTCATCGACGTGCGCGGCACAGGCCGCTCGGGGTTCGAGGCGGCGGGTATACTACGCGAGTGCGGCGTACAGGCCGAGATGGCTGATTTCTACCGGCTGGTGTTCATCATGACGCCCGCCGACACGCAGCGCGACCGCGACAGGCTGTGGGACGCGCTCACGCGGCTTTCCCGGACGCGCACCGGCGCGGAGTACGCGGTCGACATCGCGCCTCCCGCTCTTCCCGAGGCGGTATGCGCGGCCCATGAGGCATTTCTCCGGCCGTCGCGCAGGCTGCATCTGGCAGATGCGGCGGGCTGCGTCGCTGCCGCTGCGGCGGGCGCATATCCTCCGGGGATCCCCTGCTGGCTGCCGGGCGAGCGCATTACGCGCGACGCCGCCGACTGGCTTATCCGGATACGGGAGCTGGGCGGGCGGCTCTTCGGGGTAGAGTACGATATGGTTGAGGTATTGCAATGAAAAATACGACCCGCGTGTTTACCGCGGTCATGTTTGATCTGGACGGCACGCTGACCGACTCGGCCGAGGGCATCGTCCGCTCGATACGGTATGCCCTCGCAAAACTGGGTATCAGAGAGGACGATCCCGAGCGTCTCAAACGCTTCATCGGGCCGCCGCTCAAGGATTCCTTCAGGGAAATCTACGGCATCGATGAGGACATGCTGGATCAGGTTCTCGCGTGGTACAGGGAGCGTTATATTCCCCATGGAATGTACGAGAACAGGCTGTATCCGGGGATCCTGGAAATGCTCGATACCCTATCACGGCGCGGGCTGAGGCTTTTCATCGCGACGGCCAAGCCCGAGCCCATGGCCGTCAATATCGCCGCGCATTTTGGCATCACGCGGTATTTTGAGGCCATCGTGGGATCGCTCCTGGATGAAACCCGGACGTGCAAGGAGGATGTGATCCGCCATCTGGTAGCGACGTATCTTGCGGGCGATACGCGCGGGCTCGTCATGGTTGGCGACCATATGCACGATATGACAGGCGCTTTGCGCACGGGCGCACATGCGATCGGCGTAACCTGGGGATACGGTAGTAGGCAGGAGCTTATAGACAGCGGCGCGGCGGCGATAGCTCAGACCCCTGAAGAGCTGGTCAGGCTGCTGGAGGCGGGAATATGAGCAAAGGGCTGTTTATCACTTTTGAGGGCCCCGACGGGGCGGGGAAGACCACGCAGATCGAGCGGCTGACCGCGCATATCAGGCGGCGGGGACTGCCGCTGACGGTAACGCGGGAGCCTGGCGGCACGGCGATCGGCGAAAAGATCCGCGCGCTGCTGCTTGACCCGGATCACCGCGAGCTGGATCCCGTGGCTGAAGCGCTGCTCTATGCCGCAAGCCGGGCCCAGCATGTGCGGGAGATCATTCAGCCCGCGCTCCAGGACGGCCGGGTCGTGATCTGCGACCGGTACATCGATTCCTCGCTGGCCTACCAGGGCTATGGCCGGATGTTGGGAGAGAAGCTCATATGGGAGCTGAACGCGCCTGCGCTGTGCGGCGTGATGCCCGACCTCACGCTGTGCGTGCTGGCCAGGCCTGACACATCGCTCAGGCGGCTGGCCCAAAAGGAAGGAGCCCCCGACCGGCTGGAAAGCGAAAACCGGGATTTTTTCACTCGGGTATACGAGGGTTACCGCGCGCTGTGCCGGGAGTATCCCGAGCGAATGCTGCTCCTCGACGCAGACCGCGATATCGACGATATCGCAGCGATGATCCGCGAGCGAACGGATCTGGCGCTCAGCAGGAGAATGGAATTGCGTAATACGCCGGTATAGGTTATAATAAACAAAACGGCTGTTAATATTCTGAATGAATGGGGGCATATCCATGAAACTGATCATCGCCATCGTACAGGATGAGAGCGCGGGCCGCTTGATCAGCAGTCTCATGCAGGAGGGATATGGCGTGACCAAACTGGCCACGACCGGCGGATTCCTGCGGGCTGGCAATACCACGCTGCTGGTGGGCGTATCGGACCACAAGCTCAAGGGCGCCATGGACATCATTGAGAGGATCTGCAAGAGTCGCAAACAGATCGCCACCTCCCCGTCCCCCATGACCGGAGGAACCGGCGTATACGTGCCCTATCCGATCGAAGTGGTGGTGGGCGGCGCCACGGTATTCGTGCTGGATGTGGAGCAGTTTGAGAAGATGTAGGTTGTATGAACGAAAGCCTGGACCATGGATTTGACAGCCTGATCGGGTTTGAGGCCGTCGCTGATCGCTTAATGCGGGGGATTCGGGCTGACCGGGTCGCCCACGCGCAGATATTTCTGGGACCCAGGGGCTCGGGCAAAGGCAGTCTGACCAGGATCTACGCCCGGGCTCTTTTATGCATGGGGAAGGAAGGCAAACCCTGCGGCATGTGCGGACCCTGCCGACGGATGGCGCACGGGAACCATCCTGATTGCATCGAGATACGGGGCGAAGGAAAATATATCCGCGTGGATGACGCCAGGGCGCTGCAGGCCCAACTCGTCGTGCGCCCCTATGAGGGGGGCCGGAAGGTGATCGTCATCCACGGCGCGCATACGATGACGCCCGAGGCGCAAAACAAGCTCCTCAAGGCGCTCGAAGAGCCGCCCGACTATGCGGTGCTGCTGCTGCTCTGCGAGACCGACGCGTCCCTGCTCGACACCGTGCGCTCTCGGTGCCAGACGGTGCATATGCCCCGGGTGGAGCGGCGGGCGATCGCCCAGCTGCTGTCGGACCGGCTGGGACTCGACGCTGCGCGCGCCGACACGCTGTCGCGACTGGCGGACGGGCGCGTGGGCCGGGCCCTGGAGCTTGCCAGGTCGGACGATGCGATCGAGGCCCGCGACGAGGCACTTGCTCTCTTAATAACAGCGCTGGATCCTGCCGGTGCGGTATCGGCGCTGGATGCGCTGGGGCAGAACCGGAGCGATCTCGAGGGCATCCTGTCGGTCTGGCAGACCGCGCTGCGGGACGCGCTCATGACGCAGTGCGGTGGGGCGGATATCGTATACGCTGACCGGGGGCGCGAGGTGGCGATGATAGCGGAGCGGCTGACGCGGGATGGGATACTGTCCCGATTGGGAGCTGTTGCGGCGGCCGAGCGGAGGCTTCGCGGCAACGGCGCGTTTTTATCGGTCTGCAGCAGTATGCTGCTTACGTTAGGAGGACATACACCCGATGATTTCGGTACTTGGGGTTCGCTTCAGGCGAACCGGTAAAGTCTATTATTTCGATCCGGGCGACTTGAAGGTGGAAAAGGGAGAGGGAGTCATCGTCGAAACAGCGCGCGGACTCGAGTTCGGCGAGGTAACGGATGCGCCCCATGAGGTGCCCGAGGACCAGGTCGTGCTGCCCCTTAAAAAGGTCATCCGTGTCGCCACCGGGCAGGATTGCCGGAACGCTGAAGCCAATCGCGAAAAGGAAAAGGAAGCAGCGGTCGTCTCCGAGGAGCGCATCGCGCGGCTGGGCCTTGAGATGAAGCTGGTTGACGTCGAATTTGCCTTCGATTCCAGCAAGATCATATTTTATTTCACCGCCGACGGGCGCGTGGACTTCCGGGAGCTCATTAAGGAACTGGCGCAGCATTTCCATACGCGCATCGAGCTTAGGCAGATCGGCGTGCGCGACGAGACAAAGATGAAGGGCGGTCTGGGGCCCTGCGGGCGGGAAATATGCTGCACGGGTTTCATGACGGCTTTCCATCCGGTATCTATTAAAATGGCCAAGGAGCAGAACATATCGCTGAATCCCTCGAAGATATCGGGCTTGTGCGGTCGCCTCATGTGCTGCCTGGAGTTCGAGCACGCGCACTATCACGATATGCGCGCGAAGCTGCCTAGGAAGGGCGCCGACGTCATGACGCCCAACGGCCCCGGCGTGGTGGTGGAGAACAACGTTCTCGAGGGAAAAAGCCGTGTCCGCGTGACGCTGCCCGACAAAACGGTCGATCTGGTCGAGTATCCGCTCGAAGAGCTCCGGGTCATCACTGCCGAGGAGCGCGAGGAAGCGCTCCGCAACCCCGATCGCTTCACGATGGTCGAGGAGGCAGAGGAGCCCGACGAGGGCCCGATGGTCTTTGCCGACGGATCGGTGGGCAACGACCGGCCTCCCACGACGCAGGAGACTTCCGATTCTCCGGCCCGGTCCCGCAGGCGGAATAGCCGGAACCGGCGTGCCCGGAGCAAAAGCAATGCGCAAAAACCCCGCCCGGAGCAGGATAAAGACCCCGGCAGCGCGCCGGACGATACCCGGACGCAGGGAAGAGCACGGTCCCAGGAAACTGCCGGAACCGGCTCGGGCGCGCGCAAAAAACGTCGCCGCCATTCCAGGCCGCCGGGCGAAAATGGACAGCGGAATTCGTCGTCCCGTCCCGACAACAATTGACCGGAGCCGCAGCGGCGAGATCGAAGTAGAGTAAGGGTGTTTTGATGATCGTCCATACATTCGCAACGCCCGGATCCATCGCGGATCCGGCGCATACAGTGCAGGGCTGCTTTGTGGTGGTGCTGGACGTGCTACGGGCCACTAGCACCATCATCACCGCGCTCAGCCGGGGAGCGCGGGCCGTGATACCGGTAGAGGATATCCCCGAAGCCATCGCGCTCTCGCGCACGCTCGGCCGCGACGCGGTGCTGCTGTGCGGCGAACGGCAGGGGGTACGCATATCCGGGTTCGATCTGGGGAATTCGCCGCTCGAATACACATCCGAACGGGTGGCCGGCCGGACGCTCGTCATGACCACGACCAACGGGACGCGGGCGATCGTCGCCGCCCGGGGTGCGGAGGAGATCGTCATAGGCGGCATCCTCAACGCGGCGTCGGTGGCGCGGATGGCGCAGCGCTCGGGGCTGTCCGTGACGCTGCTCATGGCCGGAACGCAGGGCCGGTTTTCGCTGGAGGACGCGCTGGGCGCAGGAGCGATCATCGATGTGCTGCCCGACGCCCGGCCCGACGATCTGGGGCATGCATGCTACCGGCTGTTCCGTGAAAGCCGGGCCGATCTCAGGGGCGCGCTGGAGGTCTGCGCGCACTATCGCAGGCTCGTTGAGCTGGGGTTTGCCGACGATATCGCCTGGTGCATAAAGCGCGACGCGCTCGACACGGTTCCGCGCTTTGAGAAGGACCGCATCGTTGCGGGGTGAAGTGCGACCATCGCATACGCCGCCGGAACGGCAGGATTGAAACAAGCCCTCAGTATGGAGGGCTTTTGTCACCTTCTTGTCATGAAATAGCGTCGCCACCGATACGGTAAATATACTAACAGAGTTAAGTATTTACACTCTGTTGTTATGAGCATAAACTTCACTTATAATAAACCTGAATCCGTGAACCGCAACCGGCAGGAAGCCCAGCAAAAGCCCGTAGGATATGGTAAAATGGAGGGGGTGCATGGCAAAATTACTGCACCGGATGGGTGAGTTGCATGGGAACGAAGGTAAGGGCAAAAATCGGTAATTTCGAGGTTGTGTTCGGTAATGAAAGAATATTGCCGACAACAGGGCTTGCGCTGGT
>JBMNNN010000113.1:0-6768 GCA_050942555.1 Christensenellales bacterium
AGCTTCCCGTCGAACGCCTCGGCCACGGTCACGGCGTCCTGCCCGGTCATCGCGTCTACGACCAGCAGGATTTCCTGCGGCCGCACGCGGTCGCGGATCGCGATGAGCTCTGCCATCAGATCCTCGTCGATGTGCAGCCGTCCCGCGGTGTCGAGCAGCACGACGTCACAGCCCTGTTTTTCGGCGCGGGCAACCGCCTCGGCGGCGATGCGGACCGGCTCGCCCTGCCCCATTTCAAAAACCGGGACGCCGACCTGCTCCCCGACGATCTGGAGCTGCCGGATGGCCGCCGGTCTGTACACGTCGCAGGCAGCCAGCATCGGGCGCTTGCCCATCTTTTGCAGCATCCCTGCGAGTTTGCCGGTGGTCGTGGTCTTGCCCGATCCCTGCAGGCCGCACAGCATATATACCGTGGGGGGGGACGGCGAAAACGTCAGCGCGCTGTGCGTGGAGCCCATGAGCGCCGCTAGCTCGTCGTTCACGATCTTTATGATCTGCTGGCCGGGCGTGATGCTTTGCATGACCTGCTGGCCCAGCGCGCGCTCGGTAATATCGGCAATAAGCTTTCTGACCACGCGGTAGTTGACGTCGGCCTCCAGGAGCGCCATGCGCACCTCGCGCATCGCCTCCTTGAGATCGGCCTCGCCGATGCGTCCGCGGCCCGATATTTTCCGCATGAATTCCTGCAGTTTTTCGCTCAGGCTTTCAAAAGCCACGTTATTCCTCCCATAACCGGATCGTCCGGCGGATCCGCTCCAGCAGCTCGTCCGCGTCCGCGGAGATCCGGGCCGCGGAGAGTCTCTCGGCGATCTCCAGGCAGCCCGCAAGCTCCCGGCCTACCGCCACGTGGCGGCGCAGCAAGCCCAGCGTATCCTCCAGGAGATTCAGGCGTTCTTCGCCCCGCGCCGCCGCGTCATTGACCGCCTGTCGGCTCATGTCCATCGTTTCGCCGATCTCTGCCAGCGACAGATCGTCGTTCCACCGCAGCTCCAGCACCCGGCGCTGCTTTTCGGTCAAAAGCGGCCCATAAAAATCGAGCAGCCATCCGATCCGGATATTTCTATCCACAACAAACCCCCGAGACCTCGCTGTAAAGCTTTTTACCTTTACAGTCTACCACGCGCCGCTGTGGCTGTCAAGCGCTGTGAAGCGTGTAATTTAAAAAGTATCGGAATGCGCTGTATCCGAAGGTGCGCGGCGGCAGCAAATCCGTTGTCCGCCGATAGGACGGATCGTATACCTCTGCACAGCCTTAAAAGGATCGTTTATGTCGGCTCATCGCCGGGCTCGGTATACTGCTCCACCAGTATCCCCGACTCATCGAGAATCTGCCTGGAAAACGCGTCCGGATAGGGTCTGTCGTAGACGATGCGGGCGATGCCGGCATTGATGATGAGCCGGGCGCATATCGCACACGGCTGGTGCGAACAGTAAAGCGTAGCGCCCTCGATCGCGATCCCCATCCTGGCGGCCTGGATGATCGCGTTCTGCTCGGCGTGGATGGCATAGCAAAGCTGGCCCTGCTCGCCCGAAGGAATGCCGAGTTTCCGGCGCATGCATTCGCCTTTCTCCTTACAGCTTGGGATCCCCGCGGGCGCGCCGTTATAGCCCGTCGTCAGGATCCGTTTGTTCCGGACGATCACTGCGCCGATCTGGCGATTGGGCTGGTAACAGCTCGACCACTTTGCTACGGTATCGACCAGTTCCATAAAACGCTTATCCCATTTATCCATGTATGAACCTCCTCCAGCCGGTCAACCGACCGTCCAAACATCAATTCGACAGCGCCGCGTCATTTCCTGCCAACGTGAAAATGAAGATATCGGGAGCTTTTAGCCGATATTATCCCATGCCATAGAGAAAAACCGATACAGTTTTTATGATCCGGTTTTTTCGCGCATATTTTCCCTATTGTTGGCTAATTTTAGTCTTGCGTTTAAAAGCGGCTTTGAATAAACTAGTACATGGTTAGCACTCAACCAGGCAGAGTGCTAACAACCAATGAGGACAAAATAAAAAAGTGGAGGTTTTCAGTATGACCATCAGACCTTTGGCAGACAAAGTGGTGCTCGTCAACATAGAGCAGGATGAGACCACCGCCAGCGGCATCGTGCTTCCGGGTTCCGCCAAGGAAAAGCCCCAGATGGCCGAAGTCAAAGCGGTCGGCCCCGGCGGCATGGTTGATGGCAAGGAAGTCGTCATGCAGGTAAAAGTCGGGGACAAGGTAATCTATTCCAAGTATGCCGGCACCGAGGTTAAGCTCAACAAGGACGAGTACATCATCGTCCGGCAGAGCGACATACTCGCCGTCGTCGAGTAAGAAACTAGAGGAGGAAAAAACATAATGGCTAAGCAGATCAAATACGGCGAGGACGCCCGCCGCGCGATGGAAAGAGGCGTCAATGCGCTCGCCAACACCGTGATAATCACCCTGGGTCCCAAGGGCCGCAATGTGGTACTGGACAAGAAGTTCGGCTCTCCTCTCATCACCAACGACGGCGTGACTATCGCCAAGGAAGTCGAGCTTGAGGATCCCTTTGAGAACATGGGCGCCCAGCTCGTCAAGGAGGTCGCTACGAAGACCAACGACGTGGCAGGCGACGGAACCACCACCGCCATACTGCTGGCCCAGGCGATCGTCCGCGAAGGACTGCGGAATCTAGCCGCCGGCGCGAACCCGATGGTGCTCAAGAAGGGCATTCAGGCCGCCGTTGACGCGACCGTGGCCAACCTCAAGGAAATCAGCAAGCCCGTCGGAGGCAAGAAGGCCATCGCGCAGGTGGCGACCATATCGGCCAACGACGAGGAAATCGGCGAGCAGATCAGCAACGCCATGGAAGCGGTGGGCAACGAGGGCGTTATCACCGTCGAGGAAGGCAAGAGCATGAGCACCGAGGTGCAGATCGTCGAGGGCATGCAGTTCGACCGCGGCTACATCTCCTCCTACATGGTCACCGACACCGAGAAGATGGAAGCGCTGCTCGACGATCCGCTGATCCTCATCACCGACAAGAAGATCAGCAACATCCAGGAGATACTGCCCATACTCGAGCAGATCGTGCAGCAGGGCCGCAAGCTCCTCCTCATTGCCGAGGACGTCGAGGGCGAAGCGCTCGCCACCCTGGTCGTCAACAAGCTGCGCGGCACGTTTAACTGCGTCGCGGTCAAGGCTCCGGGCTTTGGTGACCGCCGTAAGGCCATGCTGCAGGATATCGCGATACTGACAGGCGGCCAGGTCATTTCCGAGGAAGTAGGCCTTGAGCTAAAAGAGGCCACCATCAACATGCTGGGCAAGGCCCGCCAGGTGAAGATCGACAAGGAAAACACGACGATCGTAGAGGGCGGCGGGGATTCCTCCGAGATAAAGGCGCGCATAAACGCGATCAAGGCCCAGATCGAGGAGACCACCTCCGATTACGACCGGGAGAAGCTGCAGGAGCGGCTGGCCAAGCTGGCCGGCGGCGTAGCCGTCATCAACGTGGGCGCCGCGACCGAGGTAGAGATGAAGGAACGCAAGCTGCGCATCGAGGACGCGCTGTCGGCCACCCGCGCCGCGGTGGAGGAAGGCATCGTTCCCGGCGGCGGCGTGGCGCTGCTCAACTCGATTCCGAAGCTCGAAGATATGATTAAGGAATCCGAAGGCGATTACAGAACCGGCCTGCAGATCGTACGCCGCGCACTCGAGGAGCCGATGCGCCAGATCGCCATCAACGCGGGAGTCGACGGATCGGTCGTCGTCAACACTCTGACCCAGGGCGGCCACCAGCCGGGCTATGGCTACGACGCGCTGAAGAACGAGTACGGCGACATGATCGAGAAGGGCATCATCGATCCCACGAAGGTAGCGCGCAGCGCGCTGCAGAACGCTGCCAGCATCGCGGCGATGATACTGACCACCGAGTCGCTGGTCACCGATATTCCCGAGAAAGAGCCCCCGGCGCCAGCTGGTGGTGGCATGGGCGGCGGCATGGGCGGAATGTATTGATCACCGACCGCATCCCGCGCAAGGCTCTGTAGACCCTGAGAAAACGAGAGAAGGCAATGCCGACTCTCGTTTTCTGTTGTGTGGCGAAACGCTGTATTGGCGAAAAACTCCGACGAAAGAAGCCCTTTTTTACTTCACTGGATTGTTTATCCGTTTGCGTCGCAGCTTATTATATAGACAGACTGTAACGCACCGCGCAGCGTCCCGGGGCGTTAATATATTTAATGGTTCGCCGCGCGTGATGCGCCGGTTTACCGGGAAGATGATGGTATGCTTCAGATTGCGAATGCGCTGTTTGTCAACACACTGATTCTCATCGCTTCGGTTACGTTTTTCAACATGTTGCTCCGGGATCACTGCTATGCTCCCGGTCTGCGCAACAGCATCGTAATGGGCATGCTGACGGGGGCAATGGGGTGTCTTCAGATCGTATATATCATTCATGTGACTCCGGATATCGCGCTGGGATTCTGCTGGATACCGATCGTGATGATGGCGCTGTATATGTCGCCCCTGTCGTCGGTGGTGGCGGCCATCGTCATAGGCGGGTTTGGCATACTGCTCAATGGCGCGACGCGCGAGCAGCTCTTGTACGCGCTGATGTCGCTCTTCGTCGCAGCGGGCAGCATCGGCGCAAGCCGCCTTCGCGTCGGCTGCCCGGTCCGGTGGGCGCTGGCCGCGTGCGCTGTGCTCGTCGCCGTGGCGACCGGCAATCTCGTATGGATGAAATACACACCGGCGTTTAGGCAGATGCTGGGCGTTTACGCGGTATGCGTCGCCGCGGTGTCGGCGCTCATGTATCTGTTTTTGTCCTATATCGAGAGGGTCAACCAGGAGCACGAGCGGCTAAAAAAGGATTCAGCCCGCGATTATCTGACGGGACTATATAATTTCCGCTACTTTGACGATGCGTATAACCGCTTTTTCCACCAGGCTCACACAAAAAAGCGAAACCTTTCGCTGCTCTTTATCGATATAGACAATTTCAAGAAGGTAAACGACTTATTCGGGCATCTGAATGGCGACTGCGTGCTGCGCGAACTGGGCGTACTGCTGTCGAGCCTTGCGCGAGGACATGATATAGTAACCCGCAAGGGCGGCGAAGAATTCACTATGCTGCTTATTGGATGCGGCCTGCAGGAGGCCCGCGTCGTAGCCGAGCGCGTGCGAGCAGCCGTGGAGTCCCATACGTTTCAGATCAGCGACAGGAAGTCCGTGCAATTTACGGTATCCATCGTCATCGCCACGTACCCTGAGACCACGCCTGTCAAGGATGATCTTCTCGAGCAGGCCGATATGGCGCTGTACCGCGCCAAGCGAAGCGGCAGAAACCGCGTGATGGCCGCCGGGGCGGAATAAACGGTGTGTTTAGCCTATGCGGTAATGGTATATTTACTATAGTAAAAATGAGGGACTGTAAGCAAATGCAAACTCGGTTCGTGTCTGAGATATTTCGGGAAGCCCCGGGAAATTGGGGATTGCGCGGCGATCCGTATCTTTGGGAAGATTTAAAGCTGTATTTTGGCAAGGTTCCGCTGCCCTGCTCGCCAAACGCGTTTCTCGATGCGCTGTTTGGATTCTTCGAAAAGACTACCGGACAAATGCTGACAAAGGAGTGCCAGGCGCAGGTGTGCAGGTATGCGCAGGGCGGTATGTCGAGCGGTATGGTCAGCGGCGCGTATTGGCTGGATTACGCGGCGCCGCTGCTCCTTGAAAGGCTGGAAAAAGCCAATACCTGTATAGAGAATGAGCAGCCTGTATTTTCCTATGAAGAACAGGCGAGGACCGCGGGCATCACGATGATCGCGTCATCCGCGGTGCTCATTCTCATAGGCGTGTTGCTTACGCTGTTCCGGACACCGCTTGCCCCGTTTTTGTTTTGCCTGTTCGCTGTGTTCTACCTGCCGCTTCTCGCAGCGGGAATCGCGCAGCTCTATTTCCATAGAGGCGCCATTCGCGTGCGCAGCGAATGTATCGAGTATATAAGGAGAAGAAAGACCCTTATAGTACCCTTCCGCGAGGTGGGAAAGGTTCGTTTCAGGAATATCTTTTTTCCGGTCATGAAACTGAGTACCGCGCAGGGGACCATATGGATCAGCAAGGATATCGAGGGATACCAGAGGCTGTACAGGATTCTCGCCGAGCGCTTGCCACAGCTCTTTGATTATTCAGATAGCGGGGTCGATCTGCGGCTCAGCCTTTCCACATTCGGATCGGGCTTATTTGGCATAGCGCTTTTTGTCGCGGGCCTCCTTTTCATAGTAAACGGTCGCCTGCGGGGAACCCTCCAGCTTTTCCCGTCGTTGTTTATCGGCGGATTGTCCGCGTTCTTTATCGTTTTCATCGTTTATTCGATGCTTACAAGGCCCTATGTGTACCGCTTTGACAGGGACGGCGTGACCGAACGCGCGGTAATAAAGTCAAAGCGTCATCCTATCGAATCATTGAGGGCGATTGAGTACGGTCAAATCCGGGCCAAGCACCACACCCGGCGGAAGCATTTTCGCATGGTGAACTATATCGGGTTCCGTTTTACCGACGGCTCCTATCTTTCCATCGACGACCAGTTTACCTCCTTTCCGATCGAGCTAGCGGTAAGTTATGCGGAAAATGCGTTCGGCATAAAGCCCATGCATCGTATGATCGAGAGCAACCGGAGTTCGCGGGTTTCAGGGTGAGAGCCGAGAGGTTATAAATGAATAATGAATGATGAATAATGCAAAACAAGAATCCTGTCGATGACTCGACAGGATTCTCGTTTTGGCGGGAAGGGCGTACATTAG
>JBMNNN010000114.1:0-6748 GCA_050942555.1 Christensenellales bacterium
GCGGCGCTTTCGATGGCCCACACCCATGCCCGCAGGGCCGGTGTAGCCGACTCAATCCGGTTCCGGCATGCCGACGCCCGCCGGTTTGCGTCGGACATCCCCGGGGGCTTCATCGTGACCAATCCCCCTTACGGCAAGCGGCTTTCCGACCGGCCCGCGGTGGAGCGCCTGTACCGGGAGACGGGCCCGGCGCTGCGCGCTCTGCCCGGATGGACGGTGTGCGTGCTGTCCTCCCATACGCGGCTGGAGGAGCTGCTGGGCATGAAGGCGGCGCACAGGCGGGCGCTTTTTAACGGCCCGATCGCCTGTCGGTTCTATGAGTTTCCGGCGCGCCGGAGCGCGGGAAGGAGCAGGCCATGCGCGGACCCCGCAAAAAGACGGTAATATGTCTCATTCTGGCGGCCGCCGCTGTTGCTGCGGCGTTTTCATTATACATTCATCATGAAAATACGACGCTGACGGTCCGCTGCTATACGCTGGCCTGCCCGTCGCTTCCCGCACCGTTTGAGGGGTTCACGATCGTGCTTCTTTCGGATTTGCATGGCGGCTGGTTTGGGGAGGGGCAGGAGGATCTTTTGCGCCTCGCGGGCGAGCACGACCCCGACATGATCGCGCTCACCGGCGACATGATCGACGGACGCCGCAAGAACCCCGAGTCGCTCATCCCGCTGTATGCGGGGCTTCCGGCGATCGCCCCGTGCTATGCGGTGCCGGGCAATCACGAGGGGTACCTCACGCCCGCCGAGCTGGAGCGGCTCCATGCGCTCGCCGATGACTCGGGCGTCCTCCGCCTGGACGGCAGGTGCGTCACGCTCACGCGCGGCGGCGCGCGCATCATGGTGGGCGGTCTGGGTGATTCCTCGCGCCTTCTGGCAGGCCGCAGGCTCAGCCGGAGCCAGTGGCAGCAGCAGGCTGTAGCGATATACGGGCAGTGGCTTAACGATCTCGCGGCGGCGTACCCGCCCGAGGACATCGGGATCCTCCTGTGCCATAACCCGATCGCCGCCGACGCCGCGATTGCCGCCGGATGGGATGTGGTGCTGTCGGGTCACACGCACGGCGGGCAGGTGGGACTGCCCGGCGGGTACGGCCTGCTCTCTCCTGAGACGGGCTTCTTCGGCCGTGCCGCCGGTGCGTTCTGGGAAAACGGCGGATGGAGCGTCATCAGCCGCGGCATGGGAAACAGCGTGGTACCGGTTCGTATCGCCTGCCCGGTGGAGCTGGTGGTCATCACGCTGACGGCGGGAGAGCCCCGATGAGGGGATCGCGCATGGCGCTTATGTGGCTGCTGGCGGTGGCGCTGCTAGCCGGGTGCGCGGCTGAGTCCCTGTCCGGGCTGCCAAAGCCTGCCGCCACGGCACGGGCTGGAGCGACGCCAACGTCTATGCTGTCCACGCCGACCGCCGCGCCCACGCCGGTCGATACGCCTGCGCCAACTGCTACGTCCACACCAATTGCTACGCCCACGCCGCCTGCGACGCACTGCGGCGTCGTCCGGCTGTCGGATACCGGAAGCGCAGTCAATATCCGCGGCGGGCCGGGCACGCAGTACGAGATACTGGGAAAGATCGGGGAGGGAGAGACCGTGGACATCACGCAGGTCGGGCTGCGCTGGCACCGGATCGTCTATGCGGGCGCAACGGGCTACGTCACTGCCGACGCGGTGGCTCTCGACGCGCGGGCGGCCGCCGCGCCGCTATTCGCGATCGTCGAGGAGCATGCCGGGTCGGTACCCGCTGACTGCGGGCAGGTCATCCTGTCGCTGGTCGGGTACGATACCGGCTGTCTGTGGGTACTCGAGAAAGGCGCGGAGGGCTGGCAGATCGCGCTGGGGCCTTTCGAGGCCAACATGGGCGCAAACGGGCCGGGCAAGACGAAGGCCGGGGACAAAAAGACGCCGCTGGGCGTGTTTACGCCCGACATTGCGTTCGGCATCGGGGACGCGCCCGACGGGGTTTCGTTCCCGTGGCGCGCGATCACGCCCGACTCGCTATGGATCGGCGACTCGGACAGCCAATACTATAACAAATGGGTCGAACACGGCAGCGTGCCGAAGGACTACGATACCGCGGCGTGCGAGCGCCTCAGCGCGATACAGCCGCAGTACGAGCTGGCGCTCAACTACGGCTACAATCCCGAATGCACGCCCAACACAGGCAGCGCGCTTTTCCTGCACGTATGGAAAGCGCAGGGCGTAAGCACCGCCGGATGCACCGCCGTCAGCCGGGACGCGATGCTGGCTGTCCTCCGGCAGCTGGATCCGGCACGGAAGCCTATTTTCATGCAGTTTGTGATGCCCGAGCATTGAGGCGCGCTTTCGGGCAGAGAGCGTCCGTATGTGCCGGCTAGCGCAGTATCCACCGCACGAACCGGGTCTGCCTCAGGCGCGCCGCGGCGCGCCGTGCGGCCCGCAGCAGCGCCATCCATGCGCGCATCAGGAATACCGAAGGCCCGGCGAAATAAATCGCCGCGCCCAGCGCAAGCCCCCCCAGCATCCACGGACGCAGCGCCATGTCGGCGGCCCGCCATAGTATGAAGAAGGCCAGCGGCAGCGCCAGCAGGCAATACAGCGCATCCAGCAGCGCAGTCAGCAGCTTGCCCGTGCGAAAAAGACGGCGGATCGCGCGGATGAGGTCATAGGCAAGCCCCAGCAGCAGCCCTCCGAACAGCATATATAAAGCCACCTGCCATTGGTATGCAGTGGCCAGCAGCATTGCGCTTCACTCCCTATTTAAACAGCCGCCCGAAGAAGCCGCCGCCCTGGGTCTCGTGCTCGCTGTACTCGACGGCGGTAATCTGTCCTTCGACGACAAGCTGCCCCTCGTCGAGAGACAGCTTGTGGATATGCAGATCGGAGCCGCGCAGCGTGATGTACCCGGCCCCGGTCATCAGATTGACCTCGCTTTCGTTGAAATTGTCCACGTCGTCGACGCCGGTGATCGTGACCTTCTGGCGGTTCTCCAGCAGCATCGTATGGGTCCGCAGCCGCCCGACGGGCGCGCCTTCGGTGAGCTCCCGCATTCCCGCTCGCCTCCTTGTGCAAATACTGCCGTCTCAAAGCAGTATATGTACAAGGATATGTATATTAGTACTGCGGTCCGCGCTACCGGGCATACCGGCCGATACACTCGCGCCTTCGCTTCGTCTCGGCCATCTCCCGGCGCAGTCCGGCGAGGCGTTCCCGCGCCCTGGCGATATTTTTTCGCTCCAGAGCGGCGATTTTCATGATCATTTCATTGAGCAGACTGTCGTTTCTACTTCCGATTCTTTCGCTCAGGGAGTCGATTTGCTCGATCAGACGGTTCTTCTCATCGAGCAGCGCCTCAAGGCCGCCCATATCCCGCGATAGTATCGCCTGCTCCTGCTCCTGGGTTAGCCGGTAGTACCGGTTGAAGAGCTCTCTTCTTTCATTCATGAGCTCGTCCATGACGGTTCACGATATCGCCGCCTGGCCGGGCGGCCGGTCCTTTATCCGGATCGCTTGCGCCCACGCCTCGCGCAGCCCGGTGATGATGACCGCGGCGTCCTCGACCTTTTGCCGGCTCTTTCGCATATTGGCGGCGATCAGCGTATCCAGCACGAACTCATAGAGCGGGCGCAGCCGTTGCGCGGCCTCGTACCGGTCGTCCAGCGTTTCGCGCAGCTCGCGAACGATGCGCTGCGCCTTGATAAGCGCGCGTCCCGCCGCCTCCATGTTTTTCGCTTCGATGGCTTTTTCGGCCAGGTGCAGATGCTTTACGCAGCCGTTATACAGCATCAGCGTCAGCTGCTCGGGGCTTGCCGTCTGTACGCTTTGCTCCAGATACTGATTGAGCGCTTTTTGTGAATCCATCGTCGCTGCCCCCTTGCTATTGTCCCATCATCGAGGTAATCCAGCCGCTTTGCGCGTTCATCGTATTGATGGCCTCCTCTAGCGCGGCGAACGCCCTCCAGTACTTGTCCTCCTGCTCGTCCATGCGCCGGTTGGCCTGCTCGATTCTCCGTTCGATTTTCTCAATCGCTTTCGATATCGCATTGGAAGACTCGGTCACGTCTCCGACGAGTCCGGCTTTTTCCAGCAGGATTCCCTTGAGCCCCGCGGCGTTCCGGCGGGTCGAGACATGGTCCATGAAAATATCGTTGATCCGGTGCGCGAATCCGCATTCCCTGTAGCGCTGCGCGGCTTCATCGACCGCAAGATCCCGGTTGTATCCGATGCCCGACTCTTTCGTAAAGAGGGCTATGACGGCGTCCGCGTCCTTTTCCAGCGCGGCGGTCAGCTTGTTTTGGTCGATGTCTAGCCTGCCTTTGTTCGTGTACAGCGATGTGGTGATGCCGCACTCTGCGAAGCTGCTTCCCGCGCCCTCGATTACCGAAGAAAACGCCATGCGCAGCCTGTGGTAGAGACCGGTGAGCAGCGAGTCGGCTCTTAAGAGGCCCTTCTTTGCCTTTTCCTCCCATTTGGCGATCTCGTCTTCCGACATCTCTTCCTTTTCTTCGTCGGTCAGGGGCCTCATGTCATAGTCGCGCTTTTCCGATACGAGCGACGATATCTGATCGAGAAGGCTGTTGTACTGATCGACAAAGCCGGTGATCTTCTGCCGGAGCGCGTCCACGTCGCTGGCGACGGTATAGGTGACGGCCGCATCGGTCGGCGCTTTGAGCGACAGCGTCACCCCGTCGATTGTAAATGTGTTTTCGCTGCGGCAAATGGGGCGCATCCGATCCGGATCGTCCAGATAGAATATGGCGTCCTGCCCGTTGCGCACCGTCCCGGTACCGATCCTGAGCGCGCCGTCGGCGCCGAACAGGCTGCCGCTCGTGTTCTCGATGACGATCTGCGACGCAGCGCCGGTCCGGTTCGAGCGGAGCGTAAAGCCGTCGGTCATCGCGCTGTAGCTGAGCGTGACCCCGGCATCCGACTGGTTGACGGTGCGAAGGATCGTGGTGAGCGTGTCGTCCTTCGTGAAGTGAAAGGACACGCCGTTTATCGAAAACGCGATGTCGTCGGTGATTCCGAAAACCATCTCCACGGTATTTCCCAGTATGACCCCGTTTCTGGCCCCCGGCGCGATGCCCAGTACCGGAAGCGCGCTCACGCCCTCTGCCGAGATCGCCTGCAATATGCTGCCCTCTGCGTCCAGCGTCAGCCGGCCGCCCTCTGATCCTACGGTTACCCGGCCCGCGCCAAAGGCGAGGTCAACCTTCTGCTGCAGCGTCGCGACCAGATCATTTAGGTCGGCGCAGTCCGCGTCGAAGGAGATCGTCTGCTGCACGCCGTCCAGCCTGAGCGCGAACGATGTGCCTGAAAGCGCGATCGGCCCGCCGCTCAGATCGGCCGATCCCGTGATCTGTCCGACGCATTCGCCGGCGCTTGAGACCGACGCGGCGGTGGCCAGCTGCGCGACCGCGTTGATCGTACGGGATCCGCTTTGCGCGCCGCTTCCCGCGATACATGTCACAGCGCCGCTCCCGCCCACGGTCGTCACGCTCCGGTAGCCGGTATCGGAGAATATGCCGTCCTTGCCCTGATACCCGGTCATGAAATCGCGTATGCCGTCAATCAGCTTCCGGTAGGCTTCCTGCTGCCAGATCGCGATCTGCTTTTCCTGCTCGATCCGTGCAATCTTGGCCTGCTCGGCCTTCATCAGGCTTTCCATGATCGAGTCGGTATCGATTCCGGAGGCAAGACCCCCGATGCGCATGTCCCGGTATGTCGTCGATACGCCTGCCATATCCGCCTCCTATCGCTCCTCGTCCACCCAGAGACCGAAACGCTCCCAGATCGCGGAGGCCATATCCAGCAGCTTTTCGGAGGGAATCTGCCGGATCACCTCTCCTGTCCGGGTATCTATCACGGTCACGATACAGGCGTCGGGCCGGTCGTGGAAGCTGTACTCGATCCGTTTGTGCAGCCCGACCAGTTCCTCGTTTATTTCTTCTATACGCGCCTCGAGCGCGGTTTTGTCGATGGGGGGCTGGGGCGGCGCTGGAACGTTGTGTCCGGGGACGGCATCCCGTCGGGGCATGATGCCCGGATCCGCTGCCAGCCGTAATCCCGCAACCGGCTCGATCGCGGGGATTTCCCTGTTCATGGAACCGCTCCTTTCTCGTGTCTGTACAGGAACACCAATGGCGCCCTGCGGCGCCATTGGTGTCGCGTTGGGACTTACTGCAGCAGCTGAAGCACCTGCTGGGGCAGCTGGTTGGCCTGTGCCAGCATGGCCTGGGCAGCCTGACTGAGTATGTTCATCTTCGTATACTCCATCATCTCCTTAGCCATGTCGACGTCGCGGATGCGGGACTCGGCGGCCGTCAGGTTCTCGGCCGAGGTCCCCAGGTTGTTGATCGTGTGCTCGAGGCGGTTCTGATACGATCCGAGCTTCGAGCGCTGTTCGGTGACCATGCTGATCGCCTGATCGATGGCCGTGATGGTGTCTCCGGCGTTGGCCGTCGTATCCACCGCAAGGCCCGATATCGTATCGCGCTTGCCGGTTATCAGTATGTTCACCTCGTCGCCCTCGATCGGGGTGTTCGCGCCGGTGATGGTGATATACTGGCCCGACTCGAATATGTCGCCGAACGTGGCGCTGGCCAGCGTGAATGTCGGATTGACGCCTTCCGCGTCGGCCGTGACGCTCCTCTCAACGCCGTTAATGGTGACTGTGGCCACGGCGGCTGTGCCCGCGGCGCCGGCCGTCGTGATCTCGAGCTTGATCTCGAGGTCGTTGGACTGGGTGTAGTTTGCCAGCGATATGCCGCCCGCGAC
>JBMNNN010000115.1:0-6703 GCA_050942555.1 Christensenellales bacterium
AAAGCTCAGCATGACAAAAAGCACCACATAAAGATGGCCGGCAATCCTCGGCAGTTTATTAAGAACGCTTTTCAATAAATATTTTTCAGCCACAAGAAACAGCCCGAAATAAAGACCCCACAGTATGAAATTCCATTGCGCGCCGTGCCATAGGCCCGTAAGGAGCCAAACCGCGATGATATTGCGAATCCATTTGGCCCTGCTCACCCTGTTTCCGCCCATCGGAATATACACATAATCCCTGAACCATGTTCCCAGAGATATGTGCCACCTTCTCCAGAATTCGGTGATCGTCCGGGAGATATAGGGATAGTTAAAATTCTCTAGAAATCGGAACCCAAAGATGCGGCCAAGTCCGATGGCCATATCGCTGTAACCGGAAAAATCGAAATAGATCTGCAGCATAAAAGCCAGCGCCGCTATCCAGTAGAAAAGCACCGTCTTTTCGTTGGCGTTTTCAAATATTTTCCCCAGCTCTCCCAGCGTATTTGCCAGCAATACCTTCTTGGAGAGCCCGATGATAAAGCGCCGGATCCCGGAGGCGGTGTCCTCAATAGAATGGGTACGATTTTTTAGCTCAGTCTCCACGGTAGTATACCGTACGATCGGCCCGGCGATAAGCTGCGGAAAAAGCGATACATAGGTGGCAAAATTAAGAGGGTTTCTTTGTACTTGTGCATTACCCCTGTATACATCCACCGTATATGACAGTATCTGAAATGTGTAGAAGCTGATACCGATCGGAAGAGCCAGCCGCAGCGGAGATATACCGGCATGGAATACCATATTCACATTCTCGATGAAGAAATCAGCATACTTGAAATATAAGAGCAGACCCAGATGGACCGCCGCCGAGGATATGACGGGAATGATCGCGAAACGCGTATTCCTGGCCCTGTTTATCCATAGTCCATGGAGATACCCTGACAGTATCGAAGCAACCATCAGAATGACATAGACAGGCTCTCCATAAAAATAGAAAAACATGCTGGATACGAGCAGAACGATATTTTTCCATTGTTTTGGGACTATAAAATATAGTCCCAAAACAACCGGCAAAAAGTAATACAGAAAAGTGACGCTCGAGAAAAGCATTATTCCCCTAAGGCCAGGAATGCCTCATGGAGCGGCTTGGCCTGGTCGTCGCTCATCACCAGAAACACCACATCGCCAATGCTGTCGACGATGATATTCTCCTCCTGCACTCCCACGCAGATCCACTTCATCGGGTTTATGTTTTCCCTGATATCATTCTTCAGTTGCTCGATATCCGCGCCTTCCTTCACGCGTACCAGTACCAGTGAATACGCGCCGGGCTGCATGACAGGTTCGCTCGCCAGCGCCTCTTCAAACTCCAGATCCGCCTTGCCGAGGTAATACTCTGCCCGCTTGGCGGTGACCACATCGTTGTAGAGGCTGGTTTTAACAAACTCCCTGAAATTTTCGTCCACGTCAGCCGTCTCATAGATCTTTTCCATGATCTCTTCCAAGCTGCCGTCCAGTTTCTCCGTCTTGTCTCCGATCTGGCCTGTGTCATTGGATTTGCATGCAGCGAAGCATAGCACTGAGGCCAAAGCCATGATTACGAGTAATAGTTTTTTCATTGTCTGGTGCTCCTTTATCATTTAGTTGTTTCATTTCTGTAGACGGAGTATACAGCGCCGTTTGTTCCGTCATATTTACATGCATAATCTGGAATACGGCATTTGTAGTCGTTTTGTACTGCGCCTTCGCCGGCGACGGAGCATCTTCAACAGAAAGCTCTCCGGAATAAACGAATTTGACACGATCACGCGCTGGCGATTCTTGACAGACATGCCCGCCCGGTTTATAATTAGTTAAGACGGTTTACTAATAATCTGGACGGCGGGATCAGGCCCCCGCAAACGCTGTCAGACGGCGGAGTAAACCCGCCCCGCACGAAAGCGACACCCCTCCCCCGAGCATAACGAACACTACTCCCAATACCACATTGACAGCGGGGATTCCCGCAGACGAAAAGGAGGTTCCGACCGTATGAGCGCACGCTGGGACATCCGCATATGCGACGACTCGCCCGTGAGTGAATTTGCCGCCCGGGAGTTCGCACGACTGGTGGGTACCATGGATCCTTCCGCCGCCGTATCGGTGAAGCGGGAACGCTATGATACCGGGACCGCCGCGCTGTGGGTCGGCCGGGACGCGGCGCTGCCTTCTCCGCCTTCCACTGCCGATCCCGCCCGCGACGACGCCATCCGTATCGACGTATCCGACTGTGCGGGATATATCACCGGCGTCAACGAGCGCAGCGTGCTCCTGGCGGTGTACCGCTTTTTCCGGGAAGCCGGGTGCGCGTTCGTGCGTCCGGGCCGCGACGGGGAGTATATACCCCGGCTCAGCAGCGCCGCGCTGCGCGTATCGGTATGCGAGGCCGCGGCGTACCGCCACCGCGCGATATGCATCGAGGGCGCGGTGTCGTATGAGAATGTGGCGGGGATCATCGACTGGGCTCCCAAAGCTGGGTTCAATGGGTACTTTACGCAGTTTTTCACGCCGTTTGAATTCTTTGACCGCTGGTACAGCCACCGCAGCAATCCCGCGATGACGCCCACGCCGGTCAGCGCCGATACGGTCGACCGCTTCCTGCGCGACTACGGCGCGGAAATAAAAAAACGCGGCATGATGCACCACGGCGTCGGGCACGGGTGGACGGCGCGGGTGCTGGGCGTCGGCACGGGCGGCTGGTACCAGGACCGGGACGAGGACGTCGCCCCTGATCGCCGGGAGCTGATGGCCGAGGTGAACGGGAAGCGCGGCCTGTGGCGCGGCGTCGCGATCAATACGAACCTGTGCTACTCGAATCCCCGCGCCCGGGAGCTGATGGTGCGGGAGATCGTGGACTACGCGCAGGCTCACAGGGACGTGGACTACATACACTGCTGGCTGGCCGACGCCGCTAACAACCACTGCGAGTGCGAGCGCTGCCGGGACACCCTTCCGGCGGACTTTTACGTCGAAATGCTCAATGAAGCCGACGCCCGCCTGACGGCGCTGGGGCTCCCGACCCGGATCGTATTCCTGATATACCTGGAGCTGCTGTGGCCGCCCGAGCGCGCGCGGTTTACGAATCCCGACCGCTTCACGCTCATGTTCGCGCCCATCAGCCGCACCTACAGCGAGCCCATGCATCCCGACGCACGCGGAGAGATGGCTCCGTTCGTGCGCAACGATATCACCCACCCCCGCGCGGTCGGGGACGCAATGGCCTACCTGAGAGCGTGGCAGCGGGTGTTTGACGGCGACAGCTTCGTGTTCGACTACCACTACATGTGGGATCATTTCATGGACCCCGGGTATTACGAGATGGCGCGGGTGCTGGGTCAGGACATCGAAAACCTGCGCGCGCTGGGGCTTAACGGCTATGTCAGCTGCCAGAACCAGCGGGTGTTCTTACCCAGCGGTCTGGGGATGCACATCATGGGCCATACGCTGTGGTCGGGCAGCCTGGACTTTGAGGGCGAGGCCGCCCGGTACTTCGACGCCGCCTGCGGGCGCGACGGGGCGCTGTGCCGCGCGTATCTGGCCGGGCTTTCGAGGTTGTTCGATTCCAAAGCGCTGCGCGGCGAAAAACCCATAAAGGGGGCCGAGTCCGCGCGGCGGTACCGCGAGATTCCCGCGTACATCGACGAATTCCTGCCCGTCATCGAGCGCAACCGGGAGGAGGGACCGCTGTGTCACAGGCGCACATGGGAGTACCTGTCGCTCCACGCGCAGCTCTGCCGCGGACTGGCCGCCGTGCTGGCCGCGCGCGCCGAAGGCGACGACCGGGCGGCGGACGATGCGTGGGCCGAAGTGCGCGACTGGGCGTGCCGCAACGAGCAGCGGATGCAGCCGGTATTCGACGTATTTGAGTTTATAAGCACCTGGGAGCGCAGGATACTCAGGCGCCCCGCCAAAGCGTGACCGCATGCAGGGATTCGGCAACGGGGCAGCCCGGCAGGACGACAGCGTGACCGCGGTGCTGGCGGCGCTCATTCGCGAGGACGAGACATCGCGGGCTGCGCTTTCCCGCTCGCTGGGACTGAGCAAGCCCACCGTGTCTCAGGCGGTAGGCCGTCTGATCGCATGGGGACTCGTGCGCGAAGAAGGCCCCGGAGACAATCCGGTGGGAAAGAAAGCGACGCGCATTGCGTTCAACAGGCGATGGGCGTTCGTAGCCGGCGTGGACATAGGCAACTTCATGGTCAGGACGGGCCTTTTCGACCTTGCGGGGGAGCGGCTCGGGCTGCGCCAGACGCGGATACACGACGCAGCCAGCGGCCCGGCGCTGTTTGGACAGGTGGAGCGGGACCTTGCCGCCCTGCTCGGGCAGGCGGGCATTCCGGCGGAGCGCCTGGCAGCCGTCACGATCGGGATACCCGGCGTGCGCGATGAGAACCTCGGCCTGAACCGGCTGGCGCCCTTCATGACCGAGTGGGAGGATCAGGACCTGACGCGGGGGCTTGAAGAGCGGATATGCAGCCGCGTGACGGTCGCGAACAACGTCAATCTCGGCATGACGGGAGAGCGGTGGCTGGGCAACGCCCGCGGCGCGCGCAATGCAGTTTACCTCGAGTTCGGCATCGGCGTGGGAGCTGGCATTCTCGTGGACGGGCGCGTGATATCGGGCAGCACCGGCGCGGCCGGGGAGATCGCCTACGCGCTCTTTGAGCAGGCGCCCCGCCGGGACGCGTTCGAGCCGCTCGGCGCGTTCGAACAGGTGCTGTCCACCCGCTCGATACTGAGCGAATACCGCAGAGCGGGAGGCAGCCCGCTTCCCGCCGACCCGGCTGAGGCGGTGGCCCGCGTGTTCGCGCTGCGGGAAGAGGGCGAGTCGGCGGCCGTCGCGGTGACCGAACGCGCGCTGGAGCTCACATGCCGGGCGCTGGTGAGTCTCGCGGCGATACTGAACCCTGAGGTCATGATCATTGGCGGCGGCATGGGTTCGTGTCTCATGGCCCACGCCCGGAGATTCGAGGACGCGCTCGCCCGCTATACGCCCTATCCACCCGCGCTGCGGTCGGCAGGCTGCGGCAGCACGGCGGTGGTATGCGGCGCGGCGCGGCAGGCGCTCGACGATCTGGGCGCGCCCGGTCTCATCGCGCTGGCCGAGCGCCGGGAGAGCGTAAGTACAGCGAACAAAGGTTAACAGACTTGAGGAGGGACAGCAAATGAACATACTGGCTATCGGATGCCATCCGGACGATGTGGAGATCGGGTGCGGCGGCACGCTGCGAAAATATGCGGACAGGGGCGACCGCGTATTCCTGTGCCATGTCGCCAACGGGGACATGGGACACACGCAGATTATGCCCCCGGAGCTCCGGCTCATCCGGGGCGAGGAAGCCCGGCGGGGCGGCGCGATACTGGGCGCACAGGTCATAAGCCTCGACGTCGGCGACCTGCGCGTCAAGGAGTTCTACGACCGCAAAATCGAGGAGCTCGTAAAGGTGATACGCGACACAAAGCCCGACGTGATCATCACCCACAGCCCGACCGACTACATGGTCGACCATGTCACCGTAGGGCAGATGGCCGTCGACGCGAGCTTTTCCGCGACGGTGCCGCATTACGCGCCGGGAAGCCCAGCGCATGGTGTGTTTCCGGTTATTTACTATATGGACAATCTGGCCGGAGTCAATTTCCTGCCCACAGAGTATGTCGACATCACCGATACGATCGAGGCCAAGATCGCGGCCCTCGAATGCCACGAGAGCCAGATCCGGTGGATGAGGGAGCACGACCACATCGACTTTTCGGAATTCGTTCGGGTCACCGCACGGTTCCGCGGCATACAGTCCAGCGTGGGATACGCAGAGGGATTCACCCAGCATATGAGCTGGCCGCGCATCGCCACCCGGCGGATGCTTCCATAGAAAGGAGAATTATTTATGAACTTTATCGACACTGTAAAAGGCTCCCTGCTCGAGGGCTTCTATCCAGCCGGATGGGATCTTCCTCGCATCGACGCATGCATCGACCCCGATCCCGAGACTGCAACCCAGCGTCAGGACTTCTGGCATCCGGACTTTGAGCCTGTCGTATGCGATACGCTCGCGGACTTCGAGGTAAGGATGGGCCACGAGATCGCGCGCGAGATCAGCGAAGCCCGGCGGCAGGGCCGGAAAATCGCGCTGATACTGCCGGTGGGCCCAATGGGCATGTATCGCTGGGCCGTCTACTTCCTGCGGGAGTGGAACGTGCGCTGCGACCACGTCTGGGGGTTCAACATGGACGAGTGGAGCGACGCGGAGGGCCAGACGCTCCCGTCCGACGATCCCGCCGCTTTTCAGAATGCGATGGAAGCGGCTTTCTACGGGCCGCTGGGAGAGCTGACGGTTCCCCGGGCGCAGCGCAACTTCGCGACCCGTGAGAACCTGCCCGGCTATGCCGCCAGTATCGCGGCGCTTCGCAGGGAAAACGCCCGTCTCGTCCTCGTATACGGGATCGGACGTATGTGCCACATCGCGTTCTGGGAGCCGCACTTCGCGGCGGAGTTTGCGTCGGTCGAAGAGTGGAAAAGCCAGACGCACCGCCTGGGCGCGAAGCTCCATCCGCTGACGATCGAGCAGAACGCGATCACGAGCTTTAAAAGCCGCACGACGCTGGTGCCCTGCCGCGCCAATACGATCGGCCCGGGACTGTTTCTTTTAGCTGACCGCGCGATCGGCGGAGCCGACGGCGT
>JBMNNN010000116.1:0-6697 GCA_050942555.1 Christensenellales bacterium
CCCGTCGGGGGTTGTCTTCCCCTCCTCGATGCCGAGCTCTTCCTTGAGCCTGTCCAGCACCTTCTGTGCGCCACGAACGTAGCAGGCCGTGCCCAGGCACACGCTCACTGTGTTCTCGCCGTTTGGTTCCAGCTTAAACTGCGAGTAGAACGTTGCCACGCCGTAAACCTTTACGAGCGGAACGTCCAGTCCTCGCGCGATATAATCCTGCACCTCTATGGGCAGATATCCGAAGAGATTCTGCGCCGCCTGCATGACCGGCATCAGCGGTCCCTTCTGATCCTTATACCGGGCGATGACCTGCTCCAGCGCTTCAAAAAGCTTCGGATCCAGCTTCTTTCCCATAATACTACCCTCCCGCGCAAAGATTGATAATTTTTTAACAACCTGCCCGATGCAATTATATCACAAGTCAACATAAATGGCGATGGTAGAGTTTACAATTATCACGTGTATTATATACTCAAAATGTTAATTATGGTCAATTAACTGTAAACGGATAACAATTTTATGGTACTTTGCGGTTTTGCTGTATAATGCGGCACTTTGGGCCTCGATCATACCGGAAGCGGTCAAGGGACGAGAGGGGATCGGTTCGGGCGACCTTCGCATGGTATGGGCAGGCGCGTATGTACTCGCCGCAGTCGATACAGCGCTCGGCGATGATCGCGGCCTTGCCGTCCCGCACGCGGATGGTCTCGGTGGGGCATCCCCGCAGACAGTTCATACAGCCTTTGCATTTGTCCCGGTCCAGCGTGACCGAGTGAAAATACCGGTCCATTTCATCCACTTTCTTTGCCGATAATAAACTCCATGTCCATCACAGTACCGCCGGGCGACGAGCGGATGGCAAACCGATCGCTGCACCGGCGCATATTGGGCAGGCCCATGCCCGCCCCGAATCCCATCTCGCGGATCGCCTCGGACGCGGTGGAGTACCCCTCCTGCATCGCAAGCCCGATATCGGGTATGCCCGGCCCGCTGTCCCGGGCCATAAGTCCGATCGTATCGCGGTCGACGGTCAGCGCAAGCGTGCCGCCCGCGCTGTGTATGACCATGTAATCCGTCCCGCTATGCGAGGACGGCCTTATCCGAATACTGTCGAAACTCGGCCAGCATTCCGATATAATTATACTTTAAATCCGTTAGAATGGCCCCCTCTGTTTCGGACTTCAGCTGCTGACACATCGTGGAAAGCGTTTGACCCGTCTTGCTGAGCAGCGAAAGGATCCCGCTCAAAACCGGCGAGTCCGACGTGTCGCCCGCGACCGACGAGAGCTCCTCGCCCGCATGGGTCAGATCGCGGGCGTATTCCTCAAGGCGCAGCGCCAGCGTCTCGGCGGTAATCTGCCGGGTCTCGTAGCTGGTAATGAGCCCGCGCAGCGATTCGACCGTTTCCGCCCAGATATCGAAAGCCCGCTGCATCGCGTCGATCTGGGGCTGCGTCGCGACCACCTTGAGGCTGACCGCCGGGATGGCCATTTCGTAGACAAAAGCATCCATTTTATAAAACGCGGTATAGACGTCGCGGGCCGCCGCCGCTTCGTCCCGGACGAGGAATGCGTCGCCCAGCACCCGGTACAGGTCGCCGTCCTTATAGATATAGGCCGCCGCGCCCCGGCTCCTGCAGCCCGACGCCGCGAGCTCCGCGTTCTCCTGCGCGGAAAACGCGCCCCACTGCACGCAGTAGACCCCAAAGCCCTGCATCTCGACGGAACCCGACACCCGGACGGCCGCGCTCGCGTCGGTCACGCCGGGAGAAGCCGATGCGGGAGCGAGCGATTGCGTCGTGACGGGACTTGTCCCCGTGACAGGCGGCGTCCGGCCTGAAAGCGGGGCGATGATTCTCTCCGCGATGAACTTCCCGATGTTTCCGACCGCCGCGAACCAGATCATCACGCCGATGAGCACGATCAGCAGGAAGACCGTGGCGGCGCGATTCGAGGATTGTGCGGGTCTGCGGCTTCTTCTGCGTCTTCGCGTGGCCATCATCACTTCGACTCCCATCTTCATAATGTATGAACAGGGTAATATATGCTATACTATATTCAGGAGCCTGTCCGATCATTCATCGCCGCGGAGGAAGCCGAATGCCATACCATATCGATACGATCCCCATCTGGGACGCGGTGCGTTCCGGAAGCGAGTGTCCGCTGTGCACGCTGGCCCAGAGCGTCGAGTGCGGCATGATCGAGCTGTACCTTGGCGGGTCGGTCATGGAGCCCGCGACCCGCATCGCGGTCAACGACAGGGGCTTTTGCGCCCGCCATCTGCGCATGCTGTGGGACAGCGAGCAAAAACTGCCCCTCGCGCTGATGCTGGATACGAGGATGGATACGCTGCTGGAGAGGCTGCGGCCCCTCCTTCAGGCCGCGTCCGACGAGGCCGCGCGCAAAAAGCCCAGGAAGCTGATTGCCGCGGCTAAGCTCCTTGACGCGGTCGAAAAGGAATGCGCCAGATGCGTGGTATGCGAGCGCTCGGGCACGATCATGGAGCGGTATATAGAGACCATGGCGAGCATGCTGGGCAGCGACGCCGATTTCCGGAAAAGCTTTTCCTCGTGCCGGGGCTTGTGCCAGCCCCATTTCGCCGCCATGCTGCGGGAGCTTCTAAAGCCCTCGCTGCTGCGCGACCCGCGGCCGCTTATCGCGCTGATGTGCGAGCGGCAGCAGGAAGCCCTCACCCGGCTGCATGAGGAAATCCATTTCTTTACCACGAAGTTCAACTACCGCAATACCGACAGGCCCTGGGGCACCGCGAAGGACGCGCCGCAAAGAGCGCTTCAGAAGCTGCGGGGCTACAGGGCCGCTCCCGGGGACCAACAGAAGGATGCGGATCCATAGCGGTAGCCACTGCGGATCCGGGCCCTGCAGCCGAAAACGTTTTACACGGGCCCTCCGGCTTGCGGCACCGCGGTTGATCTGTTACAATCAGGAAGCAGGGAGGGCATACGATGATTCAGGGAGATGGATTCGGAGCGCTTCAGAAAAAGGACTACTTTCTGTACAATACCGTCATACTCGAGCAGAGACGGCAGCCGGAGACCGATTTTATCACGCCCAATCCCGGCAGAGACGGTGGAAACGGCATTATCTGCCTCATATCGGGCGCGATCGACTACCGGATGAGCGACGGTCCATCCTGCTCGGCTACCGAGGGAGATATCATCTTTTTGCCCAAGCTCAGCCATTACCGGTGCGCTTTTGCCGCCGGGGAGCGCGAGCCCATTTGCCGGTTCATACTGATCAATTTTGACATCATGGATATGCGCCTGCGGCCCATCGTGCTGTCGGACGTGATCCGCGTCATCCGGCCCGAAAATCCAGTCAGCTACGAAAACCGGTTCACCGACCTTTTGCGCCTGTATCGCACAGGCCTTACCCCGCCAGCCCGCATCAAGGCGCGCGTGTTTGATCTTCTGACCGATATGAGCGGGGAACTGTACCGCGAAAACATGATTTCCCGCGGATGCGAGGCAATCGGTCCGGGTATACGCTATCTTGAGCAGCATTTCACAGAAAACACGCCGATCGAGGAGCTGGCCGCGCTGTGCTTTGTCAGCCAGACGAGCTTTCGGCGCCTTTTCCGCGAATACACCGGTATGTCGCCCGTCCGTTACCGCAACGCGCTGCGCATCAGCCGGGCGCGTGAGCTGCTGCAGTCGGGCCTTTTTACCGCGGGAGAAGCGGCCGAGGAGCTGGGGTTCGGCGACACCGCGTACTTCTGCCGCGTATTCAAGTCGGTCACAGGGACAAGCCCGGGCGAGTTTATCCGCAAAAACGCCGGCCGGTACGGCCATGCCCCGCTACAGGACGATTTGCAGTCGAAAAAACAATAGAATAACCACTTGCAAATTATTTGCATGTATAGCATAATTATAGTGCAAATAATTTTCATGCGGGAAGCGGCGTTTTCCCACGGGAAGGATGGATTGGCATGCTCGATTATCGCGTAAAGATTGGTCTGGCGCCCTGCAGGCGCTGGCTGCCGGGCAAACGGACCGGCATATTCAATCCCGAATACGCGCTGGCCAACAAGAAAAAGGCGATCGCGTACATCCGGGAGCACTTCGCCTCGGATCAGGTGGAGTTTATTGATCTCGACTTCCTCAATGAAGAAGGGCTCATGTACGACGTCCGCCAGGCGCGGGCCATCGCCGACCGGTTCATCGCCGAGAAGGTCGACGCGGTGTTCATCATCAACTGCAACTACGGCAACGAGGAAGTGGCGGGCAAGGTAGCCCAGCTTGTCGGCAAGCCCGTGCTGCTGTGGGCGCCCAGGGACACGATATACGAGCCCGACGGCACCCGCTACACCGACGCGCAGTGCGGCCATTTCCCGATCAGCAAGCAGCTGCAGCGCTACGGTCTGCCCTTCTCGCATATAGAGAACTGCAACATAGAGGACGCGGTTTTTACCCGCGACTTTGAGAAATTCCTTTCGGTCGTGTGCATGGTCAAGAACTTCAAGGGGCTTCGCATCGCGCAGGTTGGCACGCGGCCCAAGCCCTTCAACTGCGTCATGTGCAACGAGAGCGAGCTCATGGAGCGGTTCGGCATCGAGATCGTGCCCGTCAATATGGCGCTGTCGATACAGCTCTTTCACGACGTGATGAAAA
The DNA here is from genome assembly GCA_050942555.1 of Christensenellales bacterium. Lineage (GTDB taxonomy): Bacteria > Bacillota > Clostridia > Christensenellales > UMGS416 > JAAYXU01. Next base: position 4,619 of record JBMNNN010000116.1, read on the forward strand.
AATACGCAGCTGAGATTCCCGCAGTCGCCGCCGACATCCGCGCGAAGTTCGACCTGGGCGGCATGGACGACGAGATGCTCACCCGGATAGCCGCCTTCAAGTTCTTCTACCGTGAGCTGCTGGCCGAGTACGACTGCCGCGTCGTATCAACTGAATGCTGGACCGCGATGATGGCGGCGGTCAATGCGATGCCCTGCACCGCGATGAGCCTGCTGGGCGACGAGGGTACCATCGTGACATGCGAATCCGACATCATGGGCGCGGTGTCGATGTCGCTTCTCTCGTGCGCGACGCGGGGCCAGTCGCGCCCCTTCTTTGGAGAATTCACGGCCCGCCACCCCAGCGACGACAACACCGAACTCATCTGGCACTGCGGACCGTTCCCGTACTCTCTGCGCAAGCCCGACGGCCCCCAGCCCAAGCTCGTCAACGCCCGGCCCAGTTTCATCGTCCGGGACGGTCGCTACACGATCGCACGGCTGGACAGCATCGCCGGCAAATACTCGCTGCTTACCGGAGGCTTCGACGCCGTGGAAGGCCCCTACACGATCGGCACCTATGTGTGGGCGCGGTTTGACGACCTGCCCAAATGGGAAAAGCGGCTCATCGACGGGCCCTACATCCACCACATGGCCGAAATCGAGGGCGATGTCGTCCCGATGCTCCGCGAGTTCGTACGCTACTATCCCGACATCACGCTGGACGAGCCATAAACCTAAATTCCACTGGGCGGACGCGCGCGCGTCCGCCCATTTTTTTGCGCCGTGCGGCGCAGGCAGGAAAGCGTAGTTTTTTCCCGAATAGTAAAAGGGATTCGTGCAAATACAATACCGGAGGAGTTTCATGATTTATCTGCGCTTTGAGTACCGCGGACTGATACGAAACGGCATCCTGTCGGGCGATACCGTCACGGTCATAGACGGGCCCTTCTGGGACTACCGTGAAACCGACATGACCGTTCCGCTGCGCGCGGCGCGCCTACTGGCCCCGCTAATTCCCGGCAAGGTGGTGGCTGTCGGAAAGAATTATCTCGACCATATCGACGAGCTGGGCGCTTCGGAGGTGCCGCAAAGCCCGGTGCTGTTCGTCAAGCTGCCCCACACCGTCATCGGGCCCGATGAGGACATACTGATCCCCCGCGGAGCGACGCGGGTCGACTACGAGGCCGAGCTTGCGCTGGTAATTGGACGCGAATGCGCCAACGAGGAGCCCGGAGAGGCCGCCGGGGCGATACTGGGCGCGACCTGTCTTAATGACGTCACCGAGCGGGACGTACAAAAGCGCGACGGCCAGTGGACGCGGGCCAAGAACTATCCGACATTCTGCCCGCTGGGGCCGTGGATCGTGGACGGGCTCGACTACGGACGCCTGCGCGTCCGCTCCCGGCTCAACGGACAGATACGGCAGGATGGCAGCACCGACAGCCTGCTGTTTGGCGTCCCGGAGCTTATTAGCTTCATATCCAAGGCCATGCCGCTTCATCCCGGCGACATCGTGACGACCGGCACGCCCGCAGGCGTCGGGCCGATGGCCGATGGCGACTTCATAGAGATCGAGGTCGAGGGCGTAGGAGTACTGCGCAACCCGGTCAGGAACCGCGCCTGACCTATTACGCCAGGAGGTGTCTATATGACCGATACCATGCGGGAAACCGCGGCCCTTGAGGCCTTTGAGCAGTATGAGAGCCGTTTCCGGCAGGCGATGGAGGACGCGCCCAGGCTGCGTCCGTGGATACCCGCCGACCGCGAGCGCATTATCGCGATCGTGCGCAAATGCCTCTCCATCCATGACGAATATATACCAGCAATCCGGGCGCGGTCGGTCCGGACGCTCCCGCAGAAGGGCTTTCAAATAGCGTTTCTCCAGGCCGAATCCTGGCCGGGCGTACAGGCCGCCGCGCACCTCTACGTGCCCGACGGCGGCGGACGGCGGCCGTTCGTGCTGCTGTGCTGCGGACACGGCGCCGACTGCAAGCTGAACCCGGGCTATCAGGCCATGGCGCGGCGTCTGGCCCGGCAGGGCGCCGTGGTGCTGGTGCCCGACAACATCGGGCAGGGCGAGCGCGCGCCGATGGGCCAC
>JBMNNN010000118.1:0-6658 GCA_050942555.1 Christensenellales bacterium
GGTCGAGACGACCGGAGAGCCGCTGTCGGTGGAGCTGGCGCCGGGACTCATCTCGTCGATATTCGACGGAATACAGCGGCCGCTGACCGTCATCCGGCGCACGGTCGGGGATCGGATCACCCGCGGCGTCGAGGTGGCTTCGCTGGACCGGGAGAAAAAATGGGATTTCCGGCCGCTTGTGAAGACCGGAGACCGTGTGGTTCCCGGCGATGTACTGGGCACGGTGCAGGAGACCGCCGTCGTCGAGCACCGGATCCTGACGCCTCCAGGCCTGAGCGGAGAGGTGGTCTGGGTGCACGAGGGCGAGGCGACGATCACCGATCCCGTCATCCGGGTGCGGACCGCGGACGGGGAAACCGGGATTCCGATGCTCCAGCGGTGGCCGGTGCGCAAAGGCCGCCCCTATGAGCGCAAGCTGCCGCCATCGGAACCCATGATAACCGGACAGCGCGTCATCGACACGTTTTTCCCGGTGGCGCAGGGCGGCGCGGCCGCGGTTCCGGGGCCGTTCGGTAGCGGCAAGACCGTCGTGCAGCACCAGCTCGCCAAGTGGGCCGACGCAGAAATCATCGTGTATGTGGGCTGCGGCGAGCGGGGCAACGAGATGACCGACGTGCTCATGGAGTTCCCGCAGCTGAAGGATCCCCGCACCGGCGAGTCGCTGATGAACCGGATCGTGCTCATCGCCAACACGTCGGACATGCCGGTGGCGGCCCGTGAAGCCTCGATATACACCGGCATCACGGTCGCCGAGTATTTCCGCGACATGGGATACAAGGTCGCGATCATGGCCGACTCGACCTCGCGCTGGGCCGAGGCGCTGCGCGAGATGTCGGGGCGTCTCGAGGAAATGCCCGGCGAGGAAGGGTATCCGGCCTATCTGGCGTCGCGGCTCGCCGAGTACTACGAGCGCTCGGGTACCGTAATATGCCAGGGCTCCGACGCGCGGCAGGGCTCCATCACCGCTGTCTCGGCGGTATCGCCTCCGGGCGGAGACATATCCGAGCCCGTGTCGCAGAACACGCTGCGCATCGTCAAGGTGTTCTGGGGGCTTTCTGACACGCTTGCCTACCAGCGCCATTTCCCGGCCATCGACTGGCTGCAGAGCTATTCGCTGTACTCCGACCGGCTGGACGCCTGGTTCGACGAGCGGGTCGCCCCGGATTTCTCGGCGCTGCGCGCAGAGGGGATGCGCATACTGCAGGAGGAGTCGGAGCTGCAGGAAGTGGTGCGGCTGGTGGGCGTGGACTCGCTTTCATTCCGCGACCGGCTCACGCTGGAGGTGGCGCGCTCCATCCGGGAGGACTATCTGCACCAGAACGCGTTCCATGAGGTGGACACATACACTTCCCCATTGAAGCAGTACCGGATGCTGCGGCTCATACTCGAGTGGTATCATCAGGCCGTGGGGGCGCTGGACAACGGCGTGGAGTTTTCGCTTCTCATCAACATGCCGGTACGGGAGCGGATCGGACGCGCCAAATACATACCCGAGGAAAACATGGACGAATTCGATACGATCGAAAAGGAACTTAAGGATACGGTCGCCGATCTCATTGCTGCGGGAGGACTGTGACATGCTCAAGGAATATCGGACCATCCGGGAGGTCGTAGGTCCGCTGATGCTGGTCGAACGGGTTTCGGGCGTGAAGTTCAATGAGCTCGTGGAGATCGAGCAGGGCGGGGAAATCCGCGCGGGCAGAGTGCTGGAGGTGGACGGCGACCGCGCGCTCGTGCAGCTTTTCGAGAGCTCGCAGGGACTGCAGCTCACGCAGGCGCGGGCCCGTTTCCTGGGACGGGGCATCGAGCTGCCGGTATCACCCGATATACTCGGACGAATTTTCGACGGGATGGGCCGCCCGATAGACGACGGACCGCCCATCATCGCCAGGGAACGCCGCGACATCAACGGTACGCCGATCAACCCGGCGGCCCGCGACTACCCCTCGGAGTTTATCCAGACCGGTATTTCCGCGATCGACGGGCTCAATACGCTGGTGCGCGGGCAGAAGCTGCCGGTATTTTCAGGCTCGGGCCTGCCCCACGCGCAGCTGGCGGCGCAGATCGCCCGGCAGGCGCGCGTACTGGGCGGCGAGAGCAACTTCGCCGTCGTATTCGCCGCGATCGGCATACCCTACGAGGACGCCGAGTTTTTCATCAGCGACTTTCGGCGCACCGGCGCCATCGAGCGCGCGGTGCTCTTTACAAACCTGGCCAACGACCCGGCTATCGAGCGCATCGCGACCCCGCGCATGGCGCTGACCGCCGCCGAGTACCTGGCGTATGAACTGGGCATGCACGTGCTGGTCATACTGACCGACATCACGAACTACGCCGAAGCGCTGCGCGAGGTTTCAGCCGCGCGCAAGGAAGTTCCCGGCCGCCGCGGTTATCCGGGCTACCTGTACACCGACCTTGCGACGATGTACGAGCGGGCCGGGCGCATACAGGGCAAGGAGGGCTCGATCACGCAGATTCCGATCCTCACGATGCCCGAGGACGACAAGACGCACCCGATACCGGATCTGACAGGATACATCACCGAGGGCCAGATCATACTCTCACGGCAGCTTCACCAGAAGGGCATCAGCCCGCCCATCGACGTGCTGCCCAGCCTGTCGCGCCTTAAGGACAAGGGCATCGGCGAAGGGAAGACCCGGGAGGATCACGCCGACACGATGAACCAGCTTTTCGCAGCATACGCCCGCGGCAAGCAGGCCAAGGAGCTGGCGGTCATACTGGGTGACGCCGCGCTCAGCGACGTCGACAAGCTCTACGCGAAGTTCTCCGACGAGTTCGAGGAGCGGTACGTTTCCCAGGGATACGATACGGACCGCTCGATCGAGGAGACGCTGGACATCGGCTGGCAGCTCCTGTCGATACTGCCCCGATCCGAGCTTAAGCGCATACGCGACGCCTGGCTCGACAAATATCTGCCCGACGGCAGCCGGGAGGGCTGACCGATGCCCGTCATGCGCGTCAATCCCACACGGATGGAGCTTTCGCGGCTCAAAAAGCGCCTGAAGATAGCGATGCGCGGCCATAAGCTTCTGAAGGACAAGCGCGACGAAATGATCCGCCGGTTCGTGGACTTCGTGCGCAGGAACCAGGCGCTGCGCCGCTCGGTCGAGGAGGAACTTGCCGCCGCGCTGCGGGATTTCCTGATGGCGCGGGCCGCCCTGGGAACCGAGGTACTGGAGGAGGCCGTGCTGTGGCCGGCCCGGCAGCTGCAGCTCAGGGTTGGCCGGAAGAACATCATGAGCGTGGACGTGCCGGTATTCGAGGTCGTGGACGAGGAGGGCAGCGAGGTCAGCTACCCCTATGGATTCATGACCACGTCGGCCGAGCTGGACGCGGCGATCGCCGCGCTGAACCGCGCGGCGCTGCGCATGATCGAGCTGGCCGAGATGGAAAAAGCATGCAACATGCTGGCTGACGAAATCGAAAAGACGCGCCGCCGGGTCAACGCGCTCGAGTACGTGATGATTCCCGACATGACCGACACGATCCGCGCGATCACGATGAAGCTCGACGAGAACGAGCGCGGCAACCTGACGCGCCTGATGAAAGTCAAGGAGATGCTGGCCGAAGAAACGCTGCGCTAATGTCGGCATCGTGCCGCAGCGGCGCGAGGGCGGGAGCCTGCTCCCGCCGTTTTTTATACGGCGCGCCGCCGCTCCCGGTACGGTCCGCTGGTATGTTTCCGCCAGGCGGCGCATAGGATAGACCCGACGGCCCGCCGCAAGCGCGGGCAGGGAGGAATGTCCATGGCAGCCATGAAGCTCGATGTCGAGGTCACGCCCCGGCAGGTTCGCATCGGACAGACGATATCCGCCAAGGCGACGGTGTCGGGCCCGGGAGCGCCGCAGTACGTAGAAATGCGCCTGTCGGGAACGCGCTATGCGATGCGCATGAACCCCGACGGGCCTGGCAGGTTTTCCTATCGGCTGCGGGTCCCGTCGCTGGTGCCGCCCGGCACCTACACGATCGATTTTCGCGCGTTTGGCCGGGACGGGACCAGCGAGCCGGTGCCGGTGACCATCACCGTAACACGTTAATTCTATTCAGATACAGGAGACGAAGCGTCGATGACGAAAAACGCCTGTTTTGCCAGCGACAACTGCGGAAGCGTCCATCCCGCGGTCATGGACGCGCTGCGCGAAGCGAACCGCGGACATGCCCTAAGCTACGGAGACGACCCGTGGACGCGGAGGGCCGAGCAGCGATTCCGGGATTTGTTCGGCAGCGAATCGTCGGTCTATTTCGTATACAACGGCACCGGGGCCAATACGCTTTCGGTGGGCGCGCTGGTTCGGTCGTGGCAGGCGGTCATCGCGACCGAAATCGCGCACCTTTCGGTGGACGAGACGGGAGCGCCCGAGAAATTCGCCGGATGCAAGATACTGACCGCGCCCGGGGACAAGCTGACGCCCGACGCGGTCGAGGAGCGCCTGTCGGGGCTGGGCAGCATGCACCAGAGCCAACCGGCGCTTATCTCACTGACAAACCCTACCGAGGTGGGAACGCTCTACACGCCCGATGAAGTCGCCGCGCTCGCCGGGGTCGCGCACCGGCATGGGCTGCGGGTGCATATGGACGGGGCGCGCAGTTCCGGTACATCCGCAAGCATGGCGCGCAGCTGCACTCGAAGATGCGCTATATCGCGGCGCAGTATCTGGCGTGGCTCGACGAGGCGGTCTGGCGTCCCGGCGCGGCGTACGCCAACGCGCTGGCCGCGCGGCTCTCCCGGGAGCTGTCAACGCTCCCCGGCGTCGCGATAGCGTTTCCCACGCAGGCCAACGGCGTTTTCGCGAATTTCCCGCCGCCGGTCGCCGAGGCGATCGCGCAGCGGTATTTGTTCTACGATATGGAGGCGGGCGGGGGACGCACATGCAGCCGCCTCATGTGCGGGTTCGACACGCCCAGGACCGAGGCCGACGCGCTGCTCGCGTTGGCATGGCGGACGGCAATCGATCACTAATACAGGCAGAAACGCCGCAGATGCGGTGCGGTGCGGATTTTCAGGACTCCGCTCCGGCCAGCGCGGCCGGCACGCGCCGGATGAGCACATCGGCCGACAGCCCCGGCGGCATCGCGACCGCGAGCCGCGCCGACGCGCCGGGCAGCGCGGCAAGCGCCGCCACCGTCTCGGTGACCTGCCCGGGAGGGCCCAATAGCAGCTCGCGGGGCAGCGTAACCAGCACAGAGCGCCCGGGCCACGCAGCCAGCGCCTCCCCGGGCGATAGCCCGGCGTCCGCTGGCAGCATGAGACAGCCCGCGGCGGGGAATTCCCAGTCGTCCGCGACCCGCCCGGCGGCCTCGACCATGACGGCTGCATCGGGCAGCGCGGCGTGAAGCTCCCGGTACCGCGGCAGGTAGTATTTGCCGAAGTCTTCGTCCGACAGCAGCTGCGCGTCCAGCGCGTCGGGAACCATGACCGCGGCAAAGGGCGCGCTCTCGCGCGCCGCCACAAGCGCCCCGGTCTGCTCGCGGAACAGACGCCTGAGATGATGTATGCACTGTCTCACCGCCCCGGTATCGGCCTGCCGGTCGGACGCAAGCTCCCGGGCGTCGCGAAAGCGCGCCGCGAGATGCGCCAGCGGCGTGGGCAGGGAGGATACGACGGGCAGGCCCAGCTCGCCAAGCGCCTCGTCGGCCTGCATATACGGCCTGTAGTCGGGCGCGACGCGGGCGTCCCGGAGGTAGCTGAGGAGGGGCCCGTAATGAGCGGGACGCGTGACGAAATGCTTGTGGATGACGGGCAGGCCGCTGTCGGGATCGGGATAGCATTCCTGCGTCAGGCGGCCGTCGGGCGTGTGCAGCACCGATGCGGTTGACGTGACGCCGCCGCGCGATACTGGAGCGCGCGTGATCGCGCAGTGGGGGTGCTCGATGCGGGTAAGGCCCGCGGCGCACAGCGCGGCTGCCCCTTCAAGGCCCGGCAGAGGCGGGCAGCCGGGCGTATGCCAGTAGGCGACGGGAACCCGCTCGCCCCGGCCCCAAAGTGTGTCGATCATGCGCTGCCGCGGGGATTTATCCATTTGCCGCCGCTCCTTCGCCCGTCAATACTGCGACCACCTCGTCCTGCGTCATGCCCGCGCGGATATTGGGCCGGTACAGCAGATACAGCGTCTGCCAGTCCAGCTCGGACAGCGCCTGCGTTTCGCTCCAGGGGGCATAGAATATACTGTCTTCGTACAGTTCTGAGTCCTGCATCAGCCCAAGCATCTGTGTTACCTCCTCCAGTATCAGATGATTGCGCTGCTCCTGCGTCGTGACGTCGGTCGCGATGCCGATCAACGCCCTTTCGATGCGCATGCCGCTGTCCCACCACACCTGAAAGTAACCCCAGTTACCCTCCACATAGCCGGGGATCGTGTACGCCATGCCCGAAAGCGGCACGAAATGCATCTCCACGCTACCGTCCGACACGACCCTCCGGATGTCGGGCATACCCGGAATCATGCCAAGCGCCTCGATGTGGCTGTCCAGCGTAGCGAGATCTTCGGCGGTCGGGCTGCCGCTGACCTCGATGAGTATCGGCTGCTCCCATTTGCGTATCTTTCCCTCGCTGCCGGCGGAGCCGCCGTATTCGCTCGAGAAGGCGATCTCCGACAGGTAATCGAGTGCCAGCGACCGATCCGGCGTCGGCGCGGCC